>NZ_CP095075.1:3830080-4154097 GCF_022921115.1 Halobacillus amylolyticus | reverse complement strand
CATTTCCTTCTGCATGATAATAGTGAAGGTCATAATCACTGATCACATGAAGGATCTGCACCCCCGTATCTCTGTTATTGATCCCTCTCCGCCATGAATCAACCATCAACTGATGAGCTTCTTCTAGTTTATACTCATCTAATACTTTACCAGTAAAATCCAACAATTGATCATATACCTCTTCCAAACAAACAGCACTTAGCCAGTCGAAGTCTACATAAAAACGGTCCACAAGCTTGTCCTTCACACACTGGTCAATCTCATATTCCATCATAGGAAATACGATGCCTTCTGGAGGATTCAGCCTAAGCTCACAGGACAATTCTAGTATTCGCTTAATTTCCTGGGTCTCTTTATAGTGAAATACATGTTTTAGCACGCCTTCCGTCCATGGAGTCAACTTTTGATCAGTTATCACTCTAGTCACACTGCGGACGAAATCACTGTAGACATCCCTCATAGGAAGCACTGTTTCAATTAACAACTTGTTATGAGCGATCTCCTTAACATGCCAAGAGCAGGAATTATCTATTTGAAGTTCTGTTATCACTTGGTGAAAGTAAAAAGCTACTTTTCGACTGGAAAATTGTATACATACCAACACACTTCCCCCTCATCACAAAAAACGTCCCCACTTTAGTAGGTAATAAATATATTACGTCTTATACATATGATGTGATGAGAGTAAACATGCCTAATTGTCTTAGTTAGGATCCCCTTCTATTTTGTCCATAGACGGGCACCATGTCACTTAATTGATGGATTCGTTCAGTAATACGCTGTGCTTTAACTTGATCAGTGTCTCCTCTATTACTTGTCATTAACACTTTTTCGAGTTCATTAAGCGTATAATTGGAAGTGAAAAATACAGGAAGACGTTCCATCATCCGATATTGTAAAATCGATCCAAGTACTTCATCCCTGAACCAGGCGGATTGGGATTCGGCACCTATATCATCGAGCATAAGCACAGGTGTTTTCTTAAATGCCTCGATCTTGTCGTTCATCGAGTCATTTTTAATCGAAGCTTTTATTTCTCGAACAAACTCAGGCATATAAATGATCATAGAGGCAATATTCTTCTCGCTTAATTCATTAGCAATTACACCAAGGAAATACGTCTTCCCCACCCCAAAAGGACCATGAAAGTATAACCCCTTGCTCGGAAGCTGCTCATCAATTCCTTCAAGATATTGAACCGTACTCTGAACAGCCTGCGCCCTGTCATCATCCTTGAAATCTAAACGATCGATCTTAGCTTCTAAAATTTCCTTCGGCATATGAAGACTGCTTATTAAGGAACGCTGTTTACGGTGATGTTCCTGCTTTCTCTCTCTGCGGCATTTATTATAAACAAGCTTTATCTCTGTACCCACTACTTCTGCCTGGGGTACGTGGCCTGGTAAGATATTGATGCACGCTTCACGGGAAGGGCACTTTTCACAATTCTTCGACTGTGACTGATATTCATAAAGTTTAATTAACTGCTTCTCAACTTCCGAGTTCGTTAATGAAGGATGTTCACTGACTAGGTTCTTAATCTCTGGTGACTGGAGAACCTCTTGTTTCATTTGATTGAACCGTTGCTGAAATTGCTTATGATTTCGCATCCATTTTTGTAATGACTTTTGAATGGGTTCCACGGATTTCACCACACCTTACGTTCAATTTCCTTTATTTGAAAGCCGGCGTATTCTCTCGGCCATGTCACTCTTGTCTATAGGTGAAGCAGCAGGCTGTTTTTCATTCATTTGTTCACGCTTTTTAAACCATCCAGGTATAACTTCCTGATTTTTTTTCCTGTATGAATTCTTCTGTTTGCCCCACTCCTGATACTTCTGATGTTCAGCCTTCGCCAGGTTCATCGCTTGCCTTACAGTTGAAACATTTTTTCGCGCCCAATGACTAGCGATCTTTTCCAAATAAGGCTTGGACAATTTCATATTCGTTTTTAAAAGAACATAATGCACAAGGACATTCATCACACCAGGTGGTAATCCTTGTTCTGTCATTACATCCCGAATCATCTTCATTTCTTGTTCAGAAGCTTGATTTCCGCTAGATAAGTCTTCTAAAAGCTCCCTTGGAGAAATCTGTTCTAATAATTGAATAAACTGATCTTCTTTGTTAGCAGGCTCGTCTTGCGAAGGAGCAGCCTTGTCACGTTCATCAATGCTAGCCTTATTTGCGGATGGACGATCCTTCATAAAATCATGACAAGCAGATTTAAGTTCATCGATGATTAGTTCATTTTCCTCATTAATCGCCCATATAATGGCTCGTTCGATTTCACTTGATGTTAAATTATATAAGGCTACAAGCTGTGATATAACCCGACGGTGGTCCCCTGTCAGTATCTTTTCACTTGGATACATACGCTGCTTTAAAGCGTGATGAAGCCAATTAAAGTCAACACGGCTATTCAAAATTGCAGGTCCGCGGGCAGAAGTTCCTTTCCTGCTTTGTGCCTTGTGCTTTTGTTCATCAAGTAATGCCGAGGATGGGTAGACCTCATGGAACACTCGATCGAACGTTTCTGTTACTTCCTCATACTCTTCTAAAGAAACGGTCGGGAGGGAAAACCGTGTTCGTAAAGATTTAAATCTATCTTCCCCCATTTCGTGCTGTAATAGAAGGGAGAGCATATCATCATTAAAAAACTCTTCTGGTGAAAAGGGGGGCCTAATTTCATATAAATACACAGTTGTGTCATCTTTTTTTGATAAATACGTACGCAGAAGCCCTAGAGCCTCTAGTTTTTGTCGCGCTTTATAAATTCGATCCAACGGGGCTGATAGAAAGGACATTAAGGCGTGGTGTGATTGAACACCGACTTGGTTATACGTTTCATACTCACTAACCAAAAATTGGTACAGGGATATAGCAAGTTTCCCTACTAAAGGCTGATATAAATGGCTTAACGCCCAATGATCCGATCGAGGAGCAGCGCCTGTACGAATGATGGTAAACCCATCAACGGGTAGCAGTTTTCCTATATAGCGATCCATAATATATCATCCCCTTCATCCGAAAAAGAAAATGAGCCTCGTGTGGCTCATCCTTTATCATCATGTTTCATTAATTCCTTTAGTTCGTCTATAAATACATTGATGTCTTTAAATTGGCGATAAACGGAAGCGAAACGAACATATGCCACTTCGTCAATGTTAGAAAGCCTGCCCATTATCATTTCACCAATATCCTTACTTTGGACTTCTGATACTCCCCTGTTACGAAGTTCTTTTTCTATATCAAGTGTAACAGCTTCTAATTCTTCAACAGCAACCGGTCGTTTTTCACAAGCACGAATAAGACCGCGCATCAGTTTCTCACGGCTGAACTCTTCTCTAGTTCCTTCTTTCTTAACGACAATCAGAGGTACTTCTTCAATTCTCTCGAAGGTAGTGAAGCGAAAATCACACTGCTCACATTCCCTTCTCCGCCTGATCGAATCACCCTCTTCGATTGGCCTGGAATCCAGCACCTTTGTACTTTTATAGTGGCAATTTGGACATTTCAATACAATCAACTCCACATTTTCTTCGTTTCATTCTCATCTTTCCGACGAATTAACTAAAGGAAACTGGCTATCCAACTCGTGATAAAGTTGAATAACTAGTCTGTGACTAAACCCGAAATCGATTGGTCCACCAGAATCAGTAGTCACAGAAAAATCAACGGACGTTTGAAAAGGTCTAACCATAATGACTGTCGCTACAATAAAAGCCTTTTTCTTTCCTTTATAATTCACCGTAATTTCTCCACGTTCCTTTGATACGGCAATTTTTTCAGAAGGGGAGCGGAAAAGTTCCTCCACAGCCCGAAATACTTCATCTTTCTTAGCTTTATAATAGTGCGTTTCAAGCGACTTATCGTAAGACTCCTCACTCGTTTCTGCATGATTACTAAAATACTTGGATATAAAAGCTTTCACATACCTAACCCCTTCAAAACAAATTCGACATGATCTGATTATATTTTAACACGTTTTAGTAAAAAGAAAAGTGGAGCCGAGCGTTTAGATCCCCTGGGCTAAGTAAGCGCGCGTTCAGTTCGGTGGATAAGGTGTTAGGGGAGAATCTTTTCGAGTTTGGGAATAATCACGGTAATTTTAGGCAGAATCATTCCGATTTTAGTCAGAATGGAGATCTGTCAATATAGTGGACATTCATAGACCGGTATTTGAACCATTCTTTTTCTTCCGCGCGTCCTCTTTCGAGACGCTTGGATGCCTCCGCCTAAAGGAAAGAATCAAAAACCAATTCATTCCTTTAGGCAGAGGACATTTGGTTCTTTTTGAGCTTTTTATCATGGTTCATTTTATAGCTCTTTTCTTTTTCTAACGGAGTTAAATAGTCCAATGTAGAATGGATTCGTTTTTGGTTATAAAAATTGATGTAAAACTGAATGGCTAGTTTGGCTTCTGCTTTTGTCTCATAAACATGTTTGTACAGGTATTCTTTTTTCAGAGAGGCAAAGAAACTCTCTGCACATGCATTGTCGTAGGGGTTTCCCTTCCGACTCATACTTATGGTCGCTCCTGCCTCCTTAAGTGTATCTAAATAAGCCTTAGAACAGTACTGAGAGCCACGATCTGAATGGTGAATCCAACCCGACTTAGGGTTACGAATGGCCAAAGCCTTTTCTAAAGCTTTTAAGCACAGGGTGTGATCCATATGATCGTCTAACTGATAACTTATGATCCGTCGGGAAGCAAGATCAATAACAGGATTCAGATATAAAAAGCCTTCTCCTGTGTGAATATAAGTAATATCAGTAGCCCAAACCTGGTCTGGGGCCTCTGGAAGAAAGTCACGGTTTAAATGGTTTGAGTGAATGGTTTCATCGTGATCAGAGTCTGTCGTATTGATGAACTTTTTAGGTGGTGTGGCATAAAGGTCCAGTTCTCTCATTCGATTCGTCACTTTCTTTTGAGAAACCTCCACCTGATCCACTTCTCGAAGCATAAAGTGGATGCGAGGGCTGCCGTAACACCCATAATTATCATGATAATGGAAGAGGATCCGTTCATCGATATAACGGTTCCAAGCCTCTCTTTCCGTTTCTTCTCTGTCCAGACGATTCAAATAATCATAATAACCAGATTTAGACACACCAAGAACTTGGCACATCCTCGAAATGGTGTGTTCGTGTCGGTGTTCATGAATGAACTTGAACTTCACTACTTTTCCTGATTGAAGATGTGCATGGCCTTTTTTAAAATGTCGACTTCCTCCTGGAGCTCTACGTTACTTTTTTTCTCTTTTTCATACATTTCCTTGTACTCAGAGGCGGTCAACAGTTGATTCTGTGCTTCTTTTTCTTCCTTCTTTTTTTGGTCACGATACTCCGTCTTCCATCTTTTAAGGTTACCGTAGGGAATATCGAGTTTCTGACTAAGGTCCGTCATTTTGTGTCCGTCCAATTCCATTAACTTCACAACATAAAGCTTAAACTCAGGGTCATAATTTCTGTACTTTTGGGTCAATGTGAACACGTCCTTTAATGCTTTGTGATGATTAAAACATGGTTCAATACTAGTGTCCACTTTTTATACTAACTCTAAGAATAATTTGGTTTCGGGCCGAATCACGTTGGCTTTGGGGAGAATCACTCGCCTTTTGGGTAGAATCCCCCGAGATCGTATTAACCTTTGATAAGTTCTGGTAAATAAACAACAAAAAAAGCCGCACAGAGATAAACTGTACGACTTTTATAACCTATAGGGCTCGTGATTGCTGTACTTCTACAGGGCCCATTCCCCTTGGTACTTCAACCGTTTCATTGCGACCAGCTTCTAGGGCTTTAACTATAAATTCTGCCGCTACATTTGGATCGATTCGATCTCCACAAGTATAAACATCTATGCTCGCATAGCCATGTTCCGGAAAGCTGTGAATCGTTAAATGTGATTCAGAAATAATGACAACCCCGCTGACCCCGTGTGGAGCAAATTTATGAAAAGCAACTTCTCTTACTTCAGCACCCGCTTTAAGTGCAGCATCCACAAATGTTTTTTCGATATATGTCATATCATTTAATTTATCTTCATTACAATCCCATAATTC
The DNA here is from genome assembly GCF_022921115.1 of Halobacillus amylolyticus. Classification (NCBI taxonomy): domain Bacteria; kingdom Bacillati; phylum Bacillota; class Bacilli; order Caryophanales; family Bacillaceae; genus Halobacillus; species Halobacillus amylolyticus. Next base: position 4,148,029 of record NZ_CP095075.1, on the reverse strand, counting down.
AGCAATTACATGTCTTCCCATTGTATCCATTTCTAAGGATCCCCCTTTTGATCTTTAACAAATTCACTTCTAAATGACAAACACGATCTACCACGGGGGAAAGTTAGTCCTGAGAGGTCCTAACCCTTTGAGTAGACATGCAGTCAAAAATATTCAGAAGTTCAAAAAAAGTATATATGGTTTCCTGAATTATTGCAAGAAACATTTTTATTCTGGACGGGGTGATTCCTATTATAAGGACTATGGAAAGGAATTTCCACTCTTTAAGATGCTTTTACTTTTTTTTCTTGATTTAATAAATTGCCGACATATTTAGCTAAATCAACAACACGGCAAGAATATCCCCACTCATTATCGTACCAAGCTAACACTTTAACTTTACGATCTTCAATAACTTGAGTGGATAATCCATCTACGATTGCAGAAGCATCACACGTTGTATAATCGATCGATACGAGCGGTTCATCACTATACTCCAAAATCCCCTTCATTTGGCCTTCAGCAATTTTAGAAAATGCCTGATTCACTTGTTCTTCGGTTACATCTGTTTTCAAATCGACAACTAAATCAACGAGGGAAACATTCGGCGTCGGCACTCTTAACGCCATACCATTTAATTTCCCTTGCATCGCTGGGATCACTTCTCCCAGCGCTTTTGCTGCACCTGTTGAAGTAGGGATAATTGATTGAGTACATCCACGAGCGCGTCGTAAATCTTTATGTGGGTTATCTAAGTTCTTTTGGTCATTTGTAAATGCATGCACCGTTGTCATAAGACCATTCTCTATTCCAAATTGATCTTCCAGTACTTTAACAACAGGGGCTAAACAATTAGTAGTGCAAGAGGCATTAGAAATCACATTATGCTGATTAGGATTGTATGCTTCCTCATTAACGCCCATTACAATCGTTGCATCAACTTCCTTTCCGGGAGCAGTAATAATGACTTTTTTTGCTCCAGATTGTATGTGTAATGATGCTTCGTCTTGAGTTTTGAACTTTCCGGTCGCTTCAATTACAATATCTACGTCCAATTCATCCCATGGCAACTCCAAAGGGTCCCTTTTAGAACAAAGGGCAATTTCCTTTCCGTTGACAACAATTCCGCCATCTATCGCTTCGATCTTTCCATCAAAACGTCCGTGAACACTATCATATTTCACCATATGTGCAATGGTTTCAGCAGGATAACTTGCGTTGACAGCAACGAGTTCCACTGTTTCGTCTAATACAGCCTTCCGAAAGACCATACGACCTATTCTACCTAGACCATTAATTGCAATTCGTGTTTTCCCCATAAGGCAAGCCCCCTATATATGATATACTGATAAATCATTTTTTCAAAAATAGTATAACACATTGAAAGCGGTTTTGCAGAAATCTCTACAATTTTATTTTAAAAGTATGTTCAAAAAGTTAACGATTTACATGACCGAAGCAATATGGTTATTAATACCCATGAAACTCCCTCGAACCACTGTATCAATTTTTTTGAAACAACTAAAAAACTAACCTAAACAGATGAGGCTCCTGTCAGGTTAGTTTATGATATTCCACTTCTTAAGTATGCTTTTTAATTGTGCATAACTTTGTTCAATTGTGCCTGTATTATCAATGACAGCATCAGCCATTTCAGCTTTTTTTCTAACGGGGATTTGTGAGGAAATTCTTTGCTTCGCCTCTTCAACACTTGATTGATCACGTTCCATTAAGCGAGCCAGTTGAGTGTTTTCATCTACATACACAACAAGTGTGCGGTCTGCATAATCCGTCAACTTACTTTCAAATAGCAAAGGAATGTCTAGTACAACAGCTGCCGCCGCATCAGCTTTGTAGGCATCCCTTTGACGTAGCATTTCTTTCCTAACTTCAGGATGGACAATTTGATTCAATTGATCTCGTTTCTCCTTGTTACTAAATACAATTTCACCCAACCGCTTACGATTGATTGTTTTGTCATCATATAATACCTCTTCACCAAATGCATCGACAATTTTTTCATAGGCAGATTCACCAACATGGACAACCTCCCTCGAAATGACATCAGCATCAACAACAGGAATTATTAGATCGTGAAACATTTGAGAAACCGTACTTTTCCCACTGGCTATGCTGCCAGTTAAGCCAATAACAACTGTCATGTTTTCCCTCCTTACACAAGTTTAATTAGACCAATAATTATGAGTAACATTCCTGGAAGCACGGAGATGTTGTTCACTTTCTTACTCAGCTTAGCCCCGGTTTTAACTCCTGTATAAAGCATAATGCTCGTCATAATGACAATTAAGCTGGCCGCTTGGAACGGAGCAATTCCTATGAACGAACTGCTGAAACCCGCTGCAAAAGTATCTAACGAAAGAGCAAGACCTAGGATCAGCACTTCCATGCCTTTAATATGCCCGGACTGATCAACATCGGCTGTTTCAGGTGATTGCAATACACGGGTAGGCTGTACCCAAGCTTTTTCATCCGCTACAGGTTTTTTAGGGCTTTTCACGAATTGAAAAAGAAGGAATAGGCCAATTCCTATAAGCGCTAATGCACCTAATCTTTCAGCATGGGTTTGATCAATAAAAGGCTTCACCCACTGCCCAAACGAGGCGGACAAAAGAAAGCAGCTGCCCGATAACAACGCAATTACACAGATTCTTTTTAATGAAATGCTAATTTTCTTCAATCCAATCATGCAGCCAATCCCAAAGCTATCTACGCTAACCGCAAGACCGAAGAGGAAAGTAAATAAAACGGTGCCCATTACGTTTCACCTCGTATCCATCGAATGTGAAATAGTATATGGGCTCCTCTCCTATCCTGTTACTTCTGGCATGTTGGACAAATATGTGTACCACGACCGCTCACTTTCAGCTTAACAATCGGTGAACCGCAATCTAGACAATCTGTATCCTGCTTTCCATAAACACGCAGTTTTTGCTGGAACATACCCATTTCCCCCTGGCTGTTTATATAGGAGCGAATCGTTGTCCCGCCCTGGCCCACTGCTTCTTGGATCGTATCAATGCTCGCCTGTCTGATCCGCTTCGCCTCTTCTAGTGTAAGCTGGTTAGCGATTCGTTCTGGATGAACCCTGCTTCTATAGAGAGCTTCATCTACATAAATATTTCCTAAGCCCCCTACAACACTCTGGTCAAGCAGTACCGCTTTTATATTTCTCGATGTTTTCTTAAGTCTTTCATAAAAATAATCCAGAGTAAAAGCTGGATCAAAAGGATCCGGACCTAATTGATTAAGTGGTTTACGCTCTCTCTCTGTCCCCTTTTCAAATAAATGCATTGTTCCGAATTTACGAACATCATCATAACGGAGTTCAGTACCATCCGTAAAATGGAAAATAACGTGTGTATGTTTCGGCTTTCTAACCGAAGACTCATATACACCAAACTTTCCTTCCATTCGCAAGTGTGAAACCATAGCGATATCATCCATTTGAAAAATGAGAAACTTCCCTTTTCTTTCTATATCACGAATCGTTTGCGACTGTACCCACTGCTTAAAATCATTCGGGTCTTGTGGACGCTTAATAATATTCTCCCAAAAAATAGAAACATCTTGAATTTGTTTATTTAAGACGAGTTGCTTTAATGTTTGTCTCACCGTTTCCACTTCAGGTAGTTCCGGCATGTTGTTCCCCTCACTTACTTCGCGTCATACCATGTAGGTCCGTAAGAATAGTCAACTTCTAGTGGAACCTCTAATTTGACCGTATTCTCCATAACCTCTGCTACGACATCCTTTAATTTTTCTATCTCTTCTTCTGGTGCCTCAAGAATTAATTCATCGTGAACTTGCAGCAGCATACGAGCTTTGAATCCATCTTCGTGGAGACGATGATTTAAATCAATCATAGCTTTTTTAATAATATCTGCTGCACTTCCTTGAATAGGTGTGTTCATGGCTGTTCGCTCTGCAAAACTTCTTTTATTGAAGTTTCGACTTGTAATATCCGGTAAATACCTGCGACGCTGCATAAGCGTTGTTACATATCCTAGACGTTTCGCTTCACGTATGGATTCATCCATGTACTCCTTAACACCTGGATAACTATTTAAATACTTGTCGATAAAAAGTTTCGCTTCCTTACGCGTAATACCTAAACTTTGTGATAAACCATAATCACTAATCCCATAAACAATACCAAAGTTAACCGCCTTAGCGTGACGCCTCATTTGGCTTGTGACTTCATTCTCAGGTACATCAAAAACTTCGCTGGCTGTTTGGGTATGGATGTCCTTCCCCTCTTTATATGCCTTCACTAATTTCTCATCTTGAGCGATATGAGCTAACACTCGCAGTTCAATTTGAGAATAATCACTGCTGAACATCACCCAGCCCTGTTCTGATGGGACAAAAGCTTGTCTTATTTTTCTTCCTTCTTCGAGACGAATGGGTATATTCTGCAAGTTAGGGTCGATTGAGCTCAATCGGCCTGTCTGAGCGAGTGCCTGATTAAACCTTGTATGAATCATACTTGAAGATTCATACACTACCTTAAGCAAGCCTTCTATATAGGTCGATTGCAGCTTACTCAATTGCCGATAAAGCAAAATTTTTGGAATGATTTCATGTTGACCTTCAAGCTGTTCAAGGATATCAGCAGAAGTGGAATAGCCTGTTTTCGTTTTTTTGATCACAGGCAGCTCAAGTTTTTCGAACAGGACCGGGCCGAGCTGCTTGGGAGAATTCAGGTTAAACCTCTCTCCCGCTAACTCATAGATCTCTTCTCTAATGGTTTGGAGTCTTTCCTCAAGCTCACTACCCATTTGTTTAAGTCGCTCTACATCCACCCTTACACCTTGGTGCTCCATTTCCCCCAGGATTAAGGCTAAAGGCATTTCTAGGTTCTTATAAAGATCCATTTGTTCATTCCGTTTTAACTCTGCTTCCATTCGATCTTTTATTTTATATAGCATGGAGGCTTTGCGAGCCACATGTTCATAAAAAATATCTTCTGATTCAGGCAACTTTAATTTAGCGCCTTTTCCGTAAACTTCCTCATCATACTGAACAGCCTTCTCGTCCATTCGATGGCTAATCGATGGAATATCATGGTTATTCTCTGAAGGATTGAGTAAATATGAAGCGAGCAGCAAGTCAAAGCTGATCCCTCTCGCATCGATCCCGTGGCGTTTTAAGGCGACGACTGTTTGCTTCGCGTCAAACACCCATTTCTCTTTTTTCTCATCCTCCATCCACTGCTTGAAACCATTCGACTGTGCTGCGTTTTCCATTGTTATGAAATAATAATCATCGGCGTTAACGATGGTAATTCCTTCCACAGGAGCTTGATGGTAATTATCATATAGCATTTCAACAATTAAGGCTTCTTGGCCTGTCAACATATTATCGGTGACATCCGTGATAACAGAAACTTCAATTTCCGGCCAATCTTCACCTTGGATCACCTGTTCTTGCGTCTCCCCAGGTGCGGCTACCCGGTCCATGAGTGATTGAAAGCCAAGGTCACGAAACAATGCACTCACTTTGTTACTTTCATATCCATCATACCGGATATCTTCTAAGCCAATCTTGATGGGTGCTTTCCGATCGATTGTTACGAGCTGCTTACTCATAAATGCTTCCTCTTTATTCGTTTCAAGCTTTTCTTTAAGTTTTTTACCGCTTACTTCTTCTAGACTTCCATAAACGTTTTCTAGTTTATCAAACTGTGTTAATAATTTCACAGCTGTCTTCTCTCCAACGCCAGGCACCCCTGGAATATTGTCTGAACTATCTCCCATTAATGCTTTCAGGTCAATGATTTGATCGGGACGAACACCCATTTTTTCCTGCATAAATGAAGGATCATATGTATCAACATTTGTGATCCCTTTCTTAGTCAAGCTGACTTTTATATTTTCGGAGACAAGCTGCAGTAAATCCTTATCTCCTGAAATAACCTTTACGTCTAATTTCTGCTCTCCTGCTACAGTGGCTAATGTTCCAATGATGTCATCCGCTTCATACTGATCAAGCTGGTAATAGGGGATCATAAAGGCATCTAATAACTCTTTAATAACTGGAAACTGCTCGGATAATTCGGAAGGTGTTTTCTGCCTTCCTCCTTTATATTCAGAGTACGTTTCATGACGAAAAGTGGTTTTCCCAGCATCAAACGCAACTAATATACGATCAGGCTTGTCCTCTTCTAATATTTTTAAAAGCATTGTCGTAAAGCCATATACTGCATTCGTATACACGCCTTTATCACTGTTTAGTAGTGGCAGTGCAAAAAATGCCCGATAGGCTATACTATTTCCATCTATTAATACGACTTTTTCCGCCATTCGCTCAACTCCTCAAGGTATAAACGTCTTTGCTTTATTCTACCATGTTTATTGCTAAGAAGAAAAAAGACGCTTTTTGTTCAGGAAATAGGATCTTCCCTATCTATTTAAAAATGAATGATTTGCACTCAAAGTAGAGGGAATTTCTCTCCATCATTGAGCTAAGCTCCCTTACTTCAGCCTAACTTTAGAAGATTGTATCCTTATTATAAAATTCCGATAAAAAAGAGCAGAAGCACAAGCGGCTTCTGCCCAATGAGAGAAAACACCTTGGATGAAAGGGTTTCATTGGTAATCTTACCAAAACTATATAAAGGGACTTTTAAAAGAGTATTAATTGTTTGTAAATTCCTTAGGCAAGGTAACTTCAAAAGTTGTACCTTTACTCACCTCACTATCGACTCGGATAGTGCCATGGTGTGCTTCAATAATATGCTTGACGATAGCTAGCCCAAGACCTGTCCCGCCGGAATTACGGCTTCTAGCTTTATCAACCCTGTAAAACCTCTCAAAAATTCGTGATATTTCTTCTTCAGGGATACCCACCCCATTATCCTTGATTGAAATGACTACTGTTTCTTCATGATCCTCAAGGGTTACCTCCACAAGGCCTTCTTCTCCAGTATAGTTTACTGCATTGGCAAGCAAATTCATAAACACTTGCTTTAATCGACTTGCATCGCCTTGAATCACAACCCTACGATCCATCAAGGCTTCTAGCCTAATTGATTTTTTCTCAGCCTGCTGTTCAACAATTGGGAGTAATTCAGATAAGAGCTTATGTAGCTCAACCTGTTCAACGAGCAACTTGAAATCTTCTTTTTCCACCTTGGATAGCTCCAATAAATCCTCAATTAACGATTGCAAACGTCCACCTTCTTTTAAAATAATTCGAAGAAACTGATCAAGCATTGCCTCATCTCTCATTGCACCATCAAGCAAAGTTTCAGAAAACCCTCGGATTGATGTAATCGGGGTTTTCAGTTCATGAGACACATTGGCAACGAAGTCTTTGCGCATCTGCTCAAGTTTTTTCATATCTGTAATGTCATGAAAAACGAGAACAATGCCTTTCCATTTTTTATTCTCGCTAAAGATGGGAGCACCTGTTACTTCTAAATGCTTGCGGTCAATCTGTACAGGCAAGACAAATTTTTCACTTACTGTTTCCTCAAACATATAGATCGTCTGTACCGTTTCATGAATGGCTGTGTAAGGAATCGCATCATGATAAAGAAATCCTATGTATTCCTTTTGATTCCCTCCAAAGCTTTCCAAGAACGCCTTATTGACTAGAAGAATATAGCCCTTTTCATCAATTAGAATCAGACCACTGCCCATATTGTTAATAACAGCCTCCAATTGATTTTCCTGCATTCCTTTTGTACTCGTCATTTCTTGGAGGTTCCTTGCAAGAACATTAATCGAACGACTCAACTGACCTGCTTCACCAAAGTGACCTTCATAAGTGCGAGCATTGTAGTTCCCCTCAGCAAGTTCATTAGCCGTTTTAGATGCGGATCGAATGGGGCGGATGAATTTAGAAAACACATTAAATCCAATGATAAAAATAGCAAGAAGACCAAGTATTAAGGTAAATCCAATAAGAAGCCATATATTTTTTGTAATGTCGGCTAAGGATTGAACAGGTGATACAACTAAGAGTGTTCCGTTTTCTCCCCCAATATTTATAGGGAGTGGATAATAAAAAATGGTTTCCTCCAGTTGCCCCTCACGCATGGGCAATTGATTTAATTGAACTTTATCAATGATTGCTTGTTTTTCAGCATTGCTGATCATTGGCAGTGTTTCCACTGTATCGATAATTACTTCATCTTCAGCTGATATGAATATCATACCCGTGTTTAATTGTTCACTAAATTCGATTAACGAATCTTGGCTAAGCTCATCATTTTCTAAGAACTCTTCAAGGTAACTAGCAAAATAGTTGCTTTCCACAGCAATCCGCTCTTCAAAAATATTAATAAAATAGCTTCTCGTTAACTGTGCTAATAAAATACCTAATCCCACCATGACAATGATTACAATCACAGTATAAGTCAGGAGCGGTCTTTTATTGATTTTCATTTATTTTGGCTCCTCCATCTTATAACCTAACCCTCGAATCGTTTTAATGTACACGGGCTTCTTCGTATCGGGCTCAATTTTTTCTCTAAGATGACTGACATGTACGTCAACGATCCTTGTATCACCGACAAAGTCATAGTTCCATACAGCACTTAATAATTGATCTCTTGATAAGACACGACCAATGTTTTGGCTCAAATAGTGCAGCAGCTCAAATTCTTTCGGGGTAAAAGTTAATGATTGACCTTTAATAGTCGCCTCATATTGTTCTGGATAAATCATTAAATCAGCAATTTGAATGAAAGGTGAATCTTGTTCGACTGGTTCCCGAGTCATTCTTCTTAAGATTGCCTTAATCCGGGCCACAACTTCTCGCGGACTAAAAGGCTTTGTCAAATAGTCATCCGCCCCTAATTCAAGCCCCAAAACTTTATCCAACTCATCATCTTTAGCTGTAAGCATTAAAATAGGGGTTTCCACTTGTTTCTGACGGAGTTGTTTACATACTTCCATCCCATCCATCTCGGGGAGCATAACATCGAGAACGATCATGTCATACGCTGTTGACGATGCTTTATCTAATGCATCAGTACCTGTATAAGCACTATCCGTCTCATACCCCGCCTGGTCTATATTGTATTTTAGTAGCGTAACGATTGATTCTTCATCATCGACAATTAGTATTCTTTGCTTCAATACATTCACCCCTAACCTGCAGGATACGTTCAACTTCATCATACAATGAAGTTTACATCTTGAATATGCATCTTTACAACTTTTACTTAAAATTTACATTTATGAATACTCCCCGCCTTCGCTTACGCTTAGAGGTGGAGTTTCGAGTGTGTCAAAGACTAAGCCATGCTAAACACCCGTGGAGTTGACACGTTTGTCCTAAGGCACAACCCCGCTAGACCCTCCACTTTGTAGGCATGGGGACATACTTTTCGTACGATATTCAGACTGCCGTCACATCGGCATGAATTATCGTTCCGCAACTTGCTCTGTACAGGCCGCGTTTGATACGCTTCCCTGAAGTAAAGACCGAGAACACCCCCTGCTAAAGAAGATGGGGGTGTTCTCGGTCTTTAGGGATAATCACAAGCATAAGCTTCCGAAAGATGTGATAGAAGGAGTTCAACCAAATTATAACCTTGGGTTCAAGGCATTAAAAATGTTTTCCCCGAGTAAGGTAGACGTTTTTCCAAGCATAAAAAAAGACCAACATAAGGATGGTCTTGGATCATTCTGTTAATAAAAGTTTTCTAAAGAACTTGCATTCATAGACTTCGATGCGTAAGGAGGCTGTACAATTAGTGTACCTTTAACAACCACATCTCCTTCTTCATCGTACCCGGTCACTCCTATTTTTACATCATGGTCTTCCTTGTTAATCGACTGAATTTCAAGCCTAAGACGGACTTCACTGTAATGGTGTACTGGGTTTGGATAGGATAAATCTTGTTTAATAATATGACTTCCTGGACCAGGTAAATGCATCGACACCATTGAAGAAATCATTCCAAATACCATCACTGTTGGAACGATTGGGCGTTTAAATGGAGTTTCTGATGCATAATCATGTTGAATATATAACGGATTTGCATCATCTGTTAATCCGAGATACATCAAGAGTTCACGATCTTCAATGGTTGATGAAGCGGTAAACGTATCACCGATCTTTAAATCTTCAATTTTTCTACCTAGTTTTCTTCTTTTACCAAGCATACCTTCACCTCCCTTTGAAAGCGTTTTCCTATGTTAGTGTAAAAAAGGATTCGAGGTTTCCCCCGAACCCTTCTTTTTCTAGTTTAATACATTGAGAACATTTTTAACAGAGTCAGCAGATTGATCCAATTGCTTTTTCTCATCTTCTGTCAATTCAAGTTCAATAATCTCTTCAATTCCGTTCCCACCAAGGATCGTTGGTACACCAAGGTAAATTCCATCATAACCGTACTCACCTTCAAGGTAAGCGATGGCAGGCAGAATTCTTCTTTGATCCTTAAGAATAGCTTCAGCCATTTGTGTCAAAGAGGCTGCTGGCGCATAGTAGGCACTGCCGTTTCCAAGTAATCCTACAATTTCACCGCCGCCTTTACGTGTACGTTCAACAATCTCGTCAAGACGGTCTTTAGAAATAAGCTTCTCCAATGGAATACCGCCGGCAAATGAGTAGCGTACAAGTGGTACCATGTCATCTCCGTGTCCACCTAATACGAATCCAGTAACATCTTTAATGGAAACGTTAAGCTCTTCGGCAACAAATGTACGGAAACGTGATGTATCCAAAACACCGGACTGACCGATAACTCGGTTTTTAGGAAGACCTGCTTCTTGGAATACTGAATAGGTCATCGCATCAACAGGGTTTGTTAACACGATAATATAGCAATCCGGTGAGTACTTCACAATCTCTTTCGTTACACTTTTCATAATCTTGGAGTTTGTGTTAACGAGATCATCACGACTCATCCCGGGCTTACGCGCAATCCCTGCTGTGATGATAACCAGATCAGAATCTTTTGTATCTTCATAATTGGACGTGCCTTTAATGTTAGCATCAAAACCTTGAACAGGACTGGCTTCAAGCATATCAAGGGCTTTGCCTTTAGTAGGATCCTCCATGTCAGGAATATCTACTAATACAACATCGCCTAATTCTTTTTGAGCAGCCATTAGTGCAGTAGTAGCACCAGTAAAACCGCCGCCAATTACTGAAATTTTATTTCTGCGAATTGCCATAATAATCCCCTTCCTTAGTCCATATTTTTAATTAAAGCATCACCGAACTCAGAGCACTTCACCTCTGTAGCTCCGTCCATCATTCGTGCAAAATCATAAGTCACAACTTTGCTTCCGATTGTTTTGTCCATAGCTTTAGAAATAAGTTCTCCGGCTTCTCTCCAACCCAAGTGATCAAGCATAAGAACGCCTGAAAGAATGACAGAAGAAGGGTTTACTTTATCCATTCCAGCATACTTAGGTGCTGTGCCGTGTGTAGCTTCGAAAATAGCATGTCCAGTTTCGAAGTTAATGTTAGCTCCTGGTGCGATACCGATTCCGCCAACTTGTGCTGCCAAGGCATCGGAAATATAGTCACCATTTAAGTTCATCGTCGCAACGACATCAAATTCTTTAGGGCGAGTTAGAATTTGCTGCAAGAAGATATCAGCAATCGCATCTTTGACGATTAGTTTACCCTCTGCTTCTGCTTTATCTTGTGCTGCATTTGCAGCATCTTTGCCTTCTTTTTCTACGATGCGATCATACTCAGCCCATGTGAATACTTTATCACCGTATTCTTCTTCTGCCACTTCATAGCCCCAATTTTTGAAGGAACCTTCTGTGAACTTCATAATGTTGCCTTTATGGACGAGGGTTACATTTTTACGCCCTTCATTTAATGCATAATCAATGGCTGCACGTACAAGACGTTTTGTACCTTCGGCAGAAACAGGCTTAATACCAATACCAGACGTTTCAGGGAAACGAATATTATGTACACCCATTTCGTTTTGCAAGAAGTCAATTACTTTCTTCACTTCAGGCGTACCTTCTTGCCATTCAATACCTGCATAGATATCTTCTGTATTTTCACGGAAGATGGCCATATCTGTATCCTCTGGACGCTTAACAGGTGATGGTACACCTTCAAAGTAGCGAACAGGGCGCAGGCAAGTGAATAAATCCAGTTCCTGTCTAAGCGCAACGTTTAATGAACGAATTCCTCCGCCAATTGGTGTAGTTAATGGTCCTTTAATCGCAATTTTATAATCGCGAATCGTATCAAGCGTTTCCGCGGGAAGCCATTCTCCTGTTTGATCATAGGCTTTTTGCCCAGCCAGTACTTCTGTCCATTCGATTGACTTTTCACCATTATAAGCTTTATCAACGGCTGCTTCGATTACACGGCTTGCTGCTGCCCAGATATCCGGTCCAATTCCATCCCCTTCAATATAAGGAATAATTGGTCGGGCTGGTACATTCAAATTACCATTTTGTTCTACTGAAATTTTCTGTGATTGTGTCAAAATAAGTCCTCCTAAAATTTAGTATCTGGGATAAAGCATCCTCTACTATCATACGTTAAAATAATACGAATAAAAAGGGCAGAGGAAAAAGCTCACATTCAGCAAAACCGAGAGTCTAAAATATGGACGGCTTCAAATGAATGTAAGGAAATACACTCCTTTTCCTTAACCACGCCCCCATACCATATGGTCGAGGTTAACTTTATTAGCGCTCTTCAATTGGTTTATAGGTTTGACCTTTAGGGCCTACGTACTCTGCTCTTGGACGGATCAAACGATTGTCCGCATATTGTTCTAAAATATGTGCAAGCCAGCCGGATACACGGCTTACTGCAAAGATTGGAGTAAAGATGTCGTGATCAATTCCAAGACTGTGATAAACAGAAGCTGAGTAGAAGTCTACGTTTGCTGGAAGTCCCTTGTTCTCTTTAATGTAATCTTCAATTTTAATGGACATATCATAATACTTAGAATGACCTGTAAGTTCTGTCAGCTCACGGGACATCTCACGTAAATGTTTAGCACGTGGATCTCCATTACGATATACACGGTGACCCATGCCCATAATTTTCTCTTTGTTCTCTAGTCTCTTTTCAATGGCAGGAATAGCTTGCTCTACAGAATCAATCTCTGTAAGCATCTTCATGACACGTTCATTTGCTCCACCATGAAGAGGGCCTTTTAGCGCACCAATTGCGGCCGTTACTCCAGAATAGACATCTGACAATGTAGCTACACAGACACGTGCAGTAAATGTGGATGCATTTAGTTCATGGTCTGCGTGAAGAACTAGTGCTTTATTAAATGCTTCGACTTCAATATCTTCAGGGTTTTTCCCGTTCATCATATATAAAAAGTTCGCGGCAAAGCTAAGTTCTTTTTTAGGCCCCACAGGCTCTTGTCCTTTACGGATACGGGCGAATGCAGTAACAACTGTAGGAATTTTAGCTTGAAGACGCAATGCTTTACGCTTATTGGCTGCTTCTTCCATTACGTCCGACTCTGGGTCATATAGTCCTAACATGGAGACAGCTGTTCTTAAAGCTGCCATTGGATGTACAGTAGAAAGATCATACGATTTCAAGTGATCCACTACCTCTTTTGGTATGTCCATATTTGAAATAAGTTCAGATTTAAATTGATTTAACTCATCTAGAGTCGGAAGCTTCTGATTCCATAGTAAGTAAACTACTTCTTCAAAACTAGAGTTATTTGCTAAATCATCGATATCATATCCAACATAGGTTAGCTTGTCATCGATAATCGAACTGATAGTTGATTCTGTAGCTGTAATTCCCTCTAAACCTTTTGTTGATGCCATACGATCTCTCCTTTTTAAAATATGCTCCATTTTTTCATCATCGCTAAGATAAATACTTGATCTGACCTATAAATGGACCTGAATTTCATCCCCACGGCTAATTATAAAGTATTCAGAGAAGAATGTGAATTGAAACCGTTTAATTTGCGATATTTTGTAGCAATCTTTGCTAGATAGAGAGCTGAATTCACTTTACTCTTTTTATGCTGAAAGGAGGTACAAGCTTCTGAACAATCGACACACACATCAAATTGTCCGCCTTTTATTAATAACCAGCGGTTCACTTGCCTGTATTGTCCTGGCTTTAAGTTTGTGGCGTTATTTATATCCTTTTGTTTTTGCCTTTATCCTTGCATGGGCATTGCAGCCTTTTATTCAAATACTAGAAAAACGAATGCACTTACCTAGAACTGCTTCCATCTTTCTCTTACTTATCTCAGCAGCAGCTCTTGTAGTTGGTCTTATTACTATAGTTGTTGCAGAAGTTATTAAACATATCCAACAATTAACCTCAGGTGGCGCAAAGCAATACTTTCACATTATTAACACTCTTCATGACCAGCTAATACAAACGATTCAGCCGCCGCTTAATTATATCGATCGTTGGCTGGGAATGATTGATTCTTCCTGGCAACGTTCGATTTATCAATCGGCAGACATTATCCGGGAGAAATTAAGCACTGCCGGGATGGAAGCAATGAATATGATGCTTCAACTTCTAAGCGGAGGGTTAACCGGAATACCTGAATTCACTATGACCTTAATCATAGTAATCCTTTCTACCTTTTTCTTAAGTAAAGACTGGGAAAAGATTCATTCCTTTCTTAAAAGAAAAACAAACAAACCTCTGCAAAATCATATTTCTGCTATTTTCTCAGACTTTAGACAAACAGTAGCCGGCATGGTTAGAGCACAAATCATTCTGATGAGCATATCAATAGCGATGATTTATGTCGGACTCGTTGTCTTAAAAGTACCTAACGCCCTGACGATCGCTCTAATATCAGGGGCTGTTGACTTTATACCTTATATAGGTACAGGGATTATTTTTATCCCATGGATGATCTATCAGTTTGTAATCGGTCAGTTTGATATGACGATTGGACTAGCTGTTCTCTATATGATCATCATCATTACCAGGCAGCTGCTGGAACCTAAAATATTAGCTTCTCACTTTGGGGTTCATCCTCTTATCCTGTTGACTGGATTATTCGCGGGCTTCCAGTTATGGGGGGTGTATGCGGTTATTGTCAGTCCAATCATTATTGCCTTTATTAAAACACTCCACACCACTGGGGTTACTATACAAGCCTGGAAATTTATTAAAGATGGTTAAAGGGCTGCCCCCGTGTATTAAAGGGCAGCCCTTATCTTACCTGCGATAAATTGTAATTGTGTTACGATCCATCATTTTCATAATAATTTTACGTAAGAATGCTTTGATCGGCGGTCTAGTAAAAGGCAGTAACAAAAGGAAACCAACTGTATCACTAATAAAACCTGGTGTAAGTAAAAGCGTGCCTCCGACCAGGATACATGCACCATCTAATAAAGTCTCTCCAGGCTCATGACCTGCCCCCATCGAGGATTGTACTTTGCGAACCGTTTCTAAACCTTGCTGCTTGGCTAACCATGCCCCTACCACTCCAGTTGTTATAATTAATAAAATAACCCACCACGGTCCGATAATTTGACCAGCCCAGATGAAAAGCGCAATTTCTAATGCTGGTACAATAATAATTAAAAGGAATAGCCAGCGAAACATATGATCGTCCTTTCTATCTCTTTTCTTTTATTATATGACACTTTTATAAAGATACCAAAAAAGACAGAGTTTTTAACGACTCTGCCTTTTCGACTATCCTCAAAGAACACTCGCATGCCCTTCATAAATATCTCCACGTGTGCTATCCATTGTTATATCTGATCCATCTTTAATTTTAGTTAAGGCGTCTTCTACTCCTACAATAACAGGAATCCCAAGACTTAACCCTACCACAGCTGCATGTGACGTTAGTCCGCCTTCCTGTGTAATAAGTCCAGCAGCTTTTTCAATGGCCGGCATCATATCACGGTCTGTACCCTGTGTGACGAGAATATCTCCATCTTCAACACGGTTGAGGGCATCTTCTGCATCTTTGGCTATGATGACACGACCATAAGAACTTTTACGTCCGATACCTTGACCTTTTAGTAAAACATCGCCAATTACATGCACCTTCATCAAGTTGGTTGTGCCGCTCTCGCCAACAGGAACACCAGCTGTAATAACGACACGGTCGCCGCGGGACACGACACCCGATGCTAAACCGCGATCTACAGCTACGTCAAGCATATCATCTGTAGAATAAGCGTGGGGTCCCATAACAGCATGTACACCCCATACTAGTGACAACTTGCGGTTGACTCGTTCACTTGAAGTAATAGCAACGATTGGAGCAAAAGGACGGTACTTAGAAATCATTCTTGCTGTATGACCACTTTCCGTCGGTGTAATTACTGCATTCACTGCAAGGTTAATCGCTGTATGTGTAACAGATTGACTAATAGCGTCAGTGATGGTCATATCACTATGTCTTGAGCGCTCATTTAAGATCGCCTTATAATTTAACCCAGTTTCAGTTTTCCTTGCAATGTTATGCATAGTTTGGACTGCTTCTACAGGATAATCACCTGCAGCCGTTTCTCCGGAAAGCATGATCGCATCTGTCCCGTCAAAAATCGCATTCGCAACATCCGATGCTTCTGCCCGTGTTGGACGAGGGTTACGTTGCATAGAATCCAGCATTTGAGTTGCAGTAATAACTGGCTTGCCAACTTCATTACATTTACGAATCAGTTCTTTTTGCACAAGAGGAACATCTTCAGCAGGAATTTCTACACCCAGATCCCCACGAGCAACCATTAATCCATCACTGACCTCAAGGATCTCATCGATGTTATCGACACCTTCCTGATTCTCAATCTTAGGAATGATTTGAATCTGTGTAGCATCATGTTTTTCTAACAGTTCTCTAATTTCAAGAACATCTGAGGCCCGACGTACGAAGGAGGCAGCAATAAAATCGACATCCTGTTCAATTCCAAATTCAATATCCTTCGCATCTTTTTCTGTAATACCAGGGAGATTAACACTGACATTTGGAACATTAACACCTTTTTTGTTTTTTAAGAGTCCGTTATTTAACACGGTCGTTTTAATTTCATTTTTGTCTTGTAAAATCTCTTCGACCAAAAGTTCGACAAGCCCGTCATCGAGAAGTATCTTTGATCCTGGGTGGACATCGTTAATTAAACCTGGATAGGTTACAGAAAAACGTTCAGCATCCCCTTCGATCTCATCCATAGTCACATAGGCCGTAGCACCTTTTTCTAAATACGCCTCACCGTCTTTAAGTGAGCCTGTACGAATTTCAGGTCCTTTCGTATCTAACAGAATTGCTACTGTTTTGCCTGTTGATGCCGCAGCCTGCCGAATGTTCTTGATTCTTGCTCCATGCTCTTCAAAATCACCGTGTGAGAAATTTAAACGAGTAACGTTCATCCCCGCTTCAATAAGCTTTGTAAGCATTTCGGTGGACTCAGATGCTGGTCCAATTGTACTTACTATCTTTGTTTTTCTAATCATCTTATTTCCTCCTCAAAGCTTCTCCATACTTAAGTTTTAAATCGATAACTCATTTGATAGATGATATAAGTCAAGGTCAACAGAATGCTTAGTATTTAGTATTTCCACAATATCATGGTCCACTAATTCATTCTTTTCAATTCCGACCATCCGTCCTGCTTTACCAGCTATCAACAAGTCTACAGCATAGGCACCTAGTCGGCTAGCCAACACCCGATCAGATGCTGAAGGAGAACCGCCGCGCTGCGTATGACCTAGTACCGTAACGCGTGTTTCCAAGTCTGTCGCCTCTTTAATTTTCTTACCGTAGTCAAATCCACTTCCCATACCTTCTGCCAAAATAATAATACTATGTTTCTTGCCTCGTTCGTGCCCACGCTTAAGACGATCAACAACGTCATCAAAATCATCCTTGACTTCAGGTATCAGAATACTCTCTGCACCATCAGCTAAGCCAGCCCATAGAGCCAGATCACCGGCATCACGGCCCATAACTTCAATCACATACGTCCGTTCATGTGATGTAGCGGTGTCACGAATCTTATCGATTGCATCAATTATTGTATTTAGAGCTGTGTCGAACCCAATAGTAAAGTCAGTACCAGGAATGTCATTATCGATCGTTCCGGGCACACCTATACAAGGATAGCCTTTTTCCGTAAGCTTCTTAGCCCCCATAAATGTGCCATCTCCACCAATAGCAATCAGGCCTTCAATGCCATACTTTTGCAATTGTTTAATTCCTTTTTGCTGACCCTCTTCCGTTTTGAATTCTTCACAACGTGCTGAATAGAGCTTTGTTCCTCCACGCTGAATGATATCTCCAACGGAACCTAATTCCATTTTTTCAATCGCCCCATCGAGCAGCCCTTGGTAGCCGTGTTGAATACCATACACTTCTACACCATGGAAAATAGCCTTTCGAACTACGGCACGAATAGCAGCATTCATGCCAGGGGCATCGCCACCACTCGTCAATACGCCAATTTTCTTCATCCTCATCACCTCAAAAATATACTTATTAGACTGTCTCCCCATTCAAATGTAAAATGAAACCTTTGTGTACCGACTCATAAGTGGTCTCCCGGCGAATGTCTCACCTTATTTATATACAGAAAGTTAAAGGGAATACAGTATGCCTCAAAAATGATAGCGTTACCATCCTGCAAAGATGACAAAAGTCGCACTTGGACAATGTGCGACTTCCCTCAAGTTATTACGATTGTTTTTTTACGATACCATTATATATCAAGATGTGTATAATCACCAATTTTTTTATATTTATTAAAACGCTCTTCCAATAAATCATCCTGTTTTTTTTGCTCAAGATCTGCTAAAGATGTGTTTAATAATTGTTTTATCTCTTTGGCTTGTCCCTCAATATCTCGGTGTGCGCCCCCACGTATTTCGGGAATCACTTCATCGATAACTTGGAGGGATTTTAAATCTTGTGCAGTAATTTTCATCGTTTCTGCAGCTTGCTGGGCAAGGTTCGAGTCTTTCCAAAGTAATGCAGCAGCACCCTCTGGAGAAATAACTGAATAAGTAGAATTCTCCAGCATAAAAATACGGTCACCAATTCCAAGCCCTAATGCTCCACCACTTCCACCTTCACCGATGACAACGCAAAGGATAGGAACAGTTAACCCCGACATTTCCAATAAATTCCTGGCAATGGCTTCACTTTGTCCGCGTTCCTCTGCAGCACGGCCAGGATAAGCACCCTTCGTATCAATAAACGTAATAATCGGACGCTGAAACTTTTCAGCCTGCTTCATCAAACGTAAAGCCTTTCGGTAACCTTCTGGATGGGGCATTCCAAAGTTCCGTCTGATGTTTTCTTTCGTATCTTTTCCACGTTGATGGCCGATCACCGTAATAGGACGGCCATCCAATTTAGCGATACCTGAGACGATGGCTTCATCATCTCCGTACAAACGATCGCCATGGAGTTCTAGAAAATCTGTAAATATATGATCGATGTAATCAAGGGTGGTCGGCCGCTCAGGATGTCGAGCCATCTGGACGCGATCCCATGGCTTCATGCGATCATATACATCTTTCTCAAGCTTTTCTAATCGATTTTCTAGTGTGACAATTTCTTCACTTAGATCCATTTCGCTTTCTTCGGTTAGCCGCTTTAGTTCCGCAATTTTTTCACGTAGTTCAATAACAGGCTTTTCAAATTCTAATACGTGCTTCATACAGGGCCGCCTCCCGTCTGATGAAGATCAAGTATCGTAGCAAGTGTATCTTTCATGTCATGACGATGGACGACACGATCCAACTGGCCATGCTCGAGCAAAAACTCTGCTGTCTGGAAATCATCAGGGAGTTTTTCTCGTATCGTTTGTTCAATGATTCTTCGACCAGCAAAACCAATTAATGCCCCAGGCTCTGCAAAATTATAATCTCCTAAAGAAGCAAAGCTTGCCGACACCCCTCCCGTTGTCGGATGTGTCATTACAGAAATAAACAAACCACCATCTTGATGGAGACGTTGTAAGGCAATCGATGTTTTCCCCATTTGCATTAAGCTGAGCACACCTTCTTGCATACGCGCTCCGCCAGAAGCCGTGAAAATAATGAAAGGAATTCTCTCTTTCCTGGCCTGTTCGATTCCATTCGTGATTTTCTCGCCAACAACAGAACCCATGCTTCCCATACGAAAGCGGGAGTCCATTACAGCAACTGCTGTGTGCAGACCATTAAGACTTGCTTTTCCGGTAACCACAGCTTCATTCAGATCAGATTTCTTTCGATCCTTCTCGAGCTTTTCTTCATAATCTGGAAAATTCAATGGGTTGTTCGAAATCATATATTTGTCCCATTCTTCAAAGGATTGCTCATCAAATAAATGCTCTATTCTTTCAAAAGCATTTAACTTATGATGGTGATCACAATGAGGACAGACATTGATATTTCTTATTAATTCTTTTCTATAAAAGATCTTTTGACAACTTGGACATTTTTGCATCAGACCTTCAGGTACATCCTGCTTTGCTTCCTGACTAGGAATGGACGCATACCTTTTCTTCTTGCTGAAAAAATCTCTAAGCAAGGTGATTCCTCCTTTATAAGAAAAGCGCAAGCGCCTTGGTGGAGCAGAGCGGCTTCATTTACACGCTATATCTCCGCAGAGGCGATGGCTAGTCTTGGGTATCTAGACTGCTTGCGTTAGACACCAAAGCGCAAAATTTATAATACTTGCTTGCTTATTTTACACTTTCTATTATTACTATACATTAAAGTAGCAAGATAATATCGCTGAATATGTCGATATGTTTTCGACAAGGATTATTCACAGTCAAATAAAGCTAATAGTTGCTCAGGAGAGCCGTTTCCGACGATTGCTTCCATCTGTTTATACCAAGCATCCCGATAAGTGATGTCGTGGACCGTATTTGTAAATCCTATGATAAACTGCCACATCGATAAAAGGAGCGGATGATTGCATTGTTCAAACAAATAACAAAATAGGCGCTGATGCCTTTCACAAGAATGGTCTCCCTGTAATATTTCCGACATACCCGCCAATTGATCGTTTGATAACCGTCCAACAGATAGAAGCAGTGCTTCTTTTTCCAACATCTGCTTCGCCGTTAACAACTCTTCTCGAGTCCTCGACTCATTTAATAAGAATTTTGATAATAACTCTACCATATGATAAGGGCGATATGCTCTCATAAAGGTTCCTTCCCCGCGACGGGTTTCAATCAACCCTAACAATTCCATCGCTCGTAACGCTTCACGAATGGAGGATCTTCCTACCTGAAGGCGCTCGCTCAACTCTCGTTCAGAAGGTAGTTTATCACCCGGAGTTAACTTATTCGCCTCAATATAGAACTTGATCTGCTCCAAAACCCCTTCATACACTTTTTCATTCAAAGATCGGGACACGAGCCAAGAACCCTCCTTCACACGCAAGTATATGTAAGAAGAAAAGCCTTATAGAGATTGTTCAAAAAGTTCCCGAATGATATGAGGCGAATCTCTTCATTGGTTTGTTTTTCCGCTACTCACGTATCCATCAAGCATACGTTTCTTTGCTCCAAACAAAACTACGACACCTCGGATCTTCTAAATCGCAACTTTTGAACACGCACTATCAGGCTTTTCTCGTGAAATCATAATCCTTCTTCATCAATAAGGGTAAGTTGTCTTGTCTTTTCCGCTACTTCTTCTGGATCAACCTGATGTCTGGCAACACCTGATTCCATAGCAGCTCGAGCCACACTAGCTGCAACTGCCGGTGCTACTCTAGGATCAAAGGGAGCAGGGATAACATAATCCTCATGAAGCTCCTCATTGCTTACTAATGAAGCAATCGCTTCAACCGCAGCAATCTTCATTTTTTCATTAATACGTGTAGCACGAACATCAAGTGCTCCTCGAAAAATCCCTGGGAAGGCTAACACATTATTCACCTGGTTCGGAAAATCAGATCGGCCTGTCCCTATTACACGTGCACCTGATTCTTTCGCATCCTCCGGCATAATTTCCGGTTCAGGGTTTGCCATTGCAAAAATAATGGACTCGTCATTCATTTTAGAGACCATCTCTTTTGAGAGCAAACCACCAACTGAAACGCCAATGAATACGTCGGCGCCTTCCATGATTTCTTCTAAGTTGCCGCTTACTTTATCTTTATTAGTTATTTTTGCTACTTCATCTTTTACATCATTCATACCATTTGGGCGCCCCTCATAAATCGCGCCTTTAGAATCACACATAATAATGTCGCGTACTCCGAAGTGGTATAGCAGTTTAATGATTGCAATGCCGGCGGCCCCAGCACCATTAGCCACAACCTTAATGTCAGAAAAGGACTTCCCTGTAATCTTTAACGCATTAACTAATCCGGCTACGGTTACAATTGCTGTCCCATGCTGATCATCATGAAAGATAGGGATATTCGTTTCTTTCTTTAATCGTTCTTCAATAATAAAACAGTTAGGAGCTGCAATATCTTCTAAGTTTACTCCACCAAAAGTAGGTTCCATTAGTTTGACTGTTTGCACAATCTGATCTACATCTCTTGTGTTTAAGCAAATAGGGAACGCGTCTACACCGGCAAAGCTTTTAAATAAAGCAGCTTTACCTTCCATCACCGGAAGAGCAGCTTCTGGTCCAATATTTCCTAAACCTAGTACAGCGGAGCCATCGCTTACGACGGCAACCATGTTTCCTTTCATCGTATAATCATAGACCGACTCTTTATGATCATAAATTTCTTTGCAAGGTTCAGCAACGCCTGGTGAATACGCAAGACTTAAGTCCCTCGCGTTTCTAATGGGGATCTTCGAGTTAGTTTCTAGTTTACCTTTATTAGCACGGTGAATATGTAGTGCTTCATCACGTAAGTTTGACACGAGTACACGCTCCTTTAGAACAGATAGAATTAAGCCGAATATGGTGGTCTGACCACTATTAACCTCTCCATTATAACAGATGGATTTATGCTGTAAAGAATATAAATAAAAGCATATGCTCTTGTAAGGCACGATAACAGAAGTTTACTTGTAAAAGGCTTGGGCCAACACGAACAACCTCATGTCTCTTCAAGGTAGCAGAAAGCGAACGGCCAGCTTTTCTAGCACGCTATCCATTAAAAGTGTGTTTTCAAAGAGTTGACGAATGAGAAACAAGAAGTTCGAGGCGCGAAAGTTTTGAGGACCGCAAGCCGTATGCCTTTCATACGTGAGGACCGGAAAAACCGAGCAACGAAGAAATTCGCCGTTTATCATTCGGTGACTTTTTGAACATCCCCTTAAAGGTACGGACTATCTTAGAGCCACCGAGGAAGACCCGAAAAATTCATGTAATTTACGCAGGCATTCTTCAGATACGTTTAATGAATACGATTTCCCAAGCTGATATGTTTTGCGATCATCGGAACGAAAAAGGAGTACAGGGGTGTTACCAGGGAAATAGCTGGATAGTTTGTTCAATCTGGCTAATGCTTTATTCTCATCAGAGATAGTCGTCTTGATAAACAATCTTTGACTTAGTTTATTTCCACGCTCCTGTTCATTAAAATGTGAAATAGTAGTAATGACCCATTGTTTCCGACCATTTCTTTCTTCAATTTTACCTCGAATAACCGCTAACATTTGATTATCCAGCCATAACCTGGCATCTCGATATACATCTGGAAAAAGCACAGCATCTACTTCAGTTGTTTCGTCGCTTACTGTCAGGAACGACATTGGGTCCCCGCGCTTCGTCCTGATTTCCTTCATTTGCTCAACGACAACAGCAGCTTTAACTGATTTCGCTTGCTTTCGCCGAAGTGCTTCATTTAATGTGATGAAACTTTTCTGGACAAGCTGAGGTCGATGGGCCTCAAGCGGATGCTCAGATAAATAGGTACCTAACACTTCCTTTTCCATAGTGAGTTGTTGCAAAATAGGAAATGGATCGACGGAGATCGCCTTGCCACCCATGTCTAAATCTGAGCTGAACAACCCAGGCTGATCTTGAAATTCTTTAAACAGTTCACCTTGTTCCAAAGCCTTGTCGATGCTTGCAAGCAAACTGGCACGATTTTGCTGTAACTCGTCAAAAGCTCCTGCCATGATTAGTGATTCAATACAAGACCTGGACACTTCCTTACTCGGTACTCTTAGACAAAAATCATTTAAATGCTTAAACAGTCCCTCTTTTCTAGCTTCTATAATAGCTTGAGCTGCTTGAAAGCCTATCCCTTTTATAGAAAGAAAACCTAGCCTAATTGCTCCATGCTCGTCTCTGGCATAGGAATGGCTGTAATTTATCGAAGGTCCCTTTAATTTAGCACTTAAATCTTTGGCTTCCCGCAAGTGTGTGGAAAGTTTATCACGGTCACCGATTGTCGAATTGATGAGTTCGGCTAAAAAGTGTGAAGGATAATGTGCCTTCAAGTAGGCAAGCTGATATGAAATCACACTATAGGCAACAGCATGACTTCTGTTAAAACCATAACTTGCAAACTTCACAATCCAGTCAAACAGCTCATTAGCTACACCTTCAGAATAACCAATGGCTGTCGAACTTGTAACAAATTGCTGTCTCTGCTGAACTAACAATTCGCGCTGTTTCTTACTTACCGCCCGACGCAATAAATCTGCTTCTCCAAGAGAGTACCCCGCCAATTTTTGGGCCACTTGCATGATTTGCTCCTGGTAAACCAGAACTCCAAATGTAGACTGTAAAATCGGCTGTAAATCCTCATGCGGATAGTCAATATCCTCCCTCCCATGCTTCCTATTTACATAAACAGGAATATATTCCATTGGTCCAGGACGATACAAGGCGTTTACTGCAACGACATCTTCGAAATGGTTCGGTCTTAAACGTTGAAGAACACCCTTCATCCCTTGAGATTCTAATTGAAAGACTCCATTTGTCTTTCCTTGTTGTAATAACTCAAAGGTTAACTTATCGTCCAAAGGAATCGCTTTAATTGAAAAATTCCGATCCCTATAATCTTGTATTTTCTTCTCAATTCTTCTCATCATTGAAAGATTTTTAAGACCAAGAAAATCCACTTTTAACAAGCCGACTGATTCTATATCACCCATAGCCATTTGGGTAAGATTCACGTTACTCTGTCCTTCCATAAGAGCCGTATGCCGAACGAGTGGTTCTTCACTTATCACAACCCCCGCAGCATGTGTAGACACATGTCTCGGCAATCCTTCTAGTTGGATCGCCATCTGAAAAACTTTTTGCAGATGAGAAGAAGAACGTACGTACTCTTTCAATGGTTCAGATTTTTGAACCTGCTGCTTCAATGGATTCGACGATCCTCCTTTAATATGCTTGAGAATAAAGACTGCATCATTGTGATCAACACTCATTGCTTTAAACAATTCCCTTAAAACACTTCTTGAGGCAAAGGTACCGAACGTACAGATTTGAGCAACGTGTTCACTCCCATATTTATTGGCCACGTAGGCAATGACTTCATCACGCCTGTCGTCTGGAAAGTCAATATCAATATCTGGCATAGTAATTCGTTCAGGATTTAAAAAACGCTCGAAGAATAGCTTGTAATGAAGTGGCTCAACCTGGGTAATGCCTAACAAGTAACTAACGATCGATCCTGCTGCTGAACCACGCCCGGGTCCTGCTTCCATCCCTGCTTTTTTGGCATAGTCAATAAAGTCCCATACGATTAAAAAGTAATCACTGAATTGCATCGACGTAATAACATCAAGCTCATGATTCAACCTTGCTTTTGCTTCCTCCTTGTTCTCATTATACTTTGAATCTAACTCCTGCTCACAGAGAGAGCGCAGGTATTCATCAGACGTTTGCCCGTCCGGGACAGGGAAAGTGGGGATAAGCTGTTGATCAAAGTCTAGCTGCACATGGCAGGATTGGACAATTCTTTGGTTCGTTTCAAGAACTTCAGGCCACCACTCTTTATAATAAGCGTCCACTTCTTCTGGTGCTTTTAAATATTCATGGTTCCCCCTATGCGTATCAGGAGTGTACTTTTCGCCATTGTCAATGGCGCGCAAACAGTAGTAAGCATCAGCGCCTGAGGATTCAAGATAACGTACCTCGTTCATTGCTGTCACAGGTATTCCTTTAAGAGTTGACCATTCCTTCAATGGTTGATGAAGCTGTCGTTCTACACGAACACCATAATCTTTTACACCTAAGCTTACATCATTAAAGAAAGTCCGCCATTCCGAGAGGTCCTTCTCCACAAGGTCAAACATTCCATTTATAATGGATTGACCCCAAGAAGTATCTGATACAGTAAGGATGGCTGCAAGATTATCCGTTCGTTTTGGTAAATCATAGAGGGAAAGCTGATCCTCTGAGGTTTGCTTCATCGTGCTAATCGAGAGCAGCTCCTGATACCCTGACAAATTTTTAGCAAGCAGCACAATAGGAAATGTCTCTCCCTTATACTGGAGATGGACTCTCATACCGAGTAAAGGTTTTATTCCTTCCTCTACACAAGCTTTATAAAAAGTAACTGCCCCACTCATTACATTATCGTCCGTTAGTGCAAGAGCAGTGAAGCCAAGTTCTTTTGCTTTTCTTACAAGGGATGGGATTTGGATTGTACTGTTCATTAGGCTATACCCACTATGTACATGTAAGTGTGTAAACGACATCTGAGCCACCTTCTTTCTATCTATATTATATGGAAGATCCACTGTGCAAGAAAGCATCCTGCATATTTCGTTACTATAAAGAATAATTTGAGTAATAAGGAAAGACAACCTTCTATAAGAAAGAGGGACATAATGGAAGAGAGACTCATAGTATCCATGATCCAATGCTTCTTTATTGCTTTTGGTGTCATAGTGGGCGGAACATTAATTGGCAGTATCGGCAGCTTCCTTACAGGGGAAGCACCGCTTACTTCCATGTTCAGAATTGCTAAAGGATTACGTATTTGGGCGATTGTCGCCGCTATAGGCGGAACATTTGATGCCATTAGCAACTTTGAAAAAGGAATATATGACGGATCTACATTTGATTTATTTAAACAGGTGATGATTATTGTTTCAGCTATGGGTGGTGTGCAGGCCGCTCTTCTTTTATTCGAATTTCTGCTTGGTGAGGAGGTCACGTAATGTACATCCCCCCTCAATTAAGAAATAAGGAATGGAGACGATTTTTCGCCGGCATGTTCTTTGGGATGATTTGCGGATATTTAATTTTTATTTTTATAAATGGAGAATTACAAGAACAAATTACAGAAGAAAACATCAAACTTTCTAATAAGCTTAATGAAATAGAAGGAAAATATGAAGGGCTACTTAACGCTGAAAAAGAAGAAGAGGAAGAACGGACGGAAGGGTTAACTGTACAAGAGGTCATTGTAGAGTTCCTTAATACTAAAGAGCTTGAGGTTGACAAGCTCACACAACATCAACTTTCATCAATGGTGAAAGATCAGCTTACTTCTGTAACTGGTGATAATATTGATGAGGCTGCGGAGCAAACGGAGTTAATGATCTCTGCCATTGAAAATAAGGCCTTCGTTGTTGACGATTTCACGTATCAATTGACCGTTAAGCAGCTCATTATAGCCAATAAACTTAGAGTCCGTTTATCTATCTCCGTAGAACGATAAATTAAGCAACAGGTTCTGTTTTGGAAACCTGTTGCTCTAATTATTTTATTGACCGAATGCCTGACATGCTGCCTTTAGTTCCCTGGCAATGTCTTCCGTCTCTTCCCATGAATAGGCGGATGCTCCTGCCGCCATTGGATGTCCTCCCCCATTGTGATTGGCAGCAATCTTATTAATAACTGGCCCTCTTGAACGAAGTCGCACCCGAATTACGTCTTCCTCTTCCACAAAAAACGCCCAGGCTAAGATCCCTTCTATGTCTCCAAGTAACCCAACGAGTGCACTAGTTTCTGTCGTTGTTACGTTATATTCTTCAAGAATTTCCTTAGGGAGCCGCACTGTGCTGTAGCCCGCTTCATTCACAGTAAAATTTTGCAGTACATACCCTTTTAATTTAGCCACATTTAACGATGTTTTGTACATGTTTTTGTATAGCTCTGGTCGATCAAATGAGTAGCTCACAAGCTCCGCCGCCGAGGTTAATGTCGCGTGTGTTGTACTTGGAAATAGGAAACGGCCCGTGTCCCCAACGATCCCGGCATAAACTAATTTCGCTGCTTGATTATTAAAATGAAATCCTAAGTCAGAGGCATCTTTAAAAAGAGTGTAGATCATTTCACAAGTAGAGCTTGCTTCAGTGTTCACCCAGCTGATATCCCCATAATCATCCACTACCGGATGATGATCGATCTTAATCAGCCTATCCCCTTTCATATACCTCTGGTCATCAATACGCGCCTGGTTAGCTGTATCACAAACAATTACAAGGGCTCCCTCATAATCTTCATCTGAAACGTGATCCATTTTGGTTAAGAATTCTAATGAAGGTTCATCCTTCCCTGTTATCATTACTTTTTTAACAGGAAAACTATGCTTAATCATTTCAGCTAAGCCAGCCTGTGATCCAAAAGCATCTGGGTCGGGCCGAACATGACGGTGTATGATAATGGTTTCATAGTCTACGATCGATTTTGCAATTTTATTCGTTAGCATCACTTCAATCCTCTCTATCTATGGTTCCTCTTCTTATTAAAACACAAAATTAAGTTCTACAGGTAGCAAAACCGCAGGAAACAAGCTACAATGAGTAGGGTAAAATCTAATCTTCAGGAGTCGATCACCTTGATTATTTTCCCAACTATTATACTTATCGCATTTCTATTTTACATTTACTATAAAGTCATGCTCGTTAAATCACGTGATCCACTGCAGCAAGCCTATATGAATAGCAAGGCGAAAACTTTCTTAGGAATCTTTGTCTTTTTCTTTGGGATTAACCAATACCTCTATTATGAAACACGCTTGTCTTTATTCATTGGCATCGTATTTCTTGTATTAGGTGCCCTTCAATTTCGGCTTGGTGTGAAATCAACCCGTCATTATCGTAGCGAATATAGCAAACATCGTGCCTAACATTTTTGGTTCGGGAATACCACAAATTTGTCAGAGAAAAATGCTGTCTCAAGAGGTCGCAACTGGTGACCTGAAATGAGGCAGCTTTTCTTTTCTAATCACCTATCAATCAGCTGAGCCATTAACAAGGCTTTTCCTACAATTGAGCGCTGATGATGAACCTCCACATCTACCTTCGCAAACTTTCTCCCTACTTCTAGAATCAGAGGTTTAATTTCTATTTCACTTTCTAATTGAACAGGCTTAATGAAGAAAACGGAAATATTTTCTACGACTAAATCTCCTTTTTTATGCTTGCTAAGCAGACGACTTGTCGATTCTGTTATAAGTGAGGTGAATACTCCATAAGACATCGTACCAAGTTGGTTCGTCATTTGCGGAGTTACTTTTGTCTTTAAGATATATTCGCCGGCTGCTGCCTCCCCTAACTCTAGTTGGCTTGTGATAAGATCATCAATTGTTTCCCCGACTTGAGGCTGCCGCTGGATTTGCTGTAATGCCTTTAGTACATCCTGTCTTGAGATAATTCCTTGCAGCTTATGTGATGGATCTACGACAGGCATAAGCTCAATTCCTTCCCACACCATCATATGGGCAGCGTTTGCTAACGATGTATTTGTCTGAACAATCATCGGATTCTTCGTCATTACTTTATCAATTTTGAACTGTTTATCCTTACCAATAACATCTTTAGACGTCACCATTCCTACCACACGATTCTTCTTATCAACGACAGGGTATCGGCTGTGAAGCGTTTCTTCATTCAACTGATGCCAATTCTGAACATAATCATTCGTTGTTAAAAATTTGGATTCATCAAATGGTGTGTAAATGTCATTGACTAACACGATTTCCTTTTTAATGAGTTGGTCATAAATAGCCCTGTTTATCATGGCGGCCACTGTAAAAGTATCATAGCTTGTTGAAATTACTGGTAATTTCTTCTCATCAGCCAGCCGTTTCACGGCCTCGCCCGTATCAAAGCCACCTGTAATAAGTACAGCAGCCCCTTCTTTAACGGCAAGCTCGTGCGCATTCGTCCGATTCCCTACAATGAGCAGTGAACCTGCTTCAGTATAGCGCATCATCGCATCCAACTTCATCGCACCGATTACGAATTTGTTAAGTGTCTTATATAGACCTTCTCTACCGCCCAAAACCTGTCCATCAACAATGTTAATGATTTCGGCAAAAGTCAGCCGTTCAATATTTTCCTTCTTTTTTTTCTCTATTCGAATTGTACCTACACGTTCAATTGTGCTGACAAGATCTTGATTCTCCGCTTCCTTTATCGCACGATAGGCTGTCCCCTCACTTACATTTAATACTTTTGCGATTCCTCTAACTGAAATTTTACTTCCCACAGATAAGGAATCGATATGATTCAGAATCTGTTCATGTTTGGTAGCCATTTCCTCACCAAGCTTTCTAACTGTACTAGTATAATGATCGTTAATTGTTATTATACAAGTGATACAGTTCCACCGCAATTTTATAAGAAAAGCGGAGAGGGGCGATTAGACCTGAAACGCATAAGCAGAATGGCGTAGTGAAGTGAACTTTCTTCACAGAGCCAGACTGCTTATGCCGCGAAGGTCTGCCCCTCGGAGCTAGACAGTAGAAAAGCGGAGGTGTCCTGGTAGACACGACTAGCGTAAACGGTCTGGCTCCGTGAAAAGTAGTTCAAGGATATTCGACTAAATTCGGCACGTCCTGTGCCAACGTCGAACATCCTTACGTCCTGTAGGACCACGGAGGAGATACGCTTATGTCTCGAGTGTCTGGGCGCCAAAAGCTAAGCATAAAAAAACCCACGAGAATCTCGTGGGTTTCCTGCTAATTTTTAGAGTTCGATTGATTCTCCCGGCTTTAAAGCTTTTCCTTTACCCGGCTTGACTTTAGACGCGAAATCTTCACCATCCTGATTAATCAAGTCGAATGTGTTGTAGTGAATCGGGACGACCTGTTTCGCCTTTAGCCACTCAGCAGCTGTCAGGGCATCTTCAGGCCCCATCGTAAAATTATCTCCAATTGGAAGGAAGGCTAAGTCGATGTCATTTCGTTCTCCGATCATTTTTAAGTCAGTGAATAACCCAGTATCCCCAGCATGGTAAATGGTTTTTCCATCAATGGTTAATAAGATTCCTGTAGGCATTCCCGTGTAAACAATCGAGCCGTCTTCTTCTGTATAGGAAGAACCATGAAAGGCTTGGGTGAATTTCACTTCACCAAAATCGAAGGTATGACTGCCGCCAATATACATTGGATGGGCATTAAGATCTTTACTCCCTAAGTAGGCAGCCAATTCAAACGGTGCTACTATTTGTGCGTCGTTACGTTTGGCAATTTCGAATGTATCCCCTACGTGATCATTATGACCATGTGTGAGCAGGATGACATCTGCTTTCACATCATCAGCATTCAGATCAGTATTGCCATTTTCAGAAATGTGAGGATCGAACAAAATCGTCTTTCCATTCGCTTCTACTTTTACAACAGAATGTCCATGATAAGATACTTTCACACTTACACTCCTCTTCATATTTTGACCCGTACCATTCATCAATAGTTTTGCCAGGCTTGCTCATACTTCTGAATTAAATTAGGATCAATTAATGTATTTGGTTCTAACGTGACGGTCTCACCGTCCCTATTTACTATTTCCCTATCTTCATCTTTTCCAAACACGGTCATAGATTTCAGTAACTCGTCCGTAAGAAATTCGGTTTTCTTCTTTATATCTAAACTGCCTACATCGATAAGTTCACGGCTTGCCATAACAAATCCCCAGTTTCCGAAGCTTGGAATATCCACATGAAAATTTTCAATTGAAAGGCCTGTTGACGCTATAGTCTCACTGATTGTCCAATACACTTCCGTTGCAAAAACAGGACTTGTCGCTTGAACCATGGCTGCCCCGCCTGGTGCTAGATGGTTTCTCACGAGGGAATAAAATTCTTTCGTATATAATTTATTTAAGCTCTCATTATTCGGGTCTGGCAAATCAATAATAATGACATCATAAAACTGTTCCGCGTTTTCAAGAAACTGAAAGGCATCCTTATTATAAACGGTTACCCTTTCATCCATAAGTGAACCTTCATTTAACTGAAGTAAATGATAATTCGTGTTCGCCAAATGTGTAACAGCAGGATCGAGGTCAACGAGCGTAATTTCTTCGACATCGGAATAACCTAATAATTCTTTAGCTGCCAAACCATCTCCACCGCCAAGAACGAGAACATCTTCATGACTTTCTGCTTGTGCCATAGGAGGATGAACGAGTGTTTCATGATAGCGATGTTCATCAGAAGAGCTAAATTGGAGCGAACCATTCAGGTAAAGTCGGGTATCGCCTTGCTCTTTCGTTAAAACAATCCGTTGATAAGCACTTTCCTCCATGTAGATAATTGGATCCTTATAAAGCTTTTGTTCAAAAGCAAACGCCATCTCTTCGCCGAAGAAAAGCCCGCCAACTAACAGCACGCCAATCACACCTGCCGCCGTCCCATGTAAGGCCATATTCTTAATTTCTGAACGAAACAAGTAGAGTACCACAACGGCTACAGCTAAATTAATACAGGCAACGAAAAAAGCGCTTTTGACCATACCCATTTGCGGACGCAAGTAAAAGGCGAACAGTAAGCCGCCAATTAAGCCGCCCGCATAATCTGAAAACAGTACCCTCGCCGTGCTCCTGCTTAACTCCACACCAATTTCATTTGCTTTTCTAATCAAGATCGGTAGTTCAACACCTGTAAGGGCGCCAACTGTGAAAGTTATCAAATATAAGAATAGGGCATCTGATCCCCCTGGAGCAAAAGCCGTCATGCCAAACATTATGAAACTTGAGAAGCCACCAATTAGGGCGACCATAAATTCGATCCACACAAATGTTAAGATCAACTTTTTCATTACTTTTTCACTAATACTTGCGCCGATTCCCATACCTGTTAAAAACAAACTAATTGTCAGCGTATACTGTTTCACACCATCACCAAGTATGTACGAGCCTAATGCCCCAAAGAGCACCTCGAAAATAATGCCACAAATCGAGACAATCCCAGACGCCCAATAAATCAGTCGACTTTTCTTTATGGCTTGTTCATTCATTGCCTTCACCCCTACATCGTACATCCTAACTGTTAACAGCTTTCCTCGAACAAAAGCGCAAGCGCCCCGGTAGACACTACAGATGAAGTTCAGCTAAAATCGGCACGCCCTTGTGCCAAGATCGAGACTGACCCACGTCCTGTGGGGCCACGGAGGCGATTGACTAGTCTTGCGTGTCTTGCGCGCTGGAGCTGGATGCGGCTAACTTCATGTAACCTTATCCACAATCATTTTTTATAGTTTCCTTAGCTCTAAAAAAGCCACTATGTAGAAGAAACCCATAGTGGCTCAAGCATTCTTTTCAATGAAGGTACACATAGTTTGCTTATGTAATGGAAGCTCCAATGACAAAAGCTAAACCAATAGACACACCCATGGAAACAATTCCAACGGCTGTATTGTTTTCCTTCAGCTTTGTTTCCACAGAGAATTTCCTTGTGAATAACTCAAATAACAGGTAAGCAACCATTTGTAATATTACACCAAAGGCTCCCCATATTAAGGTATCCCATAGTGTGAAGCTGTGATAAATGGCAAACGACAATACAATACAAATCCCGATGATCTTTCCTGAAATCGACATTGCAACAGCTTGATTCCCGCTGCTGATTTCATCCCAGTCCTTATACTGTTTCGTGATCCATTCAAATAAAACTAGACCGATTACAACAACAACTACACCTAATGCAAAATAACCAATAGTAGCTATAAATGGCTCCATTTAATTCCCTCCTCTATTTTCCTGCGCCAGGTCCTCCCCCGCGATTAGATGATCCGCGGAATGAACCAGATGAACCTGAATTGTATCCACCATACATACCGTAACCTCCATAACAATTCCCTGTTGACTGGCAGGTGGATGCCCGCCTCCTCGACCAATCGTTTGAATCGAGCATTCTGTTTAACAATGAGTAAGCCAATAACCCTTGAAAGAAGCTCGGTGAGTAATTATTTCTCACAAATTCGTCGCTGGATAATTCAATTAAAACGAGTCCTGGCTCCACATCGCTTTCCTGCAGTATAACAAAGTGATCGGGATAGACGAGGACTTGCTTCCCTTCGTTACGCTGACTAACTTCCTCTGGTGTACGATTCGTTTCTAATAGTTCAGCGACTTTTGGCAGCGTAAGTTCTTGTGTCATATAAATTTTAGAAATGCCTTGGTCTGTTCTAACCGTATCAAGCAAGGGAAAGCTCTGCTCAATTAATTCTTCAATGGATGAAGCATCAGAGTTATTAATGTTATCAATAATTTCACCGCGAGAGGGTTCACTAGGCAATTCTCCATATGTATCCTCGGTGTATGTACCAGTCATCCCTCTGGAACCACCATTATTGCCAAACATGTTAAAACCTATTACAACTGCGATAATAACAACAATTATTACTCCAACATAGTTTCTCAAGGTGTAACCCCTCCTTCCATCAAGAATACTCGTGCCTGACATGGAGTCAGGCACGAATAAGCATACCATCTCATTATTCTTTATTCATTTTCTTTTTCAGTGCAGCTAATTCATCATCCACGCTATCTTTTTCGTCTAGCGTATCAAATTCGTCATCTAAAGAACGATTAGACTTAGACAGATCCTCACTTGTCTCTGCTTCCGCCTCGTGCTGCATTACTTTCTCTTCCATTCTTTCAAACCCTTGGCGAGACTCGTCACTTCCGATGCCAGACATCGTACGGTTCATCTTCGTACGGGTTTTCGCAGATTCCGCTCTAGCTTTAAGAGAGTCTTTTTTCAGCTTCATTTCCTGATATTCTTTTTTCATTTCATCAAGCTTCTTACGAAGGTTATTTGCATCTTGTTCCGCGCGCTCATGAGAAGCCTTGAATTGGTCAGCCTGTGATTGCTGATTATTTTTGTCCTCTAACGCACGACGTGCTAAATCTTCATTGCCAGCCTCCATTGCTTTCTCAGCTTGCTTCATACGCTTATCACTTAACGCCTGTGCATCATCATATTTGCGTTTTAACATTTTCTCATTAGCAATTTGTTTAGCAACAGCACTCTCTGCGTCACGAATGTCGCTTTCCATATCTCTCATGAATTGATCTAGCATTTTCACCGGATCTTCTGCCTTATCTAACATAGAATTGAGCTCAGCACCGACAACAGTTTTTACACGGCTAAAAAGTTTAAACATTTAATTTTCCTCCTTATTATTTAGAACCAGCAATAATTTTAAGTTCATAGGCTTCAATATCATATCCGTAACTTACCTCGATCTCACTACCCCAGGATTCTAATGATAGGTATGTCTCTTCATCTTCAGAAATATATTCAGCATAACGTGTAGTGCGGCCATTAATATTCTTGCTCCGGCCTTCCCCCGTCACATATGCTTCACCTTCCTCATCCTTATGATAGATGGTATTTTCATATTCAATTTGCTTTTGAAAAGAATCCACCGGCAACTTTATTGTCTCATATATACCAAGTTCAAGCTCGTCATCCATTTCAGCAGACAACCATTTTATATTTGCGCCTTCAAGAAGCTGATAGGAAAACCATTCATAAGAACCATCACGGTAGGTGATTTTCCCAACCACTTCATAGTCCACAAGATCGTAAGTGATGATATCTCCTATCTGGATGTTAAGCGCTGTCCGTTCTTTTACATCAGGTGTTTCTGTCTTTTTACTTGAAAACAATTTCGAAAAAAATCCCAAATGCTCACCTCTCTTCAACTATGACCTTGTACCTGTATGTACGTGAGTATCCCATAGTTGGTTTCACTTTTTTAAAACTTTTTCATCCAAATTTCGCAACAACACCATTTTACTTCAGAAATGAATCAATTTCATAATTTAGTTCCCACGTGCCCCAAGGGATTCAAAACTTAAAAAAGAAAGCACCTCCTCATGTTTAGTCAAGTTTTTTATTAGGTTAAGGGCAGTAATCTGGAAGACTCAATCTCGAGATTCACTCGCTTTCCGCGGGCATGCGCTGAGTCTCCTCGGACTCCGTCCTCCGGGGTCTCACCTGTCATGTTCATCCCACAGGACTCACGCCATTTCCCAGACCTCCTTGTGTTTGTGAGAAGAACGGAAACACTCCAGGTTCATAAGTCACCCAAAACGACAGAAGAATTCTTATCAGATAGCTGAAAATCTCTGTGTGACGCGGTTAATATGCCACATCATGATGGATGAAATCCTCTGAACATGGGAGACTCATTCGGAATACGAATGGCTCCGTTTTAAAAAGAGCAATTATGAAATTGATTCAAATAACAAGGAAAACAAAATAACTATCCTCAACTTTCAAACTCATTCAAATAATTGACTGGGAAAAAATCACGGAAGTTTCATTTATGAAAAAACAGTAGAACGGTCTGGGTCCTACTGTTTCTCAACCTATATTTTTAAAAGCTCACTAGCACTGGCATAGTCAAGGCCGTGTGCTTCGGCTACCGCCTGATAAGTTACATAGCCGTCAAGTGTATTGATTCCTTTAAATAAGGCCGCATTGTCCTGACATGCCTGCTTATAACCCTTGTTTGCAAGCTGCAAGGCATAGGGAACAGTCACATTAGTCAAACCAATTGTTGACGTGCGTGGCACTGCACCAGGCATGTTCGCTACAGCATAATGCACTACCCCGAACTTCTCATACGTCGGATGATCATGTGTCGTAATGCGATCTGTTGTGGCAAAAATTCCGCCTTGGTCAATCGCAACGTCAACAATGACAGATCCTTCCGGCATCGACTTCACCATTTCCTCTGTAACAAGTTTAGGAGCTTTTGCTCCCGGAATAAGTACAGCGCCAACGACTAAGTCGGACTCTTCAAGTGCTTCTTGTATGTTTAATGGATTCGACATCAGTGTGTTAATATCTGATCCAAAAATATCATCAAGCTGCCGCAAACGTTCTGGATTTAAGTCGATGATCGTAACATCAGCTCCCAGGCCCATGGCAATTTTAGCAGCGTTCGTTCCTACAACACCGCCACCTATGACTGTTACTCTCCCCCGTCTTACACCAGGGATGCCTCCAAGAAGGATCCCTTTGCCGCCATGAGATTTCTCTAAAAATTGTGCCCCAATTTGTGAAGCCATTCTTCCTGCCACCTCACTCATTGGTGTAAGTAATGGCAGGGAGCCATTTGAAAGCTGTACCGTTTCATAAGCGATCGCAACCACGTTCCGGTCGATCAATGCTTTAGTTAATTCC
Source organism: Halobacillus amylolyticus (assembly GCF_022921115.1). Taxonomy (NCBI): domain Bacteria; kingdom Bacillati; phylum Bacillota; class Bacilli; order Caryophanales; family Bacillaceae; genus Halobacillus; species Halobacillus amylolyticus. The sequence continues at coordinate 4,110,862 of NZ_CP095075.1, read as the reverse complement.
GGTTCTGGTGCTAAATGTAAATAGGTAAATAGAATAAGTCCTTTATAAAAGTATTCATACTCTTCGGGAAGCGGCTCCTTCACCTTCATAACCATTTCCTGACTCCATGCTTCCTTTGCTGTTGATACGATCGTTGCTCCTGCTTCTTGGTACTGCTCATCTGTAAAGCTTGAGCCAACCCCAGCATTTGTTTCAACAAAAACCTCATGCCCGGCATTTTGTAAAGTAATGATCCCAGCAGGTGTCATGGCAACGCGGTTCTCGTTGTTCTTCACTTCTTTTGGTATACCAATTTTCACAAATACTCAACCTCACTTCCAACCGGATAGATATTAGTCCTATCCGGACAAATTACACTATATCATTATTTTAAACAAGTGAATAAGCAGTTATTCTGTAAGCACTTTCATTGTAACAAATTCCTACTTGCAGCTATAGTATTCATAAACAAAGTGAATTAACCTTTTTCAGCGATAACGGTTAATAACATCTAATCCACCAGTGACTTCATAAATTGTGCCTGTAATCATATCCGATTGCTCTTCACAGAGGAAAGCGATCGTTCGAGCAATATCTTCCCCTGTACCGGGCCTCCCAATTGGGGTTTTCTTATCGCTGATTTTTCTGCCTTGTTCAATGGAAGCCTCTTTCATTTCACCTGTAATGTTTCCTGGGCAAACCATATTTGAAGTGATACCATATTCCGCTTCTTCAAAAGCAATCGTTTTCGTTAATGAAACCAAGCCTACTTTCGCTGCAGCAAAGGCGGAACGATAAATCCATCCGGATGAAGACCCCGCTCCTTGAAAGCCATAGTTTATAATTCGGCCAAATGATTGAACTCTCATAATTGGAATGATCTGTTTAAGTAAATAAAATGCTGAGTCTAGGTTTCCTCTGATCATGGCATTCCATTCGTCATCAGAATAATCGACCAGCTTTTTCCGCTCAAAAATATATGGACCTGCATTATTAATTAGAAAATCTATTCTCCCGAAACGATCCATCGTTTCCTTGACAAGCCGTTTGAGATCTGCTTGTGATGTGACGTCTACCTGGATCAGTTGAATGTGTTTGTTCATAGATGCATATTGTTCGATAAGCTCTTCGGCCTTCTTCTTATCGCTCCTATATGTAACCGTAACAGAATGTCCTGCTTGTAAAAATTGTTCCGTTACTTTTTTTCCTAATCCTTTTGTTCCTGCGGTAATGATCGCATGACGCATAAGCATTTCTCCCTTCAGTGGAGTTTATAATTTCATACAGTGTTTTCTCGCACACCAGCTCATTTCAAAATTTAAGACCCTAAACATACTTTACTACAAATAGAGAATAAGGTTCAGCTGTTACGCCTGAAACTAAAGGATTACTTACAACCTTTTTCCTGAACTACTTCTGTTATTCCCTTTGTCCATTAGTGGCTTTTCTAAAAACGTACTTCAGGGAATGGTAATCGCTTTCACAGCTTTCATCGTGTTATAATATAGATAATAAAAGGAAGGGAGAGTTCATAATGACATTTGAGTACAAGGATATCGTTGTAGCCGTTGATGGTTCAGAAACAGCAGAGGTAGCGTTTAATAAAGCCATTGATATCGCGAATCGAAACCAGTCCAAGCTGATTTTATCCCACATCGTTGATACCCGTGCATTTTCAACCGTAGAAGCGTACGATCGTTCCCTTGCCATCCGTGCAGAAAAATATGCAACAGAGCTGCTTGAAGATTACCAAAAGAAAGCCGAAGCAGCTGGTGTAACGAATGTGGTAATTGACATCGATTATGGTTCACCAAAAGTAAAAATTGCAAAAGACGTTGCTCCTAAACATCAAGCTGACCTAATCATTTGCGGAGCTACTGGCTTGAATGTCATGGAACGCTTCTTTATCGGCAGTGTTTCCGAACACATTATTAGATACGCAACTTGTGATGTCCTCGTAGTACGTGACGATAACAAAGATGATGAATAAGTAAAGACGCTGAAAATCAGCGTCTTCATTATTTTCCCTATAAATCCTTGTGAACCTCTCTCATCACATGTGTGATTTCAGGTAAAATGAGCTTATCCATAGCAAGCTTTACTGCACCGCTTGACCCAGGGGTTGAGAATATTGCTGTCCCTCCGCTCACACCCGCTGTGGCTCGTGAAAGAATAGCAGCAGATCCAATATCCTCTGTATAACTAAGCATACGAAACAATTCACCAAAACCCGGTATTTCCTTTTCAAATAGAGAGGTCACGGTCTCAATCGTCACATCCCGCACTGCGATTCCCGTCCCCCCATTTGTTAAAACTACCTCGACACTTTCATCACGAATCCCTTGCCGCACCGCTGTTTCTATAGCCGCTCTTTCATCCTTAATAATCTGATGTTCAAGCACTACATGTTGGGCCGCTTCAAGCTTTTCAATCATAAGCTTTCCGCTTTTATCTGTTTCCTTTGTTCTCGTGTCACTAACAGTAATAATCGTGCACCGAACACTTTTAGGTGCCTTCTTTTTGTGCTGATCAACAGCCATCTCCTATCCCTCCTGTTCCATCATCAAATGTCTGTATTGGTAAAACTTCATCGCAAATTCTGTCATTTGTTTAGTCAATTGATAATTGGAATAAGCGCCGATTGCGACACTTACAAGAGGAATGCCTTGAAACAGCTTCCGCCTAAACATTAAAATGAACAATGACTTAAATGACTGCTTCAAAGGTTGTTCTAACCACGCCTCACCTGTGATTTGGTCATTCCCTTCATACACATAGGGATGCTCATTTCTCTTTATTTCCTCAATTAAATCATTCCATGCTGCTGATTGAAGACGCTTAGGCAGCATCGCCGCATGAAATACTTTAAATGAGATCATCATTTCATAGGGATGGTTCATCTCATGACCAAATGTTAACCCGATTAATTGAACGGCCCGCAAATTCAAAATCGTCATCAACGGAAAATCAACACCAAGCAACAACCATCCCCCAGTCCCCGTTAATCCCCCTTGTGCAAAGGAATATAAACGTCCTCTTGCCACTTGCTGATCAGCTATGTAAGTTAGTTGGTTCACATCCAATTGTCTCATATCCTCCACATAAGTCACATCAGATCGAAAAATACGACCAACCGTCAATATTCGTTCACGCGCATCATTTTGAAAAGCAGAACCTTGGAGAAAAGCGTGAGTATGAAAAAGCCACCCGTCTAATCTTGAAAAAAACTTCTGTTTTACATCAGGATGAATCTGATTAAAAGAGTCACGAATCCAATGATCATACAGGACTTCGAAGTCATTGGCTTGATAGCTGGACTGATGTTCCTGCCATTTGTCTATTCCTCTCATCATACGTTCATTAGTCAAAAACACCACTCCTTCAATAGCTCTTTACCTTAATTGTAGCTTGAATGGACTGAAAAGGAAAATCAAACTGGAGCAGACATATAAAGGTCCATTTTGTACAAAAAAAGAAGGAACACTGCTAGATGCACTTTTCAAAGGATGTTCCCCGCTTATATATAATTAAAATACGTTTTAAAAGAAACTTCCCCACTCTCTATATTTTGCACGGATACAGGTTTCCGGTTATCGTAATTAAGCACAAAAATCCTCTCCCCTCTAATTCACATGTAATATGTTTATTAAGGATATACTTTACCGTATCACTTTGATGCAAAATAGGATTGCGTTTAATTTTTTTGTGCTTAATGTTAGCTTTATTCAATTAAATGGCTCATATATGAAGAAAGATCACAATTCACTACTTAGCAATCGCGCTGATCTTCAAGACTCGATATCAAGATTATTTAACAGAAATACATGGTATTCTTGTTTTATTGTGTGTTCCTAATCACTTTCTTGTTTCATAGGATATCAAACCACTATCTTTCTAACTCTTTTTTGGAGCTATAAGGGTAGCCACCATACCAACTAATCCATAAAGTATAAAAGAAGTAACATAGCCCCATATTCCAATAAACAATCCAGCGACTAACGAACCTATGACTTGCCCCACCGCCAAAAGTAAAAATGGAACGCCAATACCTAATGATGCATTCGTAATAAATACACGGCTTCCCCAGACAAGAAGAACTCCGGTTAAAAATATATAGGAGCAACCGAAGAGTCCAGCCGATAGGTAAGTCATTAACAAGTTCCCAGGTGAAAAAGATAGAATGATCGAAGCTGAAGCAATCAACAAACTCCCTAACTTATAAGCTAAAGACAGTCTCCTTTTTTCAACTAAAGAACCTGAAAACCCTCCTAGCACACCAAATAGTCCTATAATGACCCAAAATCCAGAAAGCTGCCAATCACTATAATCACCAGCCACTTCAATAAAAGATCTGGAAAATGTCCAAAAGGCCGCTGTGGAAATTCCCAGGGTAAGAGATGCAAAAATTAAAGGGATCGATCCTTTGACTCCTCGAATAGAGAGGTTCCCAGGTTTCTTGCATCATCTAGGTTACTATTTCTTCTTCCGTTGATACCTTTTTGTTTTTCGGTCTTGTGGTCTAGGCATAAAAAATGAGCGACCCCCTTCTTATGCAATTTAATTACATAAGAACAGAATCACTCAGAAAGTTTGTCTTGGTTAATAAGACACTGTATTAACCAATTTTTTAATTATTTAGATAACCAAAACCCCATCATATCAAGCCTTATAAGCCTTTTTCAACTGTGTCACGAGCAATCATAACTTCTTCGTTCGTAGGAATGACCATCACTTTAACAGGTGAATGCGGATAATTGACAAATGCTTCTTTGCCTCTTACCTGATTTAGAGAAGGATCCCAGTACACTCCCATAAACTCTAGGCCTCTTAACACACGTTCGCGAATCGATGTACTATTTTCACCGACACCAGCAGTAAAAATAATGCCATCAATGCCGTGCATACGAGAAGCGTAAGAACCGATATATTTATGAATCCGGTTAGCAAACACTTCCAGTGCTAGTTCTGCACGCTCATCACCTTCAGATGCTTTTTCTTCAATATCTCGTAAGTCACTTGAGAAACCTGAAAGCGCAAGCATTCCACTCTCTTTGTTTAATACATTCATCACTTCACTAGCCGATTTACCCGTCTTGTCCATGATAAATGGAATGAGGGCAGGGTCAATATTCCCCGAACGTGTACCCATAGTCACTCCGGCAAGTGGTGTGAAGCCCATCGATGTATCAATCGACTTTCCACCTTCAATCGCTGCAATACTTGCTCCGTTCCCAAGATGGCAGGAGAGCAAGCGAAGTTGTTCTACTGGACGACCAAGCATTTCAGAAGCACGTTCTGTGACATACTTATGTGACGTACCATGGAAGCCGTATTTACGAATTCCATACTCTTCGTAGTATTCATAAGGCAGGCTATATAAATAAGATTGTTCCGGCATCGTTTGGTGGAAAGCTGTGTCGAATACAGCGACATGCGGCACATTAGGCAATACTTCCCTAAAAGCACGAATTCCGGTCAAGTTAGCAGGATTGTGAAGTGGTGCCAGATCAGATACACCTTCAATCTCCTTAATGACGTCATCTGTAATCAAGACAGATTCACTAAAGCGCTCACCACCATGCACAACACGGTGTCCTACCCCGTTTATTTCATCGAGAGATTGGATAATTCCGTGACCTGTAAGCTTATCTAAAAGCAATGAAACAGCCACACTATGATCGGGAATGCTTGTTACCGTTTTATCCTTTTCTCCATTAAATTCTATTGTAAAGACAGCGTCCTCCAGGCCAATACGTTCAATCAGACCCTTTGTTACAACTGTTTCTTCAGGCATTTCGATCAATTGAAATTTTAAAGAAGAACTACCTGCATTTATCGCAAGAATACTATTCAACGTTGTTCATCCCCTTAAAATATAGGTTCGTATCTTTCTACCACTACCATTTAACCACCCGTATGACTCGTTTTCAAGGTGAAAGGAACATGATAACGTTTACTTGATATATTTCTTATATTCTCACAATTTCATCGTTTTATATTCACTGAACCACTGATTCATTTGAGCAAGAATATCTGCCATTGCATCCGGGTTCTTAAAGGATGGAAGCTTTACCAACAGCGCTTGCTTAGGAGGTTTTGTTTTCTCACCTTTCTTCTGCAAAATTAAGATACTTTTACCGTGCTTTTCGTCCTTAAAAAGCGAATCTGACAGCTGAAGCATTCCAACAATATGCGCTTCCTCTCTAAGATGCTCGTTAAGGGACTGAGACTGATCACTGTCGAAGAGGAAATTTGGAACGATAAACATTAAATATCCTCCGGCTTTTGTATAATTTAGCCCTTGTTCAATAAACAAATGATGGGCATAGGAGTGATCTTCTTCAGCTTTTAGGTTATATTGTTTAGCTTGTACATCATCCGGATAATACCCCACTGGAAGATCGCCAAAAACAAAGTCGACCGGCTCCATTAAGAACGGGCGTAGACTATCCTGATGGAAAAACTCAATAGGATTCTCTTGTAAATTTGCATTGGCTACAGCTAATTGAATTAATGTATGGTCCACTTCACTACCGTAGGCTGTAAGGTCCAGCTCAAGCTGGTTCATTACTGACGTTATTAAGTTCCCAGTACCGGCAGCAGGGTCAAACAGTTTCAGCTTCCCTTCCCCTTCAAATAACTTTGAGGCAATATACCCCATAAACATGGCTACAGAATCAGGTGTTATCAGGTGTTGTTGCTGTGTTGCACCCTTCATTCCCTTTAAAATAGCAAGTTGTACGGCTTTACGTATTTCTTCTTTCTCGTACTCCCCTTTAGTTATTTTCACTAACTGGTTTGTCAATTTAGTAGACAATTGCTCGCTTATATCATCAAAAGGCTGCCCATTAAATAATGTATCCAGCGTTTCAGCAACTGCTTCTAAGTACGTAATATTCATATCCATTTCGACAATGGTTGCTGTCTCATCAATCCATTCATATAACTTACCTACCTGCTCTTGTTTCATCATAATCCTCCTGTTTGTTTCCGACTTTCATCTCATACGAATAGAACGCATTGCAGCGTCCGTTCCATGCGTTCTCAGTCAAGCCCTTGATTCTATTCACAACCATAACGAAAAATTGAACGGACTTCAACATAATCCATTCGTCTGGTCCTATTCATTCAATCCCCGATCACAATTCCCACCTATTCATCCGTCTGCTATAGTGTGGTAAAATACATAATGAATCCCACTTAGGAGGCTTTCGCAATGTCCAATCAACGCAGAAATCTCTATTTTTATTATCATCCAAATGACGAGTTAGAAGAAAAACTTGCACCCTTATATCAGCTTGCGATAGAAAATGATTTTAACATTGTTGATGATTCCAAGGATGCAAATATTATTATATCTGTAGGAGGAGACGGTACATTCCTTCAAGCAGTTAGAAAAACAGGCTTTCGCCAAGACTGCTTGTACGTTGGAATTAGGAGCAAAGATGAGGCTGGACTTTACTGTGACTTTAACCTAGATAATTACAATGAAATGGTCGATTCCATGCTTAATGCCGAACTTGAGGTTCGCCGTTTTCCAGTCATTGAATCGACCGTGAATAATGAATCAAGCTATTGTTGTTTAAACGAGTGCAGCGTCCGCTCCACCCTTATTAAATCGATTGTAATAGATGTATTTATTGACGATACTTACTTTGAAACGTTTCGTGGCGATGGGTTGATCGTGGCAACTCCGACGGGCAGCACGGGCTATAACAAATCGACAAAGGGCGCTGTTGTCGATCCGAAACTGCCTTGCTTTCAAGTAAGCGAGCTTGCCTCACTAAATAATAATCGCTACCGTACACTCGGTTCGTCCTTTATTTTAGGCCCTGAGCGAACACTGAGATTGAGTGTTCGTCAAGACGGTAACGACTACCCAATTATCGGCATGGATAATGAAGCCTTCTCCATCCGTAACATCAAAGACATAACTGTAAAATTAAGTGACAAAGTGATAAAGACAGTGAAATTGAAAAATAACTCCTATTGGGAACGGGTTCAGCGTACCTTTTTATAAAAAATCTGTTCAAATGCGAAAGCCAGGCAATAAGCCTGGCTTTTCCTTATACTCGTTGGTACATGATCTCACCATCTACTACCGTCATCGTTACCATAGCATCTGCCAATTCATGTGGTTTAAGGGCGAATAAATCTCGATCCAAAATGGTAAAATCAGCAACGAAATTTGTTTCAATCATTCCTTGTAAATCCTCTCTCCCAATGGCATAAGCACTTCCCTTTGTATATAAGGAAATGGCTTCATATACGGAGAGACGTTCTTCAGTCTGGTACACTTGATTGTCGTAGCTTGCACGACGATCTACCGCAGCTCGTATTCCAAGCAGTGGGTTTATTTCCTCAATTGGAGCATCAGATCCCCCGGCACAGACAATACCAGCATCCAACAGCGTCTTCCACGAATAGGAGGTTTTTAAGCGAACATGACCAAGACGATCCATCACCCAAGGAAAATCTGAAGCAACAAAAGTAGGCTGGATATCAAGAATAACATTCAGCCTCTTTAATTTATCTATCAGTCCTGGGCTTAAAATTTGGGCATGAATAATCCGATCTCTTTCACCTGTTTGGAGAGGATATTCCATAATAACATTGGCAATCGCTTCCGTTGCAGCATCTCCAATAGCATGCACAGCGATAGGCATGTTCCGTTTGCGCGCCTTAAGGACAATTTCTTTCAGTTGGTCCTCTGTATAGATGGCCACACCTCGATTTCCCTCATCGTCAGCATAATCATCAGCCAACCACGCTGTTCTGCCGCCAAGTGCTCCATCAGTGAAAATTTTCACAGCGCCAAGCTCCACAAATTCCGTACCTTTCTTAAACCCTAAACCCTCTTCATCCATATCCTCCAGTACTCCATTATGCACGAGCAGGTGAGCCCGAAACTTAACGTCATCCCCATTAATCACCTCAGTAAAGGCATCATAAGTCTTTTTAAAGCCACCGTAATAATTAAGATCTTCGCTATGACCTCCAACCAGACCATGAGCATGCATATCACTAACAGCAAGCCCTGTCGCTTTTCTTAAGTATTCTAGAGTAACCTCAGGCATTGCCTGCTTAATTAAATCCTGTGCTTGATCATGAAAGTAACCCATTGGTTCGAGTTGGCCGTCACGTACGATCACACCACCTTGAGGATCAGGCGTCTGCCTATTCACTCCAGCAAGCTCCATTGCTTTTGAATTGGCTAGCAAAGCATGGCGACATACTCTTGTGAGCACGATCGGATGGTTGCTTGTCAGCTCATCTAACTCATCTTTATGTATGATGCGTTTATCTTCCCACTGATTTTCATTCCAACCTTCACCAATGATCCAGTCACCTTTATCTAGCTGTTCAGCATGAAGGCTTAAGGCTTGCTTCACCTCTTCAGCTGACTTCATAAAAGATAAATCAAGCCGCATAAGCCTTTCCCCGTGGCCGATGATATGAAGGTGACTATCCGTAAAACCAGGGTACATCACGGCCCCTTTTAAATTGATTTCCTCCGTGATAGACTCTTGGTAGGAAGTATAAAGGTCTTGAGTCTGTCCTGTAGCTACAATTGTTCCACCATCAGAAATAACTGCCTCAACCCATTCCCCCTCCGTTTTCATCGTATATATTTTACCGCCATACCATAACTTCATTTACCTGCCCCTTCCTATTGATTCTATTTTTACAATACATAATTTGGCCGAAAAAGTAAAAAATTGTGTTGCAAGTATAGACTCGAAAATACACCGTTTTTGAACCATTGAAGCTGAAATTTGCATATTTGACACACGAAGCGCAATCCCTCGTAAAAAGCTCACGATGCGATGCAACGTGAGCCTTCCACTTAAAGCAAATCCTCAAACTCGTCTTTACTTTCTTCATTACCATTTACTTCCACGATATAGGATTGCTCAATGGCGTCAGCAATATCCTGACTGAACTCGACAGTAGACTCATAATAGCTCGCTTTTTCCCTTGTTGGCTTAGTTTTCGGAGCTTTCGGTACAAAAATCGTGCAACAGTCTTCATACGGAAGCACAGAAAGATCATACGTGTTAATCTTTCTTGAAACACCTATAATTTCAAGCTTATCCATAGCTGCTAACGGGCGAATAATAGGTAAGTTCGTTACTTCATTAATGGCATTCATACTTTCCATCGTTTGACTTGCCACTTGACCAAGGCTCTCCCCGGTCGTCAAAGATAAAATTTCTTGTTGCTTAGCTATTTGCGCACTAATTCTCATCATCATCCTGCGCATAATCGTCATACTGTACCCTTCAGGTGTCTCACGGTGAATTTTCTCCTGGATAGCGGTAAAAGGAATAATATGGACCTTTATTTTGTTCCCGTACTTAGAAAGTTCGCTCGCAAGGTCCAGCACCTTTTGCTTGGCACGTTCACTCGTATAGGGGGGAGAATGAAAATGAATGGCTTCAAGCTCCACGCCCCGCTTCAATGTCAAATATCCTGAAACCGGGCTATCGATCCCCCCTGAAAGAAGGAGCAGTGAATTACCAGTTGTCCCGACCGGAAGTCCGCCGGCACCCGGGTAATCCTGTGCAGTTATATAAGCAGCATCATTTCGGACCTCTACCTTTAACTCAACATCCGGGTGATGAACGTTAACAGTGATCCCTTCCGTATTTGAGAGTACATACCCGCCGATCAGTTGATTCAAGTCTTGCGAGCGGATTGGGAACTCCTTGTCGGCTCGCTTAGCTGACACTTTAAATGTTCGTGCTTCAGGAGAATCTTGTAACGCAGCCAATGCTGCCTGCTTTATTACATCTGCATCTTTCTCCACTTTTATTGCAAAACTTAAGGTATGGATTCCAAAGACTAGCTGACACTTATTCATTACTTGATAAGGATCTTCACCGTTTAGGAGCACATACATCCGGTCCCTTTTTTTAGAAACACGAACATTGTTGAATTCCTTCAACTTTTTGATTAAATTACTTTGTAGTTTACGTTCAAAATACTTTCTGTTTTTCCCTTTTATAAACAATTCACCATAGCGAATTAAAATGTGATCAAATTCCATAGTTACCTCCCCATCGATGTTTTTAAATGAACAATCGCCTCTTTTAGTGCTTGAATGAATTGATCAATTTCTGTCACTGTATTTTGATAGGACAAGCTAATTCTTAACGATGAAGTTGTCCGGGAAGCATCTATCCGACAAGCCTTCAAAACTGAACTAACATCCGGTTGTTTAGAGGAGCAAGCAGATTTTGTAGAAATATAAATTCCTCTCTGGGCTAGTGTATGAATGATTACTTCTGGCTTAAATCCAGGTAGTGAAACATTTACGATGTGTGGAGCACTATTGACAGGAGAATTAATAAGCAATGAATCTATTTGACTAAGCTGGTGCCTAACATATTTTTGAAGACTAATTAACTCTGGCAAGTGATTTTGTTCCTTATCCATAATTAACCTTAGTGCTTTAGCAAAGGCCACAACCGCTGGCAAGTTCTCTGTCCCAGCTCGCTTCCCATTCTCTTGACTGCCACCATGCAGCAACGGAAACAGGGTTACATTGCCGCGCACAAACAATGCCCCTGTTCCTTTTAACCCGTGAATTTTATGTCCAGATACTGAGCACAAATCAATGTTTGACTGCCCAACATTCATCGGTACTTTTCCAAGTCCTTGAACATGATCAACGTGGAAAAACAACTTCGGATACTTTTTTGCTATCTTCCCGATTTCCTGAACAGGCTGAATCGTCCCAAGTTCATTATTAACTGACATAATGCTTACTAAGATGGTATCTTCGCGTATTGTATTTTCGAGATCGCAAGGGTCGACGTAACCTTCCTGATCTACACCGAGATAGGTCACCTCAAATCCAAGGTCCTCCAGCCCACGGAAAGCTTCTAATACCGATGGATGCTCGATCTGTGTTGTAATCATATGCTTTCCTCTATTTTGATGCTGAAGAGCAATTCCTTTAATAGCCAAGTTGTTAGCTTCCGTACCTCCAGAAGTAAACAGAACCTCATTAGCCTCGATCCCCATTATAGCAGCCACCATGTTCCGTGATTTTGTAAGCAGTCTTTCCGCTTCACTTCCTAAAAGGTGGATAGAAGAAGGGTTAGCATAATAGGTCGTTGCTGCCTTCATATAACTTTCCAGTACCTCTGGTAATGGTTTCGTTGTCGCGCTATTATCTAAATAAATCAATTCGGTGGCACCCCTTTTCTACGTTGGCAGTCCATTATACTATCATAACATGCTCCGGAAATAAATATTTGCACTCATAAATAAAGCTAGCATCCTTGTTAGATGCTAGCTTAATGCAAATCGATCTAATTTAGATTTTGTGTGTGAAGGAGAGTGTCAATGCGTAGCTTTCCACCTTCCCTCATATCTTCAGCCCAATTTCCCATTATCACGTGCGTCTCCATTTATGGTTTCTTTGTAAGGCCTTCAGTCTTACCCATTTCTTCCGTTAACGATCAACTGTTAAACTTCCTAAACAGGTACTTGTTCTCCTTCTTCAATGCGGCTGAATGCATCTGGATCAACTTCCTTTATTGCTGAACTAGCTTTTTCTAAAGCTTCCTCGTAACGGTAAGATCTGAAATCATTTTCAGCTTCAAGCAGTTCTGCAGCTAATAAAGGATACTTACTGCGATAGCGGTTTCCATATTGAATGAGACGCTCAACTAGATGGGCCTTTTTAATAAGAACTTCGGCATCTTGATTAACCGCCTGTGTATGTTCGATTGCTGCTCCAAGCTTATCATTCACTTCCACCATGTCCAACGGCTGTAATTCGAGGCTTTGAAACACATGATCAATATCTTCACCGGCTTTTTGCATTTCCTCGAAAAAATAGACAGGAATGCCAGGTAGATTACTTCTTTTCAACCGTCGATGAGTGTCAAGAATCAACTGTTCCATTTCAGCTAACTTATTTTTAGCTTCAAGCTCATCTTTACGAAGGGTTTGCACCCGTTCGTTAAAGCTCTTGTGCTTAACATTAAGCTCGCCTAGCTGTTCTTTAAATTCCTCAAGCTCAACCCGAAGCTCTGAAAAAGAAGTTTCCCCATCTTCACGTTTTTTTTCAAAGTTTAGGTACTTTTTCTTTAGAAGTGTCATGGATTGATCTATTGTACGGTGGGTTTCTAGATCATCAGACTCCATTTGATAGGTCACCTGTAAGTCGTCTAACTCTCGGTTTGTCTCTTGTAACAACGTATCCAACTCTTCAAGAGATGCCTGGAAGGAGGGACGCTGTTTCTCAACAAATGTGTTAGCAAGAGCTTCTTGTTCGAGTGTTTGATAAATTTCCTGAATTCGTGTATCGATTTCCTCTATCAGCGCTTGAACGCCTTCTTGATCACCTTTCTCCAGAGATTCCACACTTTTTTTCAGTTGTTCCTGATAATTCTCTATTTCTGGTATAAAACCAAGGTGTGAAACACGGTAGCCTTCCTCGTCCATATCTCGCATACCAGCCAGCAGCTCTGATAACTGTTCAGGAAGTTCGGTTTGAGTTTTCTTTAAATGCTCCGGGAAGGACGCTGCTTCTTCAGATAAAAGAACAAGTTTATCGCGGACCGACTGAACAAGATCATTTGCTTCCAAATAATTTCCCTGCTCAACTTTTTCCTCATACTTATCTAGGTCACTTTCCAGCTCTTCAGCTCTAGATTCAAACAATCGAACAGCCTTACCGTATTGATGCCGGTTATGTATGAGCTTCTTCTTCAATTCTTTTAAGTCAGGAGCTAAAGCTTCAATTTCTAAGCGACTGCTTTTCTCCGAATCTAACAGCACTTCTAACTCATTAAACATTTCTTCTATATCTTGCTCAACAGCTTGCAGCTTTTTCTCCGTGTGATTCAGCACTTTTCTTACACGTTTCATCCGATAACGATCAGCTGCTTCTTCAGCATCAAACAGGTCTTCTTCTAGATCGGGAAGTTCTCTAGTTAAAATCTCATCCCAGCGACTACGCCACGTTTCAAACCGCTCCTGAGTTTGACCAGAGAGATTTAATGCTTTTACACGGGATAATTCTTCTGTTACATTACGATTCATGATGTCCATCTTCCATCCCTCTAAACGGTCGACTTCATCATATACTTTCTTTCGCCAGATCAATCCGAAGATGATCAGTGCGATCAGTACTAAAATGCCCCCAATGAAGTACCTCATAAACAGCCTCCTTACAAAATACACGTTCGCAGATCTTTACGTTTTTATTAAAAATTAGTTATCTCTTATGATACCATGGATATAATCATTTTGGCTAAAATATTTCAAATTTATTAACATATTGACAATTAATGCAAAGGAGAGGAAGAGTAAACATATGATTGACGGTCATATTCATTCGCCTTACTGTCCACACGGGACTTCTGACTCCCTTGAATCTTACGTGGAACAAGCAATTAAAACTGGATATACATCTATGACATTTACTGAGCACGCCCCCTTGCCCCCATCCTTTAATGATCCTGTACCAACCAAGGATAGTGGGATGAACCCACGGCTTCTCGAAGCTTATATAAATAATGTGAGAAATGTGAAGAAAACTTACGAATCTGACATTGAGGTTAAGGTCGGGCTCGAGGTTGATTATATTTCAGGCTTTGAGGAGGAAACGAAGCTTTTTTTAGATGAATACGGACGCTTTCTTGACGACAGCATTCTATCTGTTCATTTTTTACCCATAAAGAAGGATTGGTACTGTATTGATTACAGTGCATCTGTATACAGAGAAGCCCTGGCAGCAAGCGGCAGCCCGAACAATTTGTATCAGTTATATTATGATGTTTTAGTTCAATCTATTTCAGCTGATCTAGGAGTCCATAAGCCTAACAGGATTGGTCATATGACACTAATTAAGAAATTCCAGCAGCTTTATGAACCGCCTGTAGCATGGGAACAGATGGCCATAGATTTTTTAGACCATGTGAAAGAAGGTTCAATGACACTTGATTATAATGGAGCGGGGATGTACAAAGAACATTGCAAAGAAGCCTATCCACCACTAAAGATTGCTAGAAAGGCTTCTGCAAAGGGAATTCCACTTATATACGGTTCAGATGCACACAGCAGCTCTGCAATCACACAGGACTATGATGGACTTGATTCTTCTCTCATACGCTAAAGACTCGTTTTGCTTTTAACGCTTTACGATCCATCATAAGGGAACTGTACACATCAATAAAATGAGCTATCGATGTATCCGAGTGCAGCGACTCTTGAAATTCTAGTGGCATAACGAACGGTGCATTTAATAACCCCTTAAGCTGGACTAAGCACAATTTTTCTCTATATGTGATCTCAAGCTTGTTCGTTTTGTTAAATAAAAGCTTTGTGAGCAAATGGTTTTCTTTAGCTAAATAGGTTACCAGCATTTCTCTGGCAAATACTGTATTTAATGTTAACTCTCGATTGACCAAACAAGAAAGTTGATAATGTTCCTGCTTATAATGTAAAATTCTTTTCACTAATGATTCTAAATTTTGTTCCGCATTTGTATTAACCTCTTGTTCGATTATTTCAAGGTAGGGTTCAAAATAATGAATAGCTAGTGATTCGAACAGCCCTTGTTTACTTTTAAAGTAGTAATGAATCAATGATACGTTAACCTTTGCACGATTGGCGATATCTCGAACGGATGTCCCGCTGAACCCTTGACTGTAAAATAATTGGCATGCGACATCTAACACCTTTTGTCTTGTTGAATTTTGACGGTTCATCATTGGATTCCTCCTTACTAGGGAATTCCCTACAAACGATGAATTTCCTCTAAAAATCGTACACCAATTACCGACAAGACGGCAGGAATCCTGTCGAACAATAATCTTAAGGAGGCTTTACTATGTTTCAATCCACACATTATAAAGGAACGAAGGAAGATCAATATCACATGCTCATCAAACAACTAGATGCCCTGCTTGATGGCGAACCTGACGAAATAGCGAATCTCTCAAACGCATCGTCGTTATTAAATCAATTTCTCGATGATGTGAATTGGGTAGGCTTTTACGTATGGAGGGAAAATGAACTTGTTTTAGGGCCTTTCCAAGGTCTTCCAGCGTGTGTACGTATCCCCGCTGGTAAAGGGGTTTGCGGAACAGCTGTCTCGGAGGGTACTTCTCAACGAGTCCATGATGTGAATGCCTTCCCAGGTCATATTGCCTGTGATTCAGCCAGCCAATCAGAACTCGTCGTTCCGATTTTCAAAGACGGGCAAATCTATGGGGTTTTAGATATAGACAGTCCCTCTATAGGTCGCTTTGATGAAGCGGATGAAGAACATCTATCCCTTTTTGTTAAAACATTAGAAAAGCATATTTAATCATGAAGTCTTTATACTTTAAACATGAAAGAACCGCCCTTTATTTTGGAGCGGTTCTTTCATGTTCCTGAACTGGGGCTGAACAGATCTGATTCTTCCCTGACTTTTTTGCCCGATAAAGAGCCTTATCAGCTTGTTGAACAAGAGACTTCGCTGATGGTTTGCTTTCGTCGATCCAAGAACAAATTCCACAAGAGACAGTGACGAGCGGTTCTGTCATATGGGCAACTCTCCCCCGAATGGACTCTGCGAGCAATAAGGCTTCTTCATGCATAAATCCCGGCATGTAAATAGCTAGTTCCTCGCCTCCCCACCTAGCAGCCAAACCGTTTATTCCGACTTCCTGCTTCATAACGTCGGAAACTTGTTTAATGACTTCATCTCCTGTCTGGTGTCCAAAAGAATCATTGATTTGTTTAAAGTTATCAATGTCAAATAAAAAGAAACTCCCTTGTTGGTCTAACTCCAGATGACGGATGACGCATTCTTCTAAATGGTTTCTAGAGTGAAGTTTTGTTAAGTAGTCGGTGATAACGGTTTTCTCCAGTTCTTCTCTTAGCATGGCATTGGCAAAAGCAAGTGTTGAATGATGCACAAGTGATTGAAGCAGTTTAAAAGATTCGAAACTAAAGAAGTAGGGTTCTCTATGAAGAACTATTGTAAGACCGTTTAACTGTTCATGATCTATCATTGGAACGGCCATAACCGATTTATAAGGAAAATCAACCTCTGAATGAATCCTTGTACGTAAGTCACCGATAAAAACAGGTTCTTTCTCAACTAAAACAAACTGATCAATTTTCGAGATGACGTCCCGAGATTCACCTGAAAGATTGTTAAAAAAAGCCGTACTGCCTTTTAAGACCGAATACTTATTTGATTGTTGCTGATGAAAGGAAAGAAAACCTACTTCGTCCGCCTTACAAAAATCACTAATCTGTGATGTCATATAAGTAATTTTCTCTGTTAGACGCATATTTGAACTGAGTTTATGGGCGGTTTCGTTAATTAGCTGCAAATCATTAACTAGCTCTCTTGAATGCTGATATAATCTAGCATTTTCTAACGCGTTACCAGCTGTATTTGCAATCTGAACGAACAATTCAATATCTTTCTTCGCGAAAAACAGGTAACTTGGTGCAACAATTTGCAGCACTCCATACACTCCTTGTTTACCCTTAAGAGGTGCATACAAATAAGATTGTTTCTCTTTTGTACGCACTTCAACTTGCCACTCACCTGTCAGATAAGCCCTTGTGCTTGCTCTATTTGAATTACCGCCTTCATAAGACAACTCTCTCACAGGTAAGTCATGACTTGCGTTGTGGTTCTGTGATAACGATAAGTAATAGTGGTACTCAGGGTGTACTTTTCTTAGAGTCGAAATAACTTCTTTAAGTACACCGTCCATATCTATCGAGGAATGTATCTTTGATGTAATATTATATAAAAGCTCGTATTTTTTCTTCTCATCATGAGCCGTATAATAGCTCTCAGCTTTAACTAAGTACTTAGTGACCTCAGAAGCTATGGTTATAAGCTCGCCCCTGCTCCTTCTAGTATATGGACTCTGTTGAAGCATAATATAGCCTAGCCTTCTTGTTTTAGGTCCTAATGGTAATACAAGTGGACGAGCCTTATAACGTGCTATTACATAATGACTGCTAAGGAGGCGGCACGGATCGCCTGTTTCGGTGGTATTTATTCGTTCCGGAAACTTGTGATTTTCACTAGTGGTTGAAACTAGACAATAATCTCCTTCCCCTTCATCTAAAAGGTAGAAAGCAGCAAAATCTGCCTGCAAAAAGTTTTGAATTTCATTTGTTAATTCAGTAACAAAGTTTTGAAAAGATAAAGCCGTCCTCATGAAATACAAATTTAATAAACGTGATTGAATGGATGGTACTCCATTTGTTTCCTTCCCCTGCAGTTTCATTATTATTTCACTCCCACCTTACAGCACATATGTTTAAGCCTATTATACCATTACTTTATACCTTTTTTGTTAAAGTAAGTGTTAAAATTAAACATTTTTATGAAAATAACATAGCTAAAGGTCCCTTATAAAAACATACCTTGACTTATACATAAAAAAAAATTATAATAGCCTTTGTGTAAAATAAACGGCAGCCTATGTGAATCCGGCGCCTGATTTCATTTTGTTCCTCGCCTTATGAGGTGCATCGCGTAACTCTCTGCTGCTGGAGCGATGGTGCATGAAAACAAAATGTGCAGCGTTATGAGGAACACACACTGTTTTTATTTTATGCAAAATAAAATAAAGAGGGGGAAATACCAATGGCACGTTATACAGGATCAACCTGGAAAAAATCACGTCGTTATGGCATTTCTTTAAGTGGAACTGGTAAGGAACTAGACAAACGTCCTTACGCACCTGGACAGCATGGTCCAAATCAACGTAGAAAACAGTCTGAATATGGACTTCAGCTTCAAGAGAAGCAGAAGCTTCGTTTCATGTATGGCCTAACTGAGCGTCAATTCCGTCGCATGTTCGAAGAAGGCGGGAACATGAAAGGGATTCACGGTGAGAACTTCATGATTCTTCTTGAATCTCGTTTAGACAACCTTGTTTACCGTCTTGGTCTAGCTCGTACGCGCCCACAAGCTCGTCAGCTAGTTAACCACGGTCATGTGACTGTTGATGGCGGACGCGTAGATATTCCATCTTACCGCGTAGCACCAGGTCAAGTGATTGGTCTTCGTGAGAAATCACAAAACCTAGATATCGTACAGGAAGCTGTTGAAGTGAACAACTTCGTACCAGAGTATCTTACGTTCGATGCTGACAAGCAAGAAGGTACTTACTCTCGTTACCCTGAGCGTTCTGAACTTCCAGCTGAGATTAACGAAGCTCTTATCGTTGAGTTCTACTCTCGTTAATAGCTCCTTTAAGAAACCACCCTTAACTAGGGTGGTTTTTATTTTGAAAGGTATTGGAAATTATTCCCACCTCAGGTCATTCAAAATTTGGATGACCTGAGGTGGAAGGAAATGGTTATAAGCTAGAAATTCCTCTTCATCCTTAAAGACAAAAAGAGCCTCAGAAAGAGACTCTTTTGTTTTTAAACATATCGAATTAAAAAGTATTTCTTCTTACCTCTGCGGATGATTGTAAATTGATCTTCAATACGATCCGTTTCATTAATTATATGCTTTAAATCCTGATTTCTATCTCCATTTATATAGATCGCTCCATTATTAATATCTTCCCGCGCCTGGCGTTTGGATGAAGAAATGCCAGCTGTAACCAATAGTTCAATTAATGCTGGTTGTTTTTCTTCAGAATGATAGGCGGGTACATCTTTAAAGCCCTGTTCTATCTCATTTCCTGAAAGAGCCTTAATATCTCCGCTAAATAAAGCTTCACTAATTCGTTCAGCTTGTTTTAATGCCTCCTCGTCATGGATAAGGCGAGTCATTTCTTCAGCCAGACGTCGTTGAGCCATCCGTTTTTCTGGCTGGGCCTCCACTTCCTTCTCAAGTTCAGCAATATCTTCGTGACTCAAGAATGTGAAGTACTTCAAGAATTGAATAACATCACGGTCATCCGCATTAATCCAAAACTGGTAAAACTCGTACGGTGTTGTTTTCTCAGGATCTAGCCAAATCGCTCCGCCAGCAGTTTTCCCAAATTTTGAACCATCCGCTTTTGTAATTAACGGCATTGTTAACCCGTAAGCTTCGACTTCTTTCTCTCCAGCTGCTGACCTACGAATGTATTCAAGACCGGCGGTAATATTGCCCCACTGATCACTGCCCCCAATTTGCAGGGTACAACTTTCTTTCGCATTTAACTGTTGGAAATCGAGCGCTTGTAAAATCATATAGCTGAATTCTGTAAAACTTATGCCGCTTTCGATCCGGGACTCCACAGAATCTTTAGCCAGCATGTAATTTATGCCGAAGTGTTTTCCAGTATCCCGCAAGAAATCAATGACTGTCATTTGCGATAGCCACTCATGATTGTTTCTAGCGACAGCAGCATTTTCACCTTCATCAAAATTAAGCAGCTTAGCTAGTTGATTGCTAAGTTTTTCACTGTATCCAAGCACCACTTCAGCCGAATTAAGCTGTCGCTCCGTAGACCGCCCGCTTGGATCTCCTATCATCCCCGTACCGCCACCGACAAGTGCGATTGGACGATGTCCAGCCTCCTGGAATCGTTTCAACAATAACGCTGGTACTAGATGACCGATGTGTAGACTGTCCCCGGTCGGATCAAACCCACAGTACAGTGTCACTTGCTTTTCATTTAAATGCTTTCTTAATCCTTCTTCGTCAGTAATTTGATTAATTAAACCACGCTTTTCTAAATCTGTTAAGATATCCAATCCTGAACACTCCTTAGTTTGCCGAATTTTTAAAACAAAAAAAGACCTCTTCCCCAAAAAAGGGACGAGGTCTTTTCGCGGTACCACCCTTGTTGCACATGACATGCCACTCTCACTGATAACGGTTTATTCAACCGTCTTCTGGTCTTGCCAGAAGATTGCTCCCGACCGTAATTCAAAAGTAAATGTATGCTGACTCCCAGCAACCGTCAGCTCTCTGGATTAGTGATCTACTTTTTACTTCAGCCATTCATCACACGAATATTTTAACTGTATTCCATTATTATCATAACCTGTGCAAAAAGGCAATGATAAATTGCTGTTGAGTTATGTCTCTTAAATAGCGGATGTGTTATAATATAGTTTGGAATTTAGGAGGGTTTTTATATATGGGGAAGAATAAAAAATTTGATTTTAAATCTCTTAAGTCTCTTTGGGAAAAAGGAGTAATTCAAAAAAGTACCCGCATAGGTTATGATGTGACCTGGAATATCATATTATTTTTCATCATTCTTGGTGTAGTTGGACTATTTTTCGCTGGCGGAGTCGGAGCCGGTTACTTCGCATCACTCGTTAAGGACGAGCCTATGAGAAGTGAAGCCGAAATGCGAGAAAGTATTTATAACTACGAGGAAACATCTGAAATTTATTTTGATGATGAAAATTTCTTAGGAAAAATACAGTCAGATCTATACAGAGAAGAAGTGACGCTTGACCAAATGAGTAAACACCTGCGGCATGCCGTTATCGCCACAGAAGATGCTTATTTCAACACACATAACGGTGTCGTACCTAAAGCCGTTATGCGAGCCGTCATGCAAGAAGTAACCAATGCTGCCGTTAAAACCGGTGGTAGTACGTTAACACAGCAGCTTGTTAAAAACCAAATCCTTACAAATGAAGTGTCATTTGAGCGTAAAGCAAAGGAAATGTTAATCGCATTAAGAGTAGAACGCTTTTTTGAAAAAGAAGAAATCTTAGAAGCATACTTAAACATTGTTCCCTTTGGCCGAAATGCGAACGGTCAAAACATAGCAGGTGTTCAAACTGCAGCCGAGGGTATATTCGGCGTGAGTGCAAAGGAATTATCTATTCCTCAAGCCGCTTTTATCGCGGGACTTCCCCAAAGCCCGTTTGCTTATACACCATTTAAAAATAATGGTGAACCAAAAAGCACCGATGCCCTTCAACCTGGAATGAACAGAATGAAGGAAGTTCTTGAAAGGATGTATGAAGCTGAATACATTACGAAAGAACAATATGAGAAGGCACTGGACTTCAATCTAGCAGAAAATCTAGCAGAACCAACTAGTACTTCACTAGAGAAGTATCCATTCTTAACAAATGAGATTCATAGACGCGCAAAAGATATAATTGTCGAGCAATTGGCTAAAGAGAATGGTCACACAATGGAAGATGTGGCGAACGATGAAGCACTGGCGGAAGAGTATAATGTGCTAGCAGAGCGTCGTTTAAGTACTGGCGGATTCAAGATTCATACAACGATAGATCAAGAGATTTTTGACGCTCTTAAGGAAGTGAAGAACAATTACAACCGATACCCTCGGAATAAGACTGTAACAGTACCGGACTCTGAAACAGGGGAACCCGTCCAAACAGTGATTCCTGCACAAGTAGGAAGTACCGTTATTGAAAATTCTACAGGTAAAATTAAGGGCTTTATTGCAGGTCGTGACTTTGAAACCCAACAGCTAAACCACGCTACACAGTCACTTCGTTCTAACGGAAGTACAATGAAACCGTTGGCCGTTTATGGGCCAGGGATCGACATGGGACGTATTCATCCCGGCTCCGTATTTGCAGACGTTCCTTATCAATACAGGGGCACTAGCGATAACGTAGGGAACTACGGTGGAGGATATCATGGACTTGTATCAGCGCGTTACGCGTTAGCGAAGTCTTATAACGTCCCTGCTGTTAAAGGATATATGCGAATCATTGATGAAAATCCAGCTAAAAATTATTTAGAGAAAATGGGCTTCACAACATTCGGTGAAGATGATTATACTAACGCTTCTTTAGCCCTTGGCACAGCTCTTGTGACCAATGAAGAAAACACCAATGCCTATGCCACATTTGGTAATATGGGGAATTTCGTCGATGCGTATATGATCGAAAAAATTGAGACACAAGATGGCGAAACTTTTTATCAGCATGAATCAGAAACAACTGAAGTGTTTAGTCCGCAAGCCGCATATCTCACAATCGATATGCTGCGCGATGTATTAGAATATGGAACGGCAGCCGGATTAAAAGGACAGCTTACGTACCCTGGTGTCGACTGGGCTGGCAAGACAGGTACATCACAAAAGTATAAAGATACATGGTTTGTCGCTACTAACCCTAACGTTACAGTAAGCATGTGGATGGGGTATGATGAAGAAGCAAGTTTACGAGGTGTTTCAAATTATAGTGGAAGAAATACAGCACTGTGGGCTGATGTAGTTAATGCCGTATCGGAAATCCGACCAGAGCTCATGGTTCCAGACAGTGGTTTCCAGCGTCCAGAAGGAATTGTTTCACGTTCCTACTGTGCTACTTCTGGTTTACTAGCCTCTGATTTATGTTCATCCGTAGGGCTCGCGCAAAGCGACCTCTATATTGCGGAATACGCTCCTACAAAAGTTGATGATAGTCTGATTAGCGGTGAGTTTGTTAGAGTGAAGAGTAATTTAGTTACTGCTGGAGCAAATACACCGAATGAATTCATCATTGATGGCGGCGGTGTAACACTAAGTCCTGAATTTATCAAAGAAAACAATTATGACTCGCAATCAACTTTGAACTATTTAATTCCAAACAGAGGGGCATGGAACAATGTTGCTCTCCCTTCATCCGGATCGTTATCCACATCATCGATCGAAAATGATGGGAACAGCCCCGCAGCTCCCGGATCAGTTTCAGCAAACTCATCAGTGATATCCTGGTCTGCCTCTTCTAGTAACGATGTCGTTGGTTATAGAGTGTATAAGGCATCTGAGCCTGGTGGATCATTTACATTAATAGGAAATACGACGGAAACTTCCTTTAACTTCTCTGGCGGTGATGGGATCTATGCCGTACGAGCTGTAGACTACTTCGGCCAATCGTCTGGTAATTCATCAACTGTAAAAGTTGGTAAACCCGGTAAAGCTGACCCAGAACCGAAGCCAGAACCAGAGGAAGATCCTAAACCTAAACCTGAAGAGGAGTCAGAGCCATCCTCAGATTCCGAAGCAGAAACCGAAGAACCCGTCTCAGGGTCCTCTGAGTCAGCAGACCCAGAAAACCCTGAGGCATCTCCAGAAGCTAGCTCGGCTGATGATAACGAAACCCAAGCCGGTAGTGAGGAAAGTTCTAATACTGAAACTGAACAACCAAATGAAGGTAATGCAGGTAACACAGGTAATCAAGACAACGTGAACAATGATGATTCAGAACCAAATGCCGACGAACAGTAATCACTAACTCCAGCCTCTTTTTAGGGGCTGGAGTTTTCTTATCTTTGAACATTTAAAATAACAAACATTCATGTATAATGTGAGTAGATACAGAATTTTCACACTAGGTGGTGATGTAATGAGACATACAAAGACCTATCACTCTGAAACTTTTGATACACAATTTGGACCTCTTATCATCGAGGGGCCTCTGTCATCCGAACAACTGGCTAAATATACATTTGATGAAGGATTGCATGCGTTTCGTCCTCCAGTCAAACAATTTGAAGCATTACAAAGTATTGCTGACTTTGAGGAAGGAAGGATTGTTGTCGCTAGACATAAAGATAATATCATCGGTTACGTTACGTATCTTCACCCAGACCCTTTAGAACGATGGTCTGAAGGCAACATGGAAGATCTTATTGAGCTTGGTGCAATTGAAGTGATCCCACAGTTTCGCGGCTTCCGTGTAGGGTCACGTCTGCTCCAGATTTCAATGATGGATGGATATATGGAGAACTATATCATTATCTCTAATGAGTATTATTGGCATTGGGATCTTAAAGGAACACGTCTTTCGATATGGGATTATCGAAAAGTGATGGAAAAAATGATGTTTGCCGGCGGATTAACCCCCTCCCCAACAGATGACCCCGAAATCATTTCCCATCCGGCAAACTGTTTAATGGTGAGAATCGGTGAAAACGTTCCTGCCTCCTCTATAGATCAGTTCGATCATCTACGGTTTCTCACCCGTCATCAATACCGAAAAGCAAGGGGCGAATAACATGTTAGTTGAAGAGATAATGAATAAAGACGTCATCACACTATCGCCTAACGATGGGATCGAAACGGCATTAAAACTGTTAAATGAACATCACATTCGTCATATTCCAATAGTGGATCAACAAAACTGTGTGGTTGGAATTGTTTCTGATCGAGATGTACGGGATGCTAGTCCTTCAATATTTGATGCTCCTGAACAACCAGGACAGCTTAAAAATCCTATTGAGTCGATTATGACAACACCTGTTACTACCGTCCACCCTCTGGATTTTGTTGAGGAAGTGGCCGGGATCTTTTACGAGCAAGAAATTGCCTGTGTACCTGTTACTAGAAATGATGAACTTGTCGGCATCATTACAGAAAAAGACATGCTTTATACACTAATCCAGCTTACCGGAACAAATGTACAAAGCTCACAAATTGAAGTGAAGGTCATTAATAGACCTGGGATTCTCCCCCAAGTCACGCAAGTTTTCGGAAAACGTAAATTGAATATTAGCTCTGTTTTAATCTATCCTTATAAACCAGATTCAGACTACAAGATTATTGTCATACGAATTCAAACCATGAACCCTCTCCCTACAATAGAAGATTTAAAAGCAGAGGGATATGAAGTTCTATGGCCTCATTTACCGGGGATGTCACCATGATCTGTCATTCAAGCTTTGTATTTTCAGATGATTTTACACGTTATCGCTTCCGAGATGATCATCCGTTTAATCAACAACGCGTGATTTTGACGAAAGATTTACTTGAAAAAGAACAGGCCCTTACAAGCGATGATATTACTCCTCCTCGTTTGGCTACTGATCAAGAGTTAAGACTTGTGCATAATCCTAAATACATTGATGCAGTCAAGCGTGGCGGTGAAGGGTTGCTTACGGAAAGTGAAGGTCTTGAATATGGAATCGGGACAGAAGACACTCCGATGTTTACGGGGATGCATGAAGCCTCTTCACTACTTGTTGGAAGCACACTCGCCGCCATTGATTCTGTTTTACAAGGAAAAGTAAAACATTCATTGAATTTAGGTGGTGGGCTTCATCATGGCTTCGAACGGAAAGCGTCCGGATTTTGTATTTATAATGACGGAGCTGTAGGAATTAAATACATTCGTGAGCATACTGATTACAAGGTTTTATATGTGGATACGGATGCTCACCATGGCGACGGGGTCCAATGGGCTTTTTATGACGACCCGAATGTATGTACCTTCTCCATTCATGAAACCGGACGTTACTTATTTCCGGGGACAGGTAATGTGAATGAAAGAGGCCTGAAGGAAGGATATGGATATTCCTTTAACTTGCCTATCGATGCTTTTACTGAAGATGAATCATTTATACACCTATATGAATACGCTTTCAGGCAAATTGTCGAGTACTTTAAACCAGATATCATTATTACCCAAAATGGGGCAGATGCCCACTTTCTTGATCCATTAACACACCTTTGTTCGACAATGAAATTGTACGAAAGAATTCCGATGATCGCACATCAACTCGCTCATGAATACTGTGAAGGAAGATGGGTAGCTCTCGGTGGGGGCGGCTATGATATTTGGCGTGTTGTGCCGAGAGCATGGGCACAAGTTTGGAAGATCATGTCAACAGGGACACCTTTTGAAGGTCCTTTATCTTCATCATGGAGAAACTACTGGCAGCCTAAGTCACCAGTTAGACTTCCAACGAATTGGAATGACCCTGAAGGTTCCTATCAAGACATACCTAGAAAACAAGAGATTACTGAAAAAAATCTAAAAGTATTAGAAAAATCCATGCAGTTTATTTATAATCAAAAAAAGTATAATTCATCTTCATAAAAAGGAGACCTTTTCCCAGGTCTCCTTTTTATGAGGGGGATTTAGGATCAATAATCACAATTTCAACTCTACGGTTTTTACTCCAATTCTCTGGTGAATTATTTGATACAATAGGACGAGTATCAGCATAAGCCACAGCACTAAAACGGCTTTGCCCAAGTCCTTCTATTGTTGAAGTTAAGTACCGAATCACACTGCTTGCACGTGCTCCTGAGAGTTCCCAATTTGAAGGATATTTAAAGGTGGAAATGGGCCGATTATCCGTATGTCCTTCCACCTTCACATAGTTTGGTATATTAGTAAGCAATGTCCCTACTTTACTAAGAAAAGGTTTACCAGATTCGAGGATTGCCGCTTCACCAGTCTCAAATAACAATTGTTCCTGTAAGACCAGCACTACGCCAAGATCAGTTCTCATGGCTGAAATGGTGTTCTGAAGCTGATTGGTTTCAAGATATTGATTTACCTCTTTAAAAAGCTCATCCAAGTCGGATGGTTCAGCCATATTCTGAGGTTTATCAACAGGCTCTTCAAATTCATTATTCATTTCACCATTTTCTTGCATTTTTGCATGCTCTGCAGGATAGTTACTTTCGACAGGAGAGGGTTGAAAATCAAAGACCATTCTATTGCGAAACGATTCAGCAATAGAATCAAATTTGACTAAATTGATTTGCGACATCGAAAACAATAGGATAAAAAACACAAGAATAAGTGTGATCATGTCCGCATATGTTGTCATCCACCTTGGGGAACCTTTATTCTCTACCTTTTTTCGTTGTCTAAACTTCATTTGCTGTACCCTGTAATCCGCTTCCCTCTGAATCTACAGGTGCTTCAGATACCCTTTTATCTTCTTCTGATAGAAAAGCACTTAATTTCTCCTCAAGAATTCTAGGGTTTTGACCTGATTGAACACCTATGACACCTTCAATAATCAATTGCTTTATGAAAATTTCCTGTTCTGTTTTATTCGCAAGCTTCCCAGCCATAGGAATAAAGACAAGATTGGAAAGCAGTGTACCATAAAGAGTGGTCAAAAGGGCAACGGCCATTTTCGGGCCCAAAGTTTCAGGGCTGCTTAATGTCTGCAGCATTAGAACAAGCCCAATTAATGTGCCAATCATTCCCCACGCTGGGGCATACTCCCCGCTTTTTCAATAATTGTTCTTCCCCTTTGATGTCGTTCTTCAACAGCAACAATCTCTGCAGTCATAATGTCGTTAATAACTTCCGGCTCCACACCGTCTACAGCAAGGAAGACCCCCTTTCTTATAAAGGGGTCGTCCACTTCTTCAAGTTCTGTTTCAAGCGCAAGCAAACCTTCTCTTCGTGCACGTTCTGAAAATCGAACGAATAACTGGATCAGCTCAAGTAAGTTCATATCACGTTGCTTGAACGATTCCTTTAAGACACGAAAAGTCAGTTTAATCTCAGCTAAGTTAAAATTAACCATAAGGGCAGCAAAAAGTCCGCCAACGACAATTAAAATAGATGCGGCATCAGCAAAGGTGGCGATTCCGTCCATACCTGCGCTCGACATGATCCCAAACATAACCATGACAATACCGAGGGTGATACCAATTGGAGTCAACAAATCCCGCTTGTTCATTCATCTCTCTCCCCGATTTTTCAAATACCATTTAGTATTTATATCGGCATTATTTTGATTGTGTTGAGTTTCTCTCAATAATTCTGTGAGGTAGCGTGACATTTTGCTCTTCTACTTCTTCTTTATTCATAAACTTCGTAAGTAAACGCATGGCTACAGCACCAATATCATACATGGGTTGTACAACAGTAGACAATGTAGGCCGAACCATTGTCGCAAGACGCGTATTGTCGAAGCCGAACACTTCTATATCCTCTGGAACCTTTAGCCCTTGGTCTTGTGCACCATGAATTACACCCAAAGCCATTTCATCAGCTGCAACAAAAACGGCACTTGGCTTTTCAGGCAACTCCCAAAGCTGTTCAAATGCTTCGATTCCGGAATCATAAGAATAATCCCCGGTGATAATCAGTTCTTCACTAACGTTTTGATTATGGTCGCTTAATGCCCGCTTATATCCTTCTAGCTTCTGATTATTTATTTCTGTGTTTTCAGCACCTGACACATAAGCAACCCGTTCATTATTATGCGAGAGTAGTAACTCTACAGCTTCATAAGCCGCTTGCTCATAATTAATATTAACTGCTGGCGTTTCTCCTGTCTCATCAACAGTAGCTGCAAGGGCTATAGGCACAGACGCATTTTTAAACTCACGCACGTGATCATCGGTAATTTTCCCTCCCATAAATACAAGACCATCCACTTGTTTGCCAAGCATCGCATTAATTAAATGAAGTTCCTTATCTTTATTCTGATCGGAGTTACTTAGAATAATATTGTAATTGTACATCGTTGCGATATCTTCAATTCCTCGTGCTAATTCGGCAAAGAAGATACTTGAAATATCCGGGATGATAACGCCTACTGTGGTCGTTTTTTTACTAGCTAGCCCTCGTGCTACGGCGTTTGGCCGGTAACCAAGGCGTTCAATCGCATCGTTCACCTTTTTCCTTGTGGCAGGCTTTACATTTGGATTTCCATTTACTACTCGTGACACCGTTGCCATCGAGACATTAGCTTCTCTTGCTACATCATATATTGTTACATTCATATTACTTCCTCCTCCGTCGATTACAACTAAAGCACTTACTCATAAAATTATCATACGATAGTTGATCATCTTCCGCAATGTTCGCGGGAACTGTTGATAGTTCTAGGTTACCCTAACTATTATAACGGATAACATGATAACAAAAAATAAGTCAGGCTGGAAATTCAGCCTGACTTATATAAGAGACAGAAAAAATTCATAAATTATTGCGTTTTGCTTCACTCAATGTCATGTCGTCCACCTTTATTAGGTTCTCTTCAATTGATTTTGCAAAACGGGATATTCTAATATTCAGAACTTTTTAAGCTCATCCATAAATGATTCAAAGGTTGGAATATCCATCTGCTGTGCGGAATCTGACAATGCTACAGCCGGGTCTGGATGAACTTCTGCCATAACTCCATCTGCTCCAATAGCAAGCGCTGCTTTTGCTGCTGGTAAAAGAAGATCTCTTCTCCCTGTTGAATGGGTGACATCAACCATTACCGGCAGATGGGTTTCCTGTTTCAAAATAGGGACACTAGAAATATCGAGTGTATTTCTAGTGGCCTTCTCATATGTTCTAATTCCACGTTCACATAGAATAATATTACCGTTCCCTCTGGAAATAATATATTCTGCAGCATTGATGAATTCTGAAATCGTTGCCGACATGCCACGTTTTAAGAGGACAGGCTTATTCACTGATCCTGCTTCCTTCAACAATTCAAAGTTTTGCATGTTTCTCGCTCCGATTTGAATCACATCAAGGTAGTCGACTGCCTGTTCAATATCAGCCGGATTAACAATTTCGCTTATTACTGCTAAATCATGTTCGTCAGCAGCCTGCTTTAATATTTGTAAACCTTCTATTCCTAAGCCCTGGAAGTCATAAGGCGAAGTTCTCGGCTTAAATGCCCCACCTCTTAAAAGCTTCAGACCCTGCTTTTTAACAGCTTCGGCAACGGTCGACACTTGCTCGTAGCTTTCTACTGCACATGGTCCCATAATAAAGTGGCGGTTGCCGTCACCGATCTTTTCCCCTTTTATATCAATGACCGTGTCTTCAGGTTTTTTCTTACGAGAAACTAATAACGCTTTTCTATGATCATCCTGTTGAAGCTCAAGACCGGCTTTAAAGATCTCCTTAAACAAATGAATAACCGTCGAATCCTCAAAAGGTCCATCATTATGCTGCGATATTTGATCAAACATGACTCTTTCCCGTACTGGATCAAATCTGTTCATTCCTTGTTTTTCTTTGATTTGACCAATATCCTTTACCAGTTCACCGCGTTTGTTTATTAAATTCAAAAGCTGCAAGTTTACCTCTTCCAGCTGACTACGTAACTGGTCCAATTGCTGGTTACTCATGATTAGTCCCCCTATGATTGTTTAGTTTCCTGTAAATGAAATTAATTCTTTAGATAATTAGGGTTAATTATAGCGAATTTTATGAAAGTTGTCACCCTTAGAAAGGGCTTTCATTAAGAATTAGTTAAAAAGATTTCTTTTATTGCCTAAAATAAGTCAATAGTATAGAACATAAGCGCAATTGCCCCACAGATACGTAAGGAGAAGTTCGACTAAGTTCAGAACGTCCTATGGCCCGCAGTCAATTAACTAGCCTTTCGTGTCTGTCTGTGTGCTTTGCACTGTTACGACAAACTCATGTAGTCTAATATTTTTAATTTCCCAACCTAGCACTAAGGAAGGTCATCCCCTGCATATTCAACGGCTTTAGATAACGAAGCATTTGTGATGTTCTGATGGCTTTCATGCCAACCTACAGATTTACCATTAAATAACAACGCTTGTGGAGACTCGTGTTTAACAGCAAAGTCTTGAACAATTGTATTACTTAACTTTCTAGCATCTTGTACATGAATCATATAACAAGGGATTACAGATTCTTGACTGTATTTTTCAAATTCCTCTTTTGCTGAAGCACTGATTGGACAGGTTAAACTATGTTTGAACAAAAAGAATTTTTCACTATTTTCAATAACATCGTCAAATTGCTCTTTTGTTTCGATAAGTTTAATCTCCATAAACTATCTCTCCTTCTTGTAAGTTCCAATTGATGTTCGACTGAGTTCAGAAGTTACAGGCTGTTAAAAAGTCTACACATCCATCAAAAAGAGCAGAGGCCATAAAGCCCCCGCTCGCTTTTGTTACTTAATATTGGAAGAAGTTGTTGAGTCCTGTTGTTTCTCTAATTCCTGTGCTGCTTCTTCAATTGCCTCAGCTACTTCCTGTGCTGCTTTTTCCGCTTCTTCATCTTCGCTATTGCGTCCATTCTTCACTTTATCCTGTAATGATTTAGTAGAATCCTTCACCTTAGAGCCCAACTCTTGTGATTTCTCTGATACGTTTTTGGAGAACTGTGAAGAAGACTCAACAGCACGGTCTTTCCATTCGCCACTTTTTTCGTAGGCTACATCCTTCCATTCACCTGCACGCTCTCTCCAATCACTTGAACTTTCCCCAATGTTCGTCCGCAGCTCTCTACCTGATTTAGGGGCGAATAATAGGGCAACGATTGCCCCTACAAGTCCTCCAATTAGTGAGCCAAGGACAAAATCTCTCCCGTTTGTGTTCAACTTTTCATTTGTTTGATTATTCTCTGTACTCATTATTGCTCTCCTCCTGTTTTATTTAAGATCTTCTTTCTTTGTCTTCTTCCAAAGGTTAATAGCTACTTGACCCCACTTCATAGCCTGTGCAGCCGAATCAGTATTGTTATTAGCTGATGTTGTCAGACCTTTTGAAAAAGTTCGTAAAGATTGGTTGAAATCTTGAACAGAATCACCAATTCCCTTAACCCCATCGACTAAAGTGTTCAGTTTTTGAGATTTCTCTCCGACATCTTCAGCTAACTTGTTCGTTTTGTTTAATAAAGCCGTTGTCTCTAATGTAATGCCTTCCATTTGCTTCTCAACGCCTTCCAACGTATCGGCTACATTGTTCATAGTCCGACGTACGGCTATTAAGGTTCTAGCAACGAAAATGACTAGAACTGCAAATGCTACCGCTGCGATCAACGCAGCAATATATAACATAATAATCATCGCCTTTACGCACACTCCTTCACATATGTATTCACTACAGTTTAGTAATTACCCAATTCAGGTAAATTATAAACGTGCAGTATGCATTTAATGGTTATATTCGAGATCTTTTTACTAAATCCCTCTAAATTTTGACGAATTTAACCATTAATTTTTTCACAAAAGAAAACTGTGCGGACAATCCTGCTGCCCGCACATAATAAATTGGTTACTCATTACTTTCTTCATAAGCTCTTTGAAACTTCTGAATATCCCCTGCACCCATGAATAGTAAAATACCATTTTCAAACTCAGCTAGTTGATCGGTCTCATCAACGTTAAGAATATGGGCGTCAGGGACGAGCCTTTGTAAATGTTCGATCGTCAATTTCCCGTTATTCTCCCGTGCAGAGCCGAAAATATCGCACAAGAATACATGATCTGCCAATTTTAAACTTTCGGCAAACTCATTAAGGAATGTCTTAGTCCGTGTAAACGTATGTGGCTGGAAAATTGCTACAACAGGTCTCCCCGAATACTTTTTCCTCGCTGAATCAATAGTAGCTGCTATCTCAATAGGGTGATGGGCATAATCATCTACGAGGATTTGATCCTTCCAATTCTTTTCCGTAAACCTGCGTTTCACTCCATTGAATGTAGAAAGCTTACTAATTTGCTCTGCTGACATCCCTTCATATTGACATATCGCTATAACACTCAAGGCATTTAATACCGTGTGGTTGCCAAATTGCGGGATCGTAAATGTTGCATAGAATGTGTTTCGTACAAACACATCAAACGTTGTTCCCTGCCCGTCTTCCTTAATATTTTGAGCTTGAAAATCGTTCGAGTCTGCCAAGCCATAGTACAATACAGGAACATTTGCTTGAATGTGTTGAAGATGTTCGTCATCCCCGCAAGCAATGATCCCTTTTTTTACTTGCTTCGCCATTTGTTGGAAGGCTTGAAACACATCATCGATACTCGTAAAGTAATCCGGATGGTCAAAGTCAATGTTTGTCATAATCGCGTAATCAGGGGCATACTCTAAGAAATGTCTACGGTACTCACATGCTTCAAAAGCGAAATATTGACTGTCCCCATGCCCTTTCCCAGTGCCATCTCCGATTAAGTACGAAGTGGGGTAATTTTCGGAAAGAACATGTGACAGTAACCCTGTCGTCGATGTTTTCCCATGTGCACCCGTTACAGCAATACTTGTGTATTTCTCAAGCCATTCACCTAAGAATTCATGGTACCAGTAGAAAGGTAATCCCAGTTGTTTGGCTGCAATAACCTCCTCATGATCCTCACTAAAAGCATTACCTGCTATAATTGTTAATCCTTCTTCTATATTATCTTTAGTAAAAGGGAAAATGGGGATTTCTTTCGCTTCAAGGACTTCTTGAGTGAAAAAACTTTTTTCAACATCTGAGCCTTGAACGTTTTCACCAGAATCATGCAAAATTTGTGCAAGTGCACTCATTCCTGTTCCTTTAATACCAATAAAATGGTAAGTTGTCATAAACAAGAACCTCCAAAGTAAAGTAAATCACTATTGTATAGTGTATGTAATTCATATTAGCTTGCGAATCTTTGGCTCGTTCATACTCACTATGTAAAAGCAATCACGGCAAAGAGCATTCATTCATTTTACCACGTCTCCACATAGAGAAAAAGCTTCTAACGTCATGAAGATTTACTGCATTTGAGAATTATACAGATGAATGGGAAAACTTTCGTCTAGTCTCGATCCATATATGATCATGAAAAGAACTTATTGATTGCCGATAAAATCGACAAGTTTAAGGCGCGGATTGGGATTGTAACGTCTGCCATCTTTTGCCTCAGGCTTACCATCGATTAAGACATTATCTCCTGTGAAGCCTATACCTATCTTTAACAGACTTCCCCCAACACCGTACATGTCTACAGGTACACTTAGTTCTTCAAATGCCCGTATTCTTTCCTCAGTAAAGCCACCAGTAACGACAATTTTCACATGGTGATAGCCTTCATTGTCAAGGGCCTTCCGAAGGGCAAATACAAGTTCAGGATTTACTCCGCGCGGGTCAAAGGTGCCCATTAAATGCTGGTTTCTTAAAAAATATTTATCAACCAGGTTCCGGGATGTATCGAGCCGTACGCTTATTAGGTCCTCCCCAAATTCACGTGCTACTTTCAGGGAATCGGTTATGACGTCATTATTATAGTCAACAAGAGCCATTAGTTTATCATTAGGAAATTGGCTTTGATAAGCTTTAGAGGCTGCAACAACATCGCCCTTAAACATTTGGATCAGGGCATGCGGCATCGTACCCATCCCCTCTTTCCCCCACCATTCATTCATTGCGTGAGTGGCTTGGGCTGTTGAACCACCAATGAACGCTGAATATCCATCACCTGCCTGTTGCGTGAAGTGATCATCTCGATCCCCCATGAATATAACCGGTTTTTGCTTGCCAGATGTGCGGGCCGCATTAACAACGTTATATACATTTGTCGCAACAGATGTTCTTCTGGCCAGGATTCCATCAATAATTCCTTCTAAGAAACCAAAATATTGATAAGGTCCTGTGATCGTCATGACCGTTTCATACGGACTTATCTTGTCGCCATCCTTTAAAGAATGTATATCCAGTTTTTCCGGGTGATCAGAAAATGTGTGGATGAGGGCAATCGCTTCATCTGTTCCACACAGGACTGCATTATGTTCCTTTTGAAAAAACTGCATCGTTACAACATTATCTGCTAAATGTTGTTCAACAATTTCTTTCGTTTTCAAAAAATAAACGGCTGAAAACCATCCTTCAGCTACACGTTCATCGAATTTAAATGTTTTATTAGTCAGACGAGAAATTTCACCTTTTAGTTTACTCTCAATTTCTTTCATCACTTTACTCCTTAAACAGTTAAGATCGAATTAACCATACATACTTTGTTTATGATATAGAAAGCTCACATTTTTAACAAGAGTTATATCTATTTAAACATACGATACTAAGCCATTGTGCTCATAAGTTCTGTTACTTGCTGCCTGTTTAATAGAATATCCCTAGGTTTACTGCCTTTTTGCTCAGAGATAATTCCATAATCCTCCATCTGGTCAATTAAACGCGCGGCACGATTATAACCGACCTTAAATCTTCGCTGTAGCAGTGATGCACTCGCACCATTATGGTCAATAACAAATTGGACAGCTTCCTCAAATAAAACATCTGTTTCTTCTTCACTTGAATGCTGCTTAATCAACTCTTCTTGTTCAAACAGATAGTTAGGCGGGGCAATTTTTTTCACATGACCGGTAATGCGTTCAATTTCATCATCGGAAACAAAGGCACCTTGGATGCGTACCGACTGTCCGGAGCCATTTTCAATGAACAGCATATCTCCTTTTCCAAGCAATTTCTCTGCACCGCCTGAATCGATAATCGTTCTAGAATCGACCTGGGACGAAACACTGAACGCGATGCGAGTTGGAATATTCGCTTTAATTAAACCGGTTATAACGTCCACTGATGGCCGCTGTGTGGCCAAAAGCAAATGGATGCCGCATGCTCTTGCCTTTTGAGCGATCCGACAAATAGAGTCCTCCACATCTTGGGGTGAAACCATCATCAAATCAGCAAGTTCGTCTATAACGATAACGAGGTAAGGTAGTTTGTCAGATCTTCTTCCTTGCTTCAACACCTTTTCGTTATAGCGCTCAACATCTCTTACGCCTTCATCTACAAACTTTTCGTAACGTTCCTCCATTTCTTTCACAGCCCATTTTAGTGCCGTTGTGGCTGCTTTGACGTCTGTGATTACAGGAGAAACAAGGTGTGGCAAGTTATTATATGGAGCGAGTTCAACCATTTTTGGATCAATCAAAAGGAACTTCACATCTTCATGATGGGCTTTATATAAAAGACTAATTAATATTGTATTGATACACACACTTTTTCCAGAGCCTGTTGCGCCTGCGATCAATCCATGGGGCATTTTCTTCAGGTTCGTCACCACTGCACCTCCACCAATATCTAACCCAAGAGCAACGGACAATGGAGAAGAATCCTTCTTAAAAGCATCAGACTCAAAAATCTTTTGTAATCCGACCATTTCTGCCTGCTGATTTGGTACCTCTATACCTACAGCTTGTTTACCGGGTATAGGTGCCTCAATTCGGATATCACGTGCTGCCATACTGAGCTTAATATCATCTGATAAATTGGTGATCTTACTCACCTTTACCCCCGGCTCTGGCTGCACTTCAAACCTTGTTACTGCAGGTCCCTTCATAGCATGGACAACCTTTGCCTTTACGTGGAATTGACGAAGTGTCGTCTCAAGCAGGTCCATCTGTTGTTCTACCCAGGCTTGATCATTTGTAGATTGCTCAACCGGATCGTTTAACAAGTGAAGCGGTGTAGTATATTCCTTGCGTATAGTTTCTTCAGTGTTATTTAATTCTGCCATACTGGTCACTTCAGAAGGTTTTGTCTGCTGTTTGTCATTATTTTCTTTTTGTGGTGTTTTTTTTTGTTGATCTCTAGTTCGTTTATCTCTAGGTGTCATCACTACATTGAATGGTACACGTGATCTCTGTGATGGTGGACGAGAAGGAGACTTTTTCACTTCAGTTTGAGAAGTCGGACGGGTCTCTTCAAGCTCCTTAACTTCTACATCATCCTTTTTCACTTCTGGGCTGGGATCAGATTCCGTTTGCTCCAGCCTTTCATTTTGGGAAGTCTCTTTTACTGGTGCTAATTCCTGCACATGTTCCTCTTGTTTTAGTTCCTGCTTTCGAGTATCTTCAGTCGAGCGTTGATTTGTAGATAATCGAGTTCTTTCTCGTTCTTTACCCGAATCAATTTTGCCACGCATACGTTGTCGAATCTCCTGCCATTGTTCTTCATCATTACGGGCCTGTTCGATATTAAGAGGAGGATTATCAATACTCTGTTCTTTATAATTTAAATCTTCCTCTTTAACTGTGGGCTCGGTCCTAGGGTTATAGCCATAGATCGGTGACGGAACATAACTCGGTGTAAATGGCGTTGAAGAAGTTGTTGGCAGTTTAGGTTTAGGTGAAGAAGTTGTTTTTTTTGCCCCTTTTCCTTGAGAAAAATTTTGTTCCTTGTGTTTTTCTTGATTCCTTTTCTTTGATCTCGTTTTATAAACAGGTTTTTCATTCTCATTTTCATCTGAAGCGTCCGGAATAACAGGGAAGCGAAAATTCCCTGCTTTAGGGTACTTATACGTCATTTTAGTATTAGCGTTTGACTCCTGGCGCTTAGGCTTCTCACCATTTGATGTAGTCCGCGGTTTTACTTCTTCCTCGGAATCAAATAAATTCTTAAATTTATTTTTAAATTCGTTCCACATAATTCTCACACTCTCTCTATGTAAATAATGGGCAGTGGTTATCTTTATTTTAACAGGTTTTTAGGTGAATTTGGTTTACAATACGTTTAAAAAAAGCGTATCACAAAGAAAAAGAAGCAAAGGGCGTAGTTCATAAGTTCCCTTTGCTTCCATATTTATCATTTAAAATTCAAAAGGTTGTCCTTTTTCATAATGTTCATCTAAAACTAAGATTCCTTTTTCCTGTGGAGCGTTTTCTAACTCAAGCTCTTTTGCCGAACAAATCATTCCGCTTGAAGGAACACCGCGAAGCTTGGCGTCTTTAATTTTCATACCGCTTGGCATCACAGCCCCCACCTTGGCCACAACGACTTTTTGACCTTGATCAATATTCGGTGCTCCACATACGATTTGCAGGGCTTCATCGCCTACATCGACCTGACACACACTTAGCTTGTCAGCGTTCTCATGCTGGCTTTTTTCCGTCACATATCCAACAACAAACTTTGGTGATAAATCGAAATCAAGCGAGTCATTTAACTGTTGCTTTGTAAAAAGTGTCCTTGTCTGTTCAAGGATTTCACTTGTCATCATCAGCTTACCTTGACCTTCTAGAGTGAAGTGCTCAGATGCGTTAAAAATATTGTAGCCGAGAAGGGATCCATCCTGCTTATCTGTAATTTTCACTATGTCCCCATGGGATTTATGAGTAGTCGTTAAGCGATCCCCCTGTTTAATTGGGATAATTAAGACATCCCCGACTCCCTCAGGGTTATAAAAAACATCCATTCAATGATCGTCCTTTCACTTTTTCTTTGGTTTTTTTTGAGCAAGGATGAAAATAGGTTCAAGCTGTTTATCTTCATATAGGAAAGACAATGATGTTACCGGAACAAGTCCTTCTGCAAAAAATTTCATCGCCATTTGAGCTAGGATATCATAGCCCTCAGGATTTTTAATATCTGCAAAAATAATAACATCCTGGTGCGGGATACTAATCGCAAGCTCGCCTTCAAATTCAGCTTTTAATTTTTCTAAAAGTACCTCATTCAAAATGCGGCTCGCATCGTAGCCATCCTGTGTAGACTGAAAATAAAAATCATTGCCGTACACCGTATCTTTTTTCATATCAACTGATAGAGATCGCACATTAAAACTTGCGATTTCCTTCATTCGATCAACCGTCCAATTTTCATTCTTCACCATTTCTTCGTCAATAAGCTGATAGGATTTACCTAAGTCTAAGGCATAATAAACCCTTGTCTCAGCCGTATGTTCAGTTGTGACCAGCTTTTTGCCATTGTCGGTCTCTACTGGAAACGAAGCCGCTCTGATAACAGGAAAAATGTGCTGCTCCTTCCCTGTGAGTTCATGTGTTTGGTTCATGATCCTTAATGCTTCTTTTACATGTTCCTCCAGTTCATCAACTGTCTTTTCACCACGATTTTCATATTTAGCAATGACATTTGGAAGAGTGATAGTGATTCCTTTGCCAGACTCCTTCCACTCAACCCTAAACGTATCTTTATCTCGATTAAAAACGGTGTTCCATTCTTCATAATGCAACCGTTCCTCGAGGATTTTCTTCATTTTTATACTCGTCATTTTCATCATTTTTTCCTCCTTTTTTGATGGAAGAAATATTCCGCTATCTATTTTAGCATATCTCACAGGCCAATACACATGATAGTTGTTCGATCAGCTTTAGATAGAAACAAACTGCATATAGCAAAACTTGTTATATATTTATATTGGTAATAAATGCTTCAATATCCTCCTGTGATTTTCGATCCTTACTAACGAAACGATCGACTTCCTCACCTTTATGAAATGCTAAGAAGCTTGGAATTCCAAAAATATCATGTTCAGCACATACGTGAATAAACTGATCACGGTCGACGTGGACAAAAGTCCAAT
Source organism: Halobacillus amylolyticus (assembly GCF_022921115.1). Taxonomy (NCBI): domain Bacteria; kingdom Bacillati; phylum Bacillota; class Bacilli; order Caryophanales; family Bacillaceae; genus Halobacillus; species Halobacillus amylolyticus. Next base: position 4,071,192 of record NZ_CP095075.1, on the reverse strand, counting down.
TTCCAAATTTAGATTCAATATCCGGAAGAACAGGTTCGATCACTCGACAGTCCGGACACCAGTCCGCTGAGAATAATAGGATCGTCCGTCCATCATTAATTAGTTGTTTTAATTGACCATCTGATTCTAATGTGATCATTTGTCCACCTCCAAAACTTATTTTAGCACACGTTTACTCATATTCAATTAACATGTCTCCAGGCTTAATCAGACCCCTCTTCCTAAGCCAGGCTGCGATTAAATAACTGATCAGAGCTGGAGCTATGATATGAAGAATAAGGATGATCCCAGCAATCTCCCATGTGAAGCCCATCGTATTAAAGGTCATGATTTGACCAACTAATCCACTCGTTCCCATACCAGCACCTGAAGCATTATTTTCGAGTTCAAGCCAAACTGTAGCGATCGGTGCGAGTAAGGCTCCCGCTACTGTAGGAGGCACTAGAATGATAGGTTTTTTTACGATATTCGCAACCTGTAACATCGATGTTCCGATGCCCTGTGCTAGAACCCCCCCATGCCATTATCTCGGTAACTTATCGTAGCGAAACCAATCATTTGAGCCGCACATCCAATCGTCGCAGCCCCCGCCGCTAACCCATCGATCGATAACATGAGTGCGATAGCCAGACTTGAGATAGGCGCAGTCAGGGCAAGCCCCATTAGTACAGCAACTATCATTCCCATAATAAAAGGTTGTTGTGTTGTTGCCCAATTAATAATTTCTCCAAATCCGGTCATAAACTGGTCGATAGGCGGGCCGATGAACATTCCTGTAAAGAAACCTACTGTTAAGGTTAAAAATGGCGTTAAAATAATATCCAGTCTCGTTTCCTTACTAATTAATTTCCCAAATTCAGTAGCCAGCAAGGCAGAAATGTAACTTCCTGCTGGACCGCCAAGATCTGCCCCGTAGGCTCCACTAAACAAAGCAGCAAAAATGACAAGAGGTGGTGCCTTCAAACCATAAGCGATGGCAACCCCGATCGCTCCCCCCAAATCTTCGTATCCATAGCGAAATCCCCGAGGTCTATAAATTGAGCAAATCCAAGCTGTTCACCTATTGTTTTAATAATTAACCCAATAATAAGTGATGAAAATAATCCAAGCGCCATGTAACTTAATGCTGTAATTAAGTAAGTTTGAACAGATATATGTACACCTTTTTTTTCTAAGAAATTCTTCATGATCTCTCCTTCCCCTCCCTGTGCCGTACCTATTTTACAGTAAGAATTAATATGTGTAAATACAGGTATATACACATTGTTTTAGATCTACATAAAAAGGACTGTTATCCGACAGAGTTTTATTATAATTCTAATTATTTAGTTCTATCATTTAAGATTGTATAGAAATTTCCGATAAGTAAAAAAGGGAGGGATACTATATGAATTCGTTAAGAAGTCGTGTACGATTAATCGTCGTATTAGCTTTAATCAGCTTACTTGTTCTCATAAGCTTTTTTACATATTTCTTTAATAAACAAACAGAGATGGCTGATGAAAGCAGAAAAATTCAAGGAGCACTTATAGCAAGTGAAGAAATCAAATATTTAATGACCGTTGCTTCCCAAAATCAACAAACCTTCTTTGCAAATCCTAGCGATGAAACAGGTGAAACCATTGCTAAATCTATTGCAAATGTAAAAGAAACAGCACGTACATATTCAGATACATACATATCGTACGATGCCGTTTCCAAAGAGTTTACGGCAATTGCAGACCAAGCTATTAAATATGAGGAAGAGCTTGAAACACTAATCAATGCATTCCGTTTGTTAGGATTTTCTGAATCAGAAGGGATGTATAAGTTCATTAATGAATCTTATCAGTCATTTAACAGTCTGGTAGAATCAACAAATCGATCAGGGTTAGAAACAGCTTTATTACAAATGAGGCTTCAAGAACAAGTATTTCTTAATGACCCAACGGAGGAGAATTTATCAAGCTTCAAAGAAAGTTCAGGGACTTTTGAAGAGATTGCAAGGTCCTTAAATTTACCCGAAGAGCAAGCAACTACCCTAGACCGAAACCTACTAAAATATGAGCAATCTTTAAATACGGTCAACAGCACATTGACTCAGGCTACCACCACTCGCTCATCCTTTGAGGAAATTGCTGCTGATGTCTCTAACCACGTTAACCAAGTCATCGCTTTAACAGAAGGTATTAATGGAGAAATTCTGACAGAGCAAAATTCAATGAAGAATTTCATTTTGACTTTATTGTTTATTATCGGTGGGGTGGCTTTATTGATTACTCTAGTTACAGGCTCCCTCTTAGTCCGCTCCATTACAAAATCGATGACAACTCTTAAAGAAAGCGCAATGATAATTGGAGACGGGGACCTCTCCCACCGAATAAGTCTGAAATCCAAGGATGAAATGGCTGAGCTTGGTCACCAATTTAATGTAATGGCAGAAAAAATGGAACGTTCTGTTTGTAAAGTTCTCGAAGCGTCAGGTATTTTAAATAACTCTTCAGACCACTTAACGTCAGTATCTGACCAAACAGCGACACAAGCACAGGAAGTTAATGACGCGATTAACCAGGTAGCTGCAGGATCACAAAACCAGGCCCAAAAAATTGAAGAAACGACAAAACTGATCGAACATGTGTCTGAAGCTATTGTAAACACAAAACAGGCAACAGGAGATATTAACGATCGATTACACAAGGCTGATCAAGTTGGTATCGAAGGCTTAAAAACTGTAGATCAACTTGAACAAACCTCTAATTCGTTTATTGAACTGGCTTCACATATGTCAAGTGAAGTACAATCGGCCTCCAAGCAGTCACAAGAAGTAAATAAAATTGTTGCTACAATTGAGGACATTGCGGACAGTACCGATTTGTTAGCACTCAATGCGGCAATTGAATCAGCTCGGGCAGGTGAAGCTGGGAGAGGGTTTGCTGTTGTTGCAGATGAAGTAAGAAAGCTATCGGAACGGTCCAAACAAGAAGCTGGAAGAATTCACGAGCTTGTTCTGAATATGTCCAAACAAATGTCTAAACTTTCTACGGATGCAAGGCAATTTGATGACTATCAATCTTCACAAAATAACGCCGTCGTTCAAACCAAAGAAGCCTTTCATCACATATCTACACACGTACAGGATATGAACCATCAAATTAACCAAGTTAAACAAGCTGTAAATGGTGTTGACAGCGTGAACGAGGATGTAAAACAAAAGCTTCATGATATTAGTATTATCTCAGAGGAGGCTGTCGCAACAGCTGAAGAAGTGGCTGCTTCAAGTGAAAACCAGCTGCAATCCATTAGTCAAGTTCATCAAGCAGCTACTGATCTACAAGCTCTCTCACAAGAGTTGTCTTCGGAAGTAAGTCAATTTACAATAAATGAGAATTGGGAGGTAATAAACGATAACGAGGAAACTAAGCTTGACAACTTAATTGGTGAAGAAGAAGTGGTTGAAGGTATGGGTGAATATAACCAAGAAGTAGATTCCTTAAATTTCAAGGAAAATAAGGATTTAAAGGAAGAGGAAGAAATACCATACAACGATGACAGAATGTCTTCGTAAGAGAAAGCCCGCTCCGCCGAGCGGGCTTTCTTATTCTCGAACAAGACTCCCTGAATACTGAACAGAATTTACGATGTCCATCATTTTTTCTGAGTCAGAGGCTAGTTCCCCTTTTTCGGCATATGTCGTAATCTTTACTCCACCAACACTAACTTGAAGCTCATATTCATTCGAATCATTTACAGGCAGCACGCGCACATAGCTAAAACGGCTGTCATCTCTATAGGATTCTAGCAACAAGTTATTTTCCTTTGATGAAGCAACTTTATAATTTAAGCGGCTCGTTTGGTTTTCCATTAAATTAAAGAAAAGAATGTACGTCTGGTTATCACCTCCAGTTAGGATCATATTATTATTCGTCTGTTCTTTAATTTCCATGGAAGTCGGTAAATACAATGAAAGTGCCTGGCCATTGAAATTTGGTTTAACATCACTATGTTTAAATGCTTCCTCAGAAGCTTCTTTTGTTTGAAAAATCGCTTCTTTTTCGGATAACATCTTACCACATCCGCTAGAAAAGCCTAGAAGCAGCGTTAAAAGAAAGAAAAGCATCCCCTTCCTAAAATACATGTTACATTTCCCCCAGTGTCTTTTTTTGTCTAATCATATAATACTATGCCCTATCATTTTAACAAGTATCAAAATTATCCAATATAAGCTCGAATTCTGGACAGAAAACCATGTTTAGTAACATACTAGAACTAGATACTAAGATTAGGAGGGGTTTTATGGAACTAACTGTGTATTTAGCTGGACAAATTCATGACAATTGGCGCGATGAGATTAAGGAAAAAGCCAAGAAAGAAAGCATGCCGATTGACTTTGTTGGACCACAGGAAAATCATGCACGATCTGACAGTATAGGTGAAGACATCCTCGGTGAACAACCTGGGAAGCTTTATAGGGATGATGCTGCTTCAAGTGTTAATAACTTCAGAACAAAACTTTTATTATCTAAGGCAGATGCTGTAATTGCCTTATTCGGTGAGGATTATAAACAGTGGAATACGGCAATGGATGCAAGTCTTGCTATACAAGCGAGTAAACCATTAATCCTAATTAGACCCGCGTCCCTTATCCACCCATTAAAAGAGTTATCCAACCAGGCTACCATTACTGTGGAAACGGTTGAACAAGCTTTAGAAGTGCTAGCCTACGTTTATGAATAATTGAAGCAACATCTCCTTTGAAATTAGAAACGAAGCATCCCCCGTCGGTGATATTGATAGGAGGATGCTTTCGTTTTCTTTTCGGTATTAAAAGTAAACTTTAGAAAAGAGGATGAATTCTATGGCTACTACTTTAAAAAATAATCTACTGAAGTTAACTGAATACACTACTGACTACGAGCAGGCTGTTGCAAGCTTCTATCTTCCCAAGCAACAACTACAATTTACCCGTTATCCTATAGAGAAAATAACTGACCCAGCCCTCTCGGAAAGTACCCATCATATTCTCATAGTAAATGAAGATAGGCCAGTAGGTTATTTTGCGTTAGAAGATGGAGGCAAACTGTTCAAATATACGAACAATCTTCAAGCTAGACTGCTAACTTGTTTCTCAATAGATTCAAGATATCAAGGTAAAGGGTATGCCAAAAAGGGACTAAATTTATTACCAGCATTTATACTTAATCATCTTCATCATATTAATGAGGTCGTTTTAGGTGTTAATGAAAGAAATAAACCGGCTATAAGTTTATATAAGAAAGTTGGTTTTATTGATAACAACGAGATCCTTGTCGGGAAAAAAGGTCCACAGCATATATTACATTTAAGGGTCTAATTGCACGGACCATTTTTTCATATTGGCACCTGTAATTCACCAACTTCGTCATTAAATTGAGAATCAGATTAAATCTGATTCTTGATCAAGTCAACGATGTTCCTTTACTAATCCGAACAAGTCTTTGTCGATCAATTCATTTATTTTTTCCTTGGTTAAACCTATTTCCCGAAGTATTTCTACTGTATTTTCCCCTCGCTTCCCGCCAATGGATTTGTATTTCTGCTTATAAGCAGTTGACTTAATTGGGGATGCGATTTGTCTTTGGAATGTCCCATCAGATTTAGGGACGTCTACAATCATATTTCTTGCCTTTATTTGTGGGTGTTCAATAGCCTCGGAAAATTTAAGTACAGGTTCTACACAGGCCTCGATGTCTTTAAAAATAGCAACCCATTCATCATAGGTTTTTTCCAGAAACGCTTCTCTAACTGCTTCTTTAAAAAGCCGTTTTTCTTCAGACCCTGTACCTTCTGCTAGGTCAATCAGATGAGAAATACCCAATCCTTTGCACAATCTTTTTCTAAAAGGGGGTTCGAGGCTTCCCACTGAAAAATAACGCCCATCCATCGTTTTATAGTAGTCATAAAAGGTTCCACCATTCAGTTCTGTTCCTTCAGGTTTTGGCTCAACCCCACCACTTGATAAATAGCCTGGACCAAACATTGCATTTAATGCAAAAGATGAATCCGTCATACTAAGATCAATGTATTGTCCCTCTCCGGTGGACCCACGGTGGATTACTGCTGTCAAGATAGCAATGACACTATGTAAAGACCCACCTGCTATATCCGCAATCTGTATTCCCATTGGAGCAGGACGCTCGTTTTTGCGTGCTGAATATTCGGCTATTCCTGCAACTGAAAGATAATTATTATCATGTCCTGGGCGATCTCGATACGGACCTGTCTGACCGTAACCTGTGAGTGAACAATAAATTAGCTTTGGATTCGCTTCCCTAAGCGTTTCGTAGTCTAACCCAAGCCGTTCCATTACACCGGGGCGAAACTGTTCCAGGACAATATCATAATCTTTAACTAGCTGCTTAACTAACTCAACCGCTTCTCGTTTTTTCAGATTCAGGCTAATAGATTTCTTAGAGCGATTCAAATGTTGATGTGTCGCCGAATCCTCACCATCCAATGGTTCAAGCTGTCTAATAAAATCCGGTAAATCAGGTGATTCTACTCGTAAGATCTCCGCGCCCAAATCAGCCAGCATCATCGTCGCGTATGGACCAGGTAATAATTTGGAAAAGTCTAGCACTTTCATAGAATTTAACAATCTGATCTCACCTCTCCCGAAAATCCATCAAAACTTTGAAACCATTAAGAAAAGAAAAAATTAAGCTACCTGCACTCAATTGATTATCGACAACAGGTAGCCCTGCAATTATTATTGTCTGAATCATTCGAAGCCAAGGGGTTTGCATATCTCTATAAATTACCTAAGTCCTTCGAGATTCATTAATTTTAATTTACTTTCTTTGGCCCTCCCCAGTGCATTTCCCTCAAACGATATTTTTGTAGTTTACCGGTAGCTGTTTTTGGTAAAGACTCTACAAACTCAACTTCCCTAGGTGCTTTAAAATGAGCCATTTCGGATCGGCAATAGCTAATAATCTCCTCTTCACTCACGTTCGCATTGGCGTGCAGGACAATAGTTGCCTTTGGAGTTTCACCCCATTTATCGTCAGGAATGGCAATAACAGCTACTTCTAGCACATCCGGATGTTTATACAACACTCCTTCGACCTCTGTGGAAGAAATGTTTTCTCCTCCGGATATGATCAAGTCCTTGGCACGGTCTCGTATTTCAATATATCCATCTGGATGGGTCACTGCCAAATCACCGGTATAGAACCATCCTTCTCTAATTGCCGCTTCAGTCTTCTCCGGATCCTTGTAATATCCATCCATCACTACATTCCCGCGGGTAATGATTTCTCCTAATTCCTTGCCGTCCCAAGCAACCTCCTCCCCGTCTGGGTGGACAACCTTCGTTTCTCCGTTAAAAGCTAACTCAATTCCTTGTCTTGCCTTTATAGCTGCCTGTTCATCTGCCGACTTTGAATCCAATTCTTTTTTCCACTCACAATAAAGAATGAATGGTGAAGTTTCCGTCAGACCGTAGACATGGATCATATTCAATCCAAGAGTTTCCTGTGCTTTTTGAATGAGGGCAGCAGCTGGAGGGGCTCCTGCTGTCGCCATGCGCGGGCGTGTTTTGATCTCCGTTTCTTTTGCCTTGGGATCATTCACGAGCATATTAATAACAGTCGGAGCGCCACATAACAGTGAGATATTCTCCCTTTCGAACAAGCTGAGGATCAATGAAGGATCCACCTTTCTCAAACATACATGGGTCGCGCCAGCAGCTGTAATAGCCCAGACGCCACCCCAGCCGTTTGCGTGAAACATCGGTAACGTATGAAGATAAACATCGTCATGGCTGACACCAAGGTGATACATAAAATTTGCCGAGTTAAGGTAATTACTGCGGTGGTTTAACATCACACCTTTTGGCTTCGATGTCGTCCCACTAGTATAATTCAATGTTAAAAGCTGATTTTCATCTATTTCCACTTCAGGTGGAGCGGTACTTTCCGGAGCATGTTGGAGAAATGCCTCATAATCCACCCCTTTTAAGGAGGTCTTTTGTTCTGCCACAGAAACAATCACAATCTGTTCCAGGGAAAGCTTATCCTCGATTTCCTCAATCGGTCCACTAAATTCTTCATCGACAATTAACATTTTTGAGTCACTATGATTGATGATGTACTCTAAATCCTCTGCTGATAATCGATAATTTAAAGGTACCATTGTAGCACCAAGTTGGCAGATCCCATAAAAACATTCCAACATATAATGAGTGTTAGGCATCATTACCGCAATGTGATCGCCCGCTCGGATACCTGCTACATGTAATGCAACCGAGAGTTGGTCCGAACGTTCTCCAAATTCCTTGTACGTAAACCGCTTTTCTCCATCGATAACTGCAGTTTTTTCAGGATAATATTTCACCGCCCTGCGTTTCCAATCAAGTGGGGTTAAGGAAGAAAACATATGCTACAACTCCTTCTAGAAATTTGTTTGAATATTCCGTTATTTTTTAACGCAAAACTTCACGTATGGGTAAAAGATAGTGCCCCATTAAAAGCGAAATCCCGGCCTTCTATAATTACTTCTATTCAAAGCCTTACAATTCCTGCTGAAGGATGAGGATAGGTCTCTTAAATACAAAATATTAAATTAATAGATTTATTGCTTGATTAACTCCACATGCACAAATCGTCCTGAGCGTGTTTGAAAAGGTACCCCTGGGGTTACAGGAATCAGTTCGTTATAAATCGGTCCATCAAAAACAAACGTATGGAACTCTCCATTTTCACCACATGGGTCGACGTCTTTAGGAAGGGAACTAAGGAATTCCTCGTCAAAAGGCTGACCCGCCATTTCAGTTGGAAGTTTGTCAGAGTCTACAGTAGTCACAATTGCCTTAAACCCCTCGGAAATAAACTTCCTTGCGACGGTTAACGTCTCCCTCTCCCATAATGGATAAAATCCTTCCATTCCTGAATTAGAAAGAAGCTGATCTCGATATTCTTTTATATCCTCAAGGAACAAGTCCGCATAAACGATAGTTTGGACTCCCTGTTCTTTGAATAGATCAAACTGTTGCTTAAGCGCTTGCTCGTAATCACTGTTGCCAACCCTTGAAGGCAGCTTCACTTCGTATAGAGGTATTCTCAGGGACTCAGCCTGTGCATGAATAAATTCCCTCTTTACTTCATGCATTGGGAGACGCCCGCTTCCTTCAGAGGTAGTTGCTAATAAACCTTTAATGTGATAATTATCATTTTTCATTAAGTCATAGATTGCAAATGCACTATCTTTACCACCACTCCAAGAAACAATAACGTTCTTCATGCGATCTCTCCTCACAGTATTAGGTACAAATTCAATTAATTTTGTTAATAATTTTCATCGCCAGTAAGTTTCCCGTTCCCCGTTCCCCAAGGCTTTTTTCAACAAAGTGGTTAAAAAAGGGAAATACCGAGCGGCAGAAATAACCCCATAACGACTGTAAGCGACAAAAAGATAACAAAGAAGACCGGCAAGAATTGCGGTGTATCCCCCTTTACTTTATGCATAAAGTACACTTCTATTAAACCAATGCTCCCGACACCTAGAAATACTTTAAATAAGCTTCCCAGAGACACAGGCCGCATGCCAAGAGAGAAACCGCCTGATAAAATCGCCACGATGTAAAGAAAGCGTAAAGTATGATGCAAGATAGTCGCTGCCTTCTTCTTTTGTCCGCTATATAAATGATTCACTATGATCACTAGAGAAATGATCACGATAACTGTCACCAGGTGAATATGAATGAACATCCTATTACCTCACATTCCATACGATAAAACTCTAACACGATTATTTCACTCTGCATATTTCCCTTCAATGTATTTAATAGTTTCATTATACCAACCCCTAGATCTCCTGTATTTATAGATGATGTCTGAATGTTAAATAATAAACCTTATCGAAAACTATTTACGTTAATACACCTTTGAAGATGAAACTGGAAGAGTGAAAAGCTTTTTTTTTGGAAACGATAAGGATGGAATTTTTAAAAATGGGGGTGTAGAGATCGTGGATGATGATTATCGCGAATACAGAACCGGACAAGGTGTACCCGAAAAAGGGGAATACTTATGTCAGTCTGGGGAAAGAGTCAGATTTAATGAAAACGAGGAGTTCCCAGTCTGTCCTGTTAGTGGTGAAGAAACAACTTGGAAACATGAAGATCGTTAGCAAATAAACAAACAAGGGTAACTACCCTTGTTTGTTTACTTCTATAGTAACAAATTTGCATAAAGGGATATCTTTGAACAAGGGAGCCCTAAAAAAGGAGCCTTTTGCACAAATATCCCGATACTCCCAAAACAACTCTTAAAATGGACTAATAACCATTTAATTTTACTCACCTATGTTAGCTAAGAAGGCTCATCCGTGTTTAGCCAAAAGTTCATTAGCAATAAGTCGATAAGATTCAATACGCTCCTCATAACTATGCGTGATAGTGATCATCATTATTTCATCCGCTTGGTACCGCATTTTTAAATCAAAAAGTTTTTGCTTGACCTCTTGTGGATTCCCAATCACCATTCTCCTTCTCATATCATCAATTTTATCTTGTTCATAGCTAGTAAAAGAATACTGTTTGGCTTCTTCCACTGAAGGAACCCCTTTACTGCCTTCACCCTTTGCATGTTGGATATTCCACAGCTGAGTGCTTAGGGCCAGTTCTTCTGCTCTTTCTGTTGTTTCTGAACAGACAACAGAAACTGCAAGAATCGATTTAGGCTGTTTTAATCTGCCTCTGGACTTAAAGTGGTTGCTATAGGTTTTCAAGATGCTTGCGTCAGATTTATCGACCATAAATTGCCCAAATGCGTAAGCTGTTCCATTTTCAGCTGCAAGTACTGCACTTTTTTCACTCGTCCCAAGCATCCAAAGTTCAGGTGGCACGGCTGGAAGAGGGGACGCAGATATTTTTGAATACATCTGATCTGAGGGAAAATCATTATATAAAAAATGACTAAGCTCTTTGAATGTCTCAGGCATTTTTCGAACTTGTTCCAAAAAGTTATTTGAAAGAGCTATGGCTGCTTCAGCAGATCCTCCCGGTGCCCTGCCAATTCCTAAATCAACGCGTTCTGGAAATAAAGTTGTCAGCATATTATACGTTTCTGCAATTCTATAGGGTCTATAGTGTGGAAGTAAAACAGCCCCAGCACCAAGTCGAATATGGCTTGTTTTTCCACCAATGTACGCAAGCATTACCTCAGGAGCGGAGCAGGAAAGTCCTGATATATCATGGTGTTCAGCGATCCAATAACGAGTATAGCCTAACTCTTCCCCAATTTGCGCAAGTTTCATGGATTCTTGTAATGCCTGCCCGGCAGTTGTTCCAGCTGAAATGGGAGATTGATCTAAAATACTGATTTTCATAACAATAATCCTTCTCTCTGTACCAGGGACTAATCACTTCAACCGTCTAAAACCCTATGGCATGAATGTTTTCTGAAAACCAAGTGTTATTCAGCAGCGTCATCCAATCAAATGAAACTTCTCAAACTTACATCTAATCCCTTAAAGAGATCATCAAACTGTTTGATGATCTCTCTATCTTCTATTACACTTCTAATATCCATTGGTGACTATCTACTAGTTTTCCAGTTTGGATCCCTGTAATCTCATCATACAACTTTTTAGATAACGCCCCTATCTGATTATTGTTTATTACCATTTTTCGCCCTAACCAGTTCAGCTCTCCAACAGGAGAAATAACAGCGGCCGTTCCAGCGCCAAATGCTTCTTCCAACTCTCCATCTGCATATGCCTGATACAATTCTTCGATAGATATTTTTCTTTCGACAACTGGTATTTCCCACTCGTTGAGTACTTCAATGATCGACATCCTAGTAATCCCATTCAAAATACTTCCGTTTAATTCTGGGGTTACGACTTCTCCGTTGATTTTGAAAAAGATATTCATACTGCCGACTTCCTCGATGTATCTTTTCTCCAGACCATCTAACCATAAAACATCCGCATTTCCTTCATTTTTTGCTTTAGCTTGCGCTTGGTAACCAGACGAATAATTTCCTGCTGTCTTTGCGGTACCCGTACCACCTTTCACAGCTCTGGTAAATTGCTCCTCTACATTGATACTGACAGGTTTTATGCCCCCGGAAAAGTAAGAACCAACAGGCGAGAGAATAATCATAAATTTATAAGATTGCGAAGGTGCTACAGAAAGGTTCGTTTCGGTTGCGATAATAAATGGACGTATATAAAGGGAAGTTCCTTCTGTTGTCGGAATCCAATCTTGCTCAAGACTAACCAACTGCTTAAGATAATTCATAACGCTTTCTTCATCGATAGCTGGGATACTCAGTCGCTCACTTGAAAGATTGAGTCTTTGCAAATTCTTATCGGGCCTAAACAATAGAATACGATTGTCTTCTGAGCGATAGGCTTTCAAACCTTCAAATACAGTTTGCCCATAATGAAAAATCATGGAGGCAGGATCTAAAGTTATCGGCTCATAGGGAACAATACGAGGGTTATTCCACCCTATATCAGCTTCATAATCCATGATAAACATGTGGTCCGTAAATGTTTTACCAAAAGAAATCTGATCCGTTTGTGGTTTCGACTTCTTGTTCGTGCTCTTTACGATTTCAAGTTCTTTCTCATTCATTTTTAGGCTCCTTATATTGTATAGTTTAGGTCATTTCGTTTTTAAACTAAATCGTAATCCTATGATCAACTTAAATCCACTAATTGAGAAGAAGTTATAGCCTTTATTCTATAAAAAGAACATCCCTTCTTTAACAAAGAGGATGTTTTTAAGATCGATTACACAACCATTGACCTTTTAACAGTTTCACTACATGTTTAAACATTTCCTCGCGCTGCACTAAACCTTCTGTGAAAACACCAATTGCGCCTTCATGTTTTCTTACGTCCGTTTTCTGTGTGTAAGCATCGATTAAATCACCAAGCTCTCTGCCTGTTTGTAATCCTTTTTTAATTTCATCAGGGAGTGGTAAACGTGCACCGCTAGCTTTATAAACATTTTCTTTTTGATCAATAAGGGCTCCCCAGTTACAAAGATACAGCTCATCTTCTATTTCCATCACACCGCCTTCTAAACCGATGCCAATGTCACTTTTCTTTATAGCTGCGCATTCGCGTGCGCGATTAACTGCCCCTTCTAATGTCTCTTGATCAGAAAAAGGTTGAGCAGCAACCTTAGATTGTGCTTCAACCCCAACGACTTCATCATCTATAAAAATCTGCTTTACAGAATCGATCTTTGTCGGGTTGAGTGAACCTATATAAATTCTCACAGGTGATGACACCTTCCTCATTAAAAAGTTTCATTTTCTAGGATAGCACAAAGCCACACCAAGTAAAATACGAGCCAGGTGCGGCTTTATGCTAGTTAACTGTTATACATTTGATCTAATTAAATCAACCGTATTTTGATCGGTTGATTTCACAAGTTTTACAATCAGCTCTTTTGCGGCTGCATAATCATCAATATGAATCATAGAGGAAGAGGTATGGATATACCTTGAACAAATCCCGACAACAGCCGATGGAACACCATTATTCGTTGTATGAACACGACCTGCATCTGTTCCCCCTTGGGACACAAAATACTGATAGGGGATATCGTTTGTTTCGGCAGTATCGAGAACGAATTCCCTCATCCCACGATGCGTCACCATCGATTTATCAAGAATACGTAAAAGCGCTCCTTTGCCTAATTGACCAAATTCTTTATCATCGCCGCTCATATCGTTAGCTGGAGAGGCATCGAGGGCGTAGAAAATATCAGGATCGATCATTTGAGAAGCTACCTGGGCACCGCGTAATCCAACTTCCTCTTGTACAGTTGCTCCGGAATACAACTGGTTGGATAATTTCTCTCCTTTTAGCTCTTTCAATAATTCTATAGCTAGACCACAGCCGTAGCGATTATCCCAGGCTTTCGCTAGAATTTTTTTGTCATTGGCCATCGGCGTAAACGGACAAATAGGCAGAATCGACTGACCTGGCTTAATGCCAATCGCCTCCGCATCATCTTTATCATCTGCCCCAATATCGATGAGCATATTTTTCATTTCCATCGGCTTTTTCCGTTGCTCTGGTGTTAAGTTATGAGGAGGAATCGATCCGATCACACCGACGACAGGACCTTTATCCGTCAGCACCTGGACTCGCTGTGCAAGTAATACCTGGCTCCACCAGCCACCTAATGGCTGAAAGCGAATCATCCCGTTTTTAGTAATTTGTGTCACCATGAAACCTACTTCATCCATATGACCCGCAACCATCACCTTAGGTCCTTTTCCATGGCGCACACCAAAGACGCCGCCTAAACGATCCTGTATGATTTCATCTGAATAACTTTCCAATTCCTTTTTCATAAAATGGCGTACGTGATGTTCATTGCCAGGTGCGCCCGGAAGTTCAGTAAGTGTCTTAAACAGATCCTGTGTCTCTTGATTCATGTTATGTACCTCTCCTTTTTAATTGTCTATACTATAGTTTAACGAAAAAGTGCGAACGTTTCTACAAATCAGTTTTTTTCTTTTTATGATTTCCTTTTAGAAAGAAATTCTAGTATACTGGGTAACAGAATAAAGATTTGAGGTGAGTGAACTATGAATTGGAAAAAGGTTGCAATAGCTGCAGGTGTTGGAGCATTTGCTGGTTATGTCGTGAAAGAACAAGTGGCAAACAAACAGGGCGTCACTCCTGAAAAAGCTTTAAAAATTGCTAAGGAAGCATTCAAAAAGCAAGGACCTATTAGCGGTTCATGGATTTACATGAAGCCCGAAGAACTCAACAAAAATGGAATCAACTATGAAGTTTATCGTGGCGGGATTTCTAAAAACCAAGATGGTGAAACCTCCCAATACGAATTTTTCATTGACTCCGAAACAGGAACAATCATTGATGTAGCAGAAGAAACTGCATAGTATCTGCCTAAAGCTATAACTTAGAAACCCTGCACTAATTATTATTATTTAGTGCAGGGATTTCTTTTATTCATAGGCACGTGCCGTTCTATCTGTTTTGTCGACTACTTCCCCATGCTGATCAAATTTCAGTGCACGGTAATGGGCATCATGGTAAAAGACATACCATGCCTCTTTCCCATATCCATACTCCATCCATTTCTTCTTTTCATGAACAGATGTAACTGGATAGTCATCATAGGCAAGGGCCCAAAGAACATTTTGGTGAGCATGGGTAGGCATGATGTCTGCCATATGAATAAACGTCTCCTCTCCATCTTCAAAGACAATAATGGAATGTCCGTCACTATGACCGCTCGTATGAATCATTTGTAAGCCTGGCAAAACGTCAATAGAATCCGAAAATGTATGTACAAGTGATTCTACTGGTTTCCAGTTCGCTTCCCAGTACGTATTTCTAGATCGAATGTTCGGATTCTTCATTTCCTGCCATTCGGTTTCATTCGTATAAATCTTCGCATTCGGAAAAGCTGGAACAAGTTGCTCCTGATCCCACGCTGTCAAACCACACGCATGATCAAAATGTAAATGGGTCATTAACACAAGATCAATATCGGCACGAGTTAAATCCAGTCCTGCTAGGCTTTGGTCAATATTTGACTCTTCAAAAACCCCATAATTTCGTTTTTGCTTATCGGTAAACTTACCATTACCTATACCGGAATCAATGATTAAATTTTTCCCATCGACTTGAAGTAAAATCGGATCAGTCCGAAGTTCAATTTGGTTTTTATCATTTACAGGATATTTGCGACTCCATAGTGGCTTAGGAACGACACCAAACATTGCTCCGCCATCCATATGAGTGACTCCGCCATTTAACCACGTCAATTTAGCTCTGCCAATTTTCATTGTTTCCAAAACATTCTCCTCCTCCACTTCGTTCTGAAGCTATTCTATCATAGGGGAGGTAATTATTGAAAACGTTACCATGAATTAAAACGAGCTGTGCAACGATAAATCGGCTGTCCTTTAGCAGAGAATTTCTCCTCATATTCAGTTTGTACATTCAGGGGATCCTCTAATGCATGGAGATCTAAGGAGACATCCTCTAAAGTCATGCCGTATTGTGAGAAGCTTGCAAGAGAGTACTCAAACAGTCCACGGTTATCCGTTTTAAGTGTCACCGCTCCGCCCTGTTTTAACACATCTTTATACTGGTCTAAGAAAGCGTGGAACGTCAATCTTCTTTTCTCGTGACGGCTTTTCGGCCATGGATCAGAGAAATTCAAATAAATGTGATCAATTTCATTTGTAGCAAAAAGATCACGTAAGTCCTGTGCATCCTCGTTTATCAGCCGTATATTTTCCGTTTCCGCATCAAGGACCTTCTTTAACGCACCTACGATTACACTTTTGACACGCTCAAGACCTATAAAATTAACCTCAGGGTGCTGCTTGCCCATCCCGGCAATAAATTGTCCTTTCCCTGAACCTATCTCTAAATGCAATGGCTGGACTCTATTAAATGCTTCATTCCACTTGCCTTTCCAATCAAATGGGTTTCGAACAACAATATGACTGTTTTCATCCATATAGTCATCCGCCCATGGTTTATGTCTTAAACGCATTTGTAGAAATTCCTCCTTATTATCCGTTAAAAGCTTACCATGAAAAAGAGGTGTTGTTAAAGTTTTTTATGATTATGAAGAAAACAAGTGTATGTAAGCTTATATAGCTATAATAGTGATTATATAACAGATATATTTAGACCACCATGACTTACTCGGCCACAATCTGTTATATCAAGAAAATCGACTGTTGGGTTGTAAGCGCTTCCTGCTATATGATTGTAAACATGATATGAGCTTGAACTGGAAACTCAAAAAACGGCATAGGAGTGAGTATGAATTAATGAATCTAATTCGCGGAATTATTGAAATGACTGTACTTGCCACGTTCTCTGTACTATTTGCAGGATACGCTTTATTTATATACCCATTTGAAAAGCTAAACGAAAAAATGAGCTCAGAAGTACGTGAAAAGAAACTGAAATATTCAGCTCTTTCTCAGTAAATAGTTAATTCAAAAAGACGTTGTCCGGCATGCCGGCAACGTCTTTTTTACTCTATAAAGACTGTAGAAGGACTTACACCAGGAGTTCTAGTACAAGTCCTTCTAGGCAGAAATAATTTGATAACGGATCATCATTTGTTTCAGCCTGCCCATTCTATTTTCAGCTTCCTGATATTCTCCCCGCATCATATGCCATTGAATAAAAGCCAAAGCCTGAGAAACGGCATACCAAGTCATTCGTTTAAATAAATGCGAACTTGGCTTCACGCCATATTGATGGAGCCATTTGTTCCAGTCTTCCTCTGGGATGTAGGAATATAACAGCATACCAAGATCTAATGCTGGGTCGGCCACCATCGCATTGTCCCAATCGACCAAATAAAGTTGGTCTCTAGATGATAGCAGCCAATTATTATGATTCGTATCACAATGGCATACGACATGATAATTAAATTCCACTTCAAGGACATGTTTTTCTAGATATGAAATGGCTTGATGCATTTCAATCCCGGGTTCTACTTGTCCTAATATCTTTTGATTTTCGATAATATCTTTTAAAACTTCTTGGGGGTAAGTGGATGTTTACCTAGTCTCATAAGCATATCCAATAATTCGGAGGAATGGTGGATTTTACTAAGCAACTCGGCAACCCTTGGATGCTTCATCTCTTCTGTATTCAACTCTCGACCCTCAAGCCAATCCTGGGCTGTGATTACATCCCCGTTCTCTAACCTCTTCGTCCAAATTAGCTTAGGTACAATTCCTTCAGCAGAAAGAACAGCAAGAAAAGGTGAAGAGTTACGCTTTAAAAATAAACGTTTCCCTTCGTTCTGGGCATAATATGCTTCACCTGTGGAACCTCCAGCAGGTGTAATTGTCCAATTGTTTCCTAATATGTGCTCCAACCAGTTCACCTTCAATTCCTCAAATCTTCCTGTGATGGATTACGTTTTCATCTTCTATCAATATATCCTATATAACAAGAATTTTATAGTTCGTTACTATCTCAACAATAAGACACCTTTTAATAGATTAACGCAAAAGCCAGTCAGCTTTCAAGGAATATCTTATTAAGTTTTAAATAATACGTTCTTGTTCAGCTTTTTAAATCACACTCTTTCACTTTCCATGCTGGCTGATCAAGAGAAGAAACAGCTCCAATTTTTATATGTGCTATTCTTATAATTGATTCTTAGAATCATCCAGTTCCCATTCGGGCCTTTTCACTGCTAGTGTTTTTGTATGGCGGATGAGTAAATCTGCCACTTTCAATTGATTGTGTTTCAAAGGGGAACTCAGCTTCCTTTTCTCTTCTAACCATCCAGTGTAGGATGCTTTATCTATGTAACTTGTTAAATAAGATGCTTTTGGTCCATCAAATGAATGTGAAGGTGCCAAAACTACTTTACGGAAAGGAAAATCAAGATCATACGACCGCAAGACACTTTTCACAAACGTCTCTGTTCTTTTTAACCCATGCATTGGGCTGAACATCTTGGTACGAATCCCTCTTTTCTCTACATGCCAGCTAGATTCACTAGAAGGATATATAGTCGTAACGTCCGGCACATCTAAGACAGAAATGATTTCAATTTCGTGTGGGCCAATTAAGATGACCTCCGCCTCCACTGGAACCGTCTTGATTTCAACAATGGGATGATACATAACCAAAAAAGTATCAGGCAGGCGTTGCAAAAATAACTTTAAGTTTTCATCCTCATGTATAGATCCATCAACAAACGATTTCTTTTGCAATGTCGTGGTAGCCCATTTGATTTGGAAAGGGAGCAGCCCATCAAGAAAATACTGTTTTAGTTCAAGCATCGTTGTCGGTGTCCACGCTTCTTCTTCGATAGCTTCGACATGATGCTCTACTTGTCTCTTCCTTAAAAAACGAAGCCAGGGTTTATCCTTTCTATCTTCCTCTAAAGGAATTTCCTTCTTCTTCTCGCGCCCTTGCAGCTCCCCTTGCTCCCACAGTTGCTTTATTTTCGTCCAATTTTCCTGCTTTAGACGAATATATTTGCTGGGATATTGGTACATATTCGTTTCGTACCTCGAAATATAGTCCTGCAGTTTAATTAACTGAGCCATTTAGGCTTCACCTCCACTATACAGGTTTACTTCGCATACAACCTCATACTTAGGGGATTGCTGCGGGTGAATTTGATAGAGGCAAAAACGATCAACGTCCATAGAATAGGTTTTTAAAAAGTGGTCATTAACCTTCTCAGCCGACAAAGGAGACAGTCCGCTAACCCACTTTTTCGCCAAGGTAATATGCGGCTTATACGTTCTATCTTCTTTCTCAAAACCCACCTGTTCACAAAGTTGCTCAATCTCTTTTTTAATTCTTGCCAAGGGAGAGGCTTCTTTAACTGATAGATGAAAGACCCTTGGTTGGTCCTTCTTTCCAAAAGAAGCTGCAGGTCCGAGCTCTAGTTCAAATGGGTCAGGCCACGATTTTTTTTGCAGTTCCTTTTCGATGGCTGCCAGTTGCTCCGTTGTGCAGGCACCTAGAAATTTCAGCGTAATATGAAAATCTTCAGGGTGCGTCCATGTTTTATAAGTCATCTCCTGCCGTAGTATCTTTTGTAAATCTGCAAACTCATCTTGTTTTTCTTTTTGTAAAGGGACCCCGATAAAATAGTGATTAGTCGCCATCACGCAACACTCCTTTTCATAGAAACTGGTGACTATTACGAATAACTGCAACTATGCCAATCCCTATAGAAACTTATTATTGAGAAAAAGCCATACATTCCTTGAACACTCCAAACATCAATAAGAACGTCGCAAAAAGCATTCCCTAACCATTTCCTACAGCCGAATAACTGACCGCTGTGGCACGCTTATCTTTCTTATATGAACTTCAAGAAGTTATTTGGTTAGTCGGTAGATGGAATCCGCGTAGATGGAGATCGCCTTAATCATGTCTTTTATTCGTACGTGCTCATTTTTTTGATGGGCTGTATCAGGGCTGTCTTTGAACAAAGCCCCATAAGCGACACCGGATTTAAGTGTCCGTGCATAGGTAGCGCCACCTATAGCTTTCACCTTTTCATCCTCATTTGTTACTTCATTATAAATAGATAATAATGTTTGTACGTAAGGATTATCAGCTTCTACATAGAGAGCGTGCAAGTGATCGTAAAGTTCAAACAATCCACCCTCATGTTCAGCAAATTGTTTTATTTTATCAATCACGGTTTCTCCATCAACAGTCACAGGATAACGTGTATTTAACCCTACTCGGCAGTTCTCTCCCTTTTTCCAAGTGAGTGAGCCTACGTTTAATGTAAGTGAGCCAGAAGCTTCATCCATGTAATTCAACCCTATAGCTTTCCCAGTAAAATCATGAAATCGATGGTGAAGCTTTGTCACGATTTGCTTGTGTGCTTTTGGAAGAGGGAGCTCTTGTAAAAAAGCTAACAAAAGGAGGGCCGCATTTTTACCCTGTTCTGGCTTACTGCCATGTGCTGGTGTCCCCTCAACTGTTATGGTGATTTCATCATTTTGCCTATCTACTTTTCCTTCAACATCCTTTGTTCGGAGGAAGGATTGGAATGCTTCCTCTATGTCATCAGCCGTTTTAATTTTCGCTATCGCATGGGACGGAACCATATTCAGGCGATCCCCACTCTCAATCGTCAGAAGCTCACAAGTACCATGTGATTCTTTGGATACAGGGAACGTGAGATAGGTATCTACTAACCCTTTTTCCGCATTAATAACTGGAAAAGAGGCATCTGGGGAAAAACCGAACTCGGGCATATCTTCATGCTTAAAATAATGCTCGATGCCCTGCCAGTCTCGTTCTTCGTCGGTTCCAACGATGAGCCGGACGCGTTTGTTTGGCTTGAAGCCTTGATCTTTGAGCAGTTTCATAGCGATATAGGCGGCCATGACCGGTCCTTTATCGTCCTGTGTTCCTCGGGCATAGATGTTTCCGTCCTTAATGACAGGTGTGAAAGGATCGGTCTCCCAGCCTTCTCCTGATGGTACAACATCCAGGTGGCCGAGAATACCGAGAATTTGCTCTCCTTGTCCAAACTCGATGTGACCGGCGTGACCATCAACGTTCTTTGTTACGAAACCATCCTTTTCAGCAATCTTAAGCATCGTTTGAAGGATTGATCAATGGCTTTACCATAAGGAAAATCGGCACTCTCTTCATAAACACTTGGAATACGTAATAGTTGTGAAACCTTTTCAGTATATTCTGATTCATATTGTTGACTTAATGATTTAAAGTTCATAGGGAGCCACCTTTTTTCATAATCTTTTCATAAGTAGGCTCATCACAAACGACGTACAATTCGGCCTCGGCAGGCAATTGCTCATCAAGGCGGCGGTTGATGGTAAGATCGCTCCGGTCTGCAATCAGTGTTGCGCCTTCATTTAATAATTCCTGAAATGCATCACGGTACGTACCCCATGAGGAGCGTACAGGGATATGATAAAGGTCATCACCTACAGAACGTCTCAACAGCTGACTATAAATCTCTGAAACCCCTTTCCTGAAGGCTGATCTAACGGCGAGTGAAGAAATCGTTTCATTCGATACAATAAATTCATCTACGCGTGCATGCTGAAAATTCTTAATATGTTTCTCTTCCATAACTTCTACAACGGTGTGAACATTAGGAGCAACCGACTCGATGGTGGAAGCAATCAGCAGTGTTTTTCCGTCTGTTACTTGATCATTCGTTAGGTGATCATCTGCAAATATCAGGACAGAGCGTGCACTTGCTACGGATGCTTTTTCTAAGGTTATCGCTTCTGATGCATTGCCTTTTATGTAGTGAATATTCTCCGTTAATATTGGTGCTTCTTCCAGTTCGTCAATGATAATGATTTCAACATCTTTATGGGTAGCCACCATCTCATTAACAGCAAAACGTGCCTTTTGCGACCAGCCAATAATAATAAAATGATCCCTGCCTTTAAACACGATATCACCCTCCACCCTTTTTTTTCTAAATACTGCAAGTCCGTCAATGATTTTACCTATTACAATTCCGATGAGGCCGATGCCAAATATGTACAAAATAATCGCTATGCCACGACCGGCTACAGTTACAGGATAATAATCTCCATATCCTACAGTTGTCACGGTTGTCATTACCCACCAAAAGCCATCGAATACGGTAGGAAACGTATCATTCTCAACATAAACAACAAGGACTGAAGATAAGATTATCAATAAGGCACTACTTACGAACAAGACATAGTTATTTACTTTCAACATTTTTAGAAAGAACTTTCTTAATATGATCATTGTAGCGCCCCCTCTTTATTTTAATGTAAAGTATAATGAAAACTCTGTAAATTTAACTCGTTTTTCTAGCCGATTTGTTCTCATTGTTGTAATATATAGATAACTTCATACATTCACTAGCACCGCGAGAATTCCAATGAATGATAATAAGGAGTGGTCTTTTGAATCATCCATCATCCCGTATGCTAAATCGGATCAAGGCTGTTTACTTGTATATTAAGGACCAAGGGGTCGTTACGACTAACCAGCTCGCTGAAGAGTTCGGTATAACTGATCGAACGATGCAAAGGGACTTAAGCATTTTGGAATACAACGGTCTTGTTTCAAGCCCGCACCGTGGAAAGTGGACAACAACTGAAAAGAAAGTCAAGATTTCATAAACTATAGAAAAAGCAGAAAGATGTGCTTACCAATTTCTTATCTAATGATAGAACACCCGGGGAGATCCCGGGTGTTTTTTGCTATTCTAAATTAGTAATGGTGAGCAAATAATCAAGTTCTTCTTCAGTGAGTTCTCTATATTCCCCTAACTCAAGTTCAGGATCCAGCTTCAAATTTCCTATCTGAATTCGTTTTAAGTAAGTAACCTGTTTATCGACTGCTTCAAACATTCGTTTCACTTGGTGGAACTTACCTTCTGTTATCGTCAGCTCTATTTCTGATTGAGCAGCTGAATGTATAATGTGGAGATTCGCAGGTTTCGTGACATATCCGTCATCAAGAGTAACACCTTCAGCGAATTTTTCTACATCACTTTTTGTTACTTCACCCGCTATAACAGCATAATACGTTTTACCAATATCCTTTTTTGGCGTGGTTAAACGATGGGCCAGCTGGCCGTCGTTAGTAATTAAGAGCAATCCCTCTGTATCTTTATCTAACCTGCCAATAGGAAAGGGTTCGAAGACTTGATCTTCTATTTGAAGAATATCAATAACTGTTGTGTCATTCGCATCCTTTGTAGCGGAAACTAAATCACCCGGTTTATTTAACATTAAATAAATATATTCTCGATAGTCTACTTCTTCTCCCATGACAGTAACCATATCTTCATTTGGATTTACATGGGATTTAGGACTCTTCTCTGGCTCACCATTAACTCTCACATTTCCACCCTTAAGCAGCCCTTTGACTTTTTTTCGTGTGCCATAACCCATATTTGCTAACAATTTATCGATTCTCATACCTTACCCCCTTTGGCCGCGCCGTAAAAACTTATCAAGTATCCGTACACGTCCTCCTAATATTCTCTCGAGCAATGTTGTTTGGTAGGCCATCCACAAATAAAGGATCCCTCCTACTCCTGCACTGAGCAATAATATAAACAATGCAGCCAGTCTGCTATCAAGCGGGTCCCACAGAAGGCCTATAGCCCATTTTATTAAAAAAACGACAGCAGCCATGATCGTAGTAACGATGATGATAAGCAGGCTTCTTTTATATACTTGCTTGTATGAAAAATCAATCGCTCTGTGAATTCGCCATAAATTTAAAGCTACAGCGACAAGGACTGCCAATCCGGTTGAAATAATTGATCCTTTTGCACCGAACATAACGATAAACCATGAGTTTGTGAGGAGCTTAATCGCAAGTCCTGAACCGAGACTGACCACAGCGAAGTTTTGCCGGTTTATACCTTGTAGAATGGACGATGTTACAGTATATAATGCAAAGAATAATCCAACGGGCGCATACCATCTAAGCAATTCCCCAAAATAACTCACCCTATCTACCCCATAAAAGGATCCATAGGCCTCATAAGCGAGAACCGATAATCCTACGACTGCAGGCAAAATGAGCAGGGCTATAATCTGTAATGCCTGGTTGATTTGGTGATTTAACTGTCCCATGTAATTTTTTGTGTATGACTTTGTTATAGCCGGTAGTAAAGCAAGGGATAGACCAATTCCTAATGTTACAGGTATGATTACCAACTTATGACTTAACACATGGATGGCTGATATTGCCTCCCCGGAATCTTGCCCGAGACCAGCTTCATACATTGCTTGTTTGAAAGTAAATTGATCAATTAGCTGATACAGGGGTGTCGCTATTCCAACTAACACAAACGGGCCTGCATAACCTAACAGTTCCTTAAACATTGATTTTCTTGAAATATCATACGTAAACTCCTGCTGTTCTACCAGCTTATCCAAATGGGGTTTACGCTTTTTCCAAAACACAACCAGGACAATGAATGAGGCAACTCCACCTACGAAAGCCGCAAAAGTGGAAAAACCAATTGCTGTTGAAAGCTCCCCGCCTATCACATTAAGTACAATATATACCGAAACGAGTAAAAAGATAATCCGCACGATTTGTTCAATGACTTGAGAAATCCCGGTGGGAGCCATTGAGTCGTTTCCTTGAAAAAATCCGCGTATGATACTCATTAAAGGTATAATTAGTAGGGCAAAGCTGATCATACGAATAACCATAGTTACCTCGGCTACCTTAGTATTCGTAGCTTCATCCGACAAACTATGAATAGCAATTTGTTCAGCGCCTAAAAACGTAATCAAAAACGCAACAAATCCTGTAAGTCCCATAAGCAGCATGCCAGACTTTAACATCTCACGTCCTGTTTGATAATCCTCAAGCGAATTATATTTGGAGACAAACTTTGATACAGCTAAAGGTACACCAAGTGTAGATAAACTTAATAAAATATTGTATGGTGTATAAGCGTAGAAATAGAGCTCCATCCCATCAGGACCTACCATTTCCTCAAACGGGACTGTATAAATCATTCCTAAAAATTTTGACAGGAATGAGGCGACTGTCAAAATCATTGTACCTTTTAAAATTTTCGACATAATGTTATTTTCACCTTCAATATGTTGTAGAGTCGAACGGATCTATTTTACCATAAATAAGAAGGAAACATCTGTTTTAAGTGGTTAAAAAGAAAGGAAGAACGACATGAGCTACCAAGTAACGATCATCGGCGGAGGACCATCCGGGTTAATGGCGGCCATTGCAGCTGCTGAACAAGGGGCTACTACTTTACTCCTTGATAAAGGAAGCAAGCTTGGCACAAAGCTTGCCATATCGGGCGGCGGCCGTTGTAATGTCACGAACCGTCTACCAGAGGATGAAGTGATTAAGCATATACCTGGCAATGGAAAATTTCTGTACAGCCCTTTTTCTGTTTTCAATAACTATGACATCATCGATTTTTTTGAAGATTTAGGAGTTGGGTTGAAAGAGGAAGATCACGGACGGATGTTCCCGACCAGTAATAAAGCGAAAGATGTTGTCAACGCTCTTCTTTCACGACTTAAGGAGCTCAATGTTGACATACGTACAAAGACACCTGTCGAGGCCATTATTTACGGTGAGGATGAACATCAAATTATTTTACAGTCCAAGGAAAAAATCATCACTCGCTCCGTTGTTTTAGCGGTCGGCGGGAAGGCTGTTCCTCACACAGGAAGTACAGGGGATGGCTATGCGTGGGCAAAAAAAGCGGGCCATACAATAACAACACTTTTTCCAACAGAAGTTCCCCTGCTATCGAAGGATTCTTTTATTCAGAATAAGGCACTTCAGGGTCTCTCCTTAAGAGATGTAGACGTCTCCGTTATGAATAAGAAAAACAAAGCGATCATTACCCATCGAATGGACATGCTGTTTACACACTTCGGCTTATCGGGGCCAGCGATTCTAAGATGTTCCCAGTATGTAGTTAAAGAATTTATGAAAGGTCATAGACCCGTCACGATAGAAATTGACTGTCTACCAGACGAACATGAGCAAAAATTATATGAACATTTGCAAATTCAATTGCAAGAACAACCTAAAAAGTCTTTTCGTAATGTCGTTAAAGGAGTAGTCCCTGAGCGATTACTTGATTATCTATTACAGGTTAATGGGATAAATCACGAAGATAAGGCGGCAAATATCTCCAACCAGCAACTCCACAGTTTTGTCAAACACGTAAAGCATTTTAATGTTACTGTCCATGATTCGCAGCCAATTGAAAAAGCCTTTGTCACTGGAGGCGGTGTTTCAATTAAAGAGGTTGTACCAAACACGATGCAATCAAAACTCATGGCAGGACTTTATTTTTGTGGTGAAATCCTTGATATTCATGGCTATACAGGGGATATAACATCACAGCTGCTATGGTTACAGGCCGGGTAGCAGGTATTCATGCAGCGTATGAAGCGATGGGATAGGGGAAGTTTTTGAATAACAAGCTAGTTCAGCGTTATATGTTAGATCAGTCTTAATTCGTTTATAGACTCGCTTATAAAGGTAAAAGACGAGATACCTTAACAAGTTTCTCGCCTTTTACCAAATAAGTACTAAACTCATATATGTAAATAACAGAGACGCTGCCAAGCACAGTACCCCATAAAACAGATTCCTTCCAGTGGCAGCTAGAACACCAATAACAGCCAGCATTATGATAATACTGTTCAAACAGACTTGTTGAAATGTTGAAACCTTTTCCCCTAATGATAATAAATAAAATTCTGCTGGAATGAAAAGAAGCACAACAATGTATTTCTTAACTAATACGTGTGATTGTTTATCCTCCACCATACTATAGCTCCTCACTACCCCTTTCTTATAAAAGAAACTAATTATTAGTTTATCATAACCCTATAAACTTTTGTCCCTTATAATCAGCAGTTTAAAGACCATTAGAAAAAATTACAATGGAATTAATTCTTATATAAGAGATTAAAATTGTATTTTTAAAGCAAAATAAAAAGGTATTGACTAAATCAGTGAGGGTGAAAACTTATGGCCTTTTTAAAATTGCTCAAGAAAGGAAATAAATCATCTGGTATAGCAGCCCTAGGGAATACATTATTGGCAATTATCAAAGCGATTGCAGCTGCAATTAGCGGCAGCGGAGCGATGTTCGCAACAGCTATCCACTCGGCAGCCGATGCAACCAACCAAGGGTTTGTTTTTTTTGGAAGTGCATTAGCTGAAAAAGAACCTACAGAGCGGTTCCCATCTGGATTTGGACGTGTTGTCAACCTCTTTGTACTTGTAGCTGTTACTATTGTTACTATCATGGCCTATGAAACCATTTTAAAAGGATGGGGATTAATACAGGACCCTCATCCAGCATCTAACATTTGGCTGAATATTGGAGTATTAGTAGTAGCTATAATTGTTGACGGATATATCTTAATTAAAGTAATGAAAGAAATTGGTGTAGAAAGCCGTGCAAAATTAGAAGAGGGTAACATTTTTACAAACGCATTTAAAAATGTTAGCCTGGCAGCACCGCCGACTCGTCTTGTTTTTTATGAAGATATTGTGGCAACATCCGGTGCGGTGATCGCGTTAATTTTTGTTGTATTATCCCATTTTACAGGGTTATATTTTCTTGATGGTTTGGGGACCCTTATTATCGGCATCTTGCTAATTGGCATCGCTCTTAAGATTGGATACGAAAATACAATCGGCTTAATCGGTGTAGCTGCCCCTAAAATTGTTGAAGAACGAATAGCGAAAATTATTTTAGGTGATCAAAATGTAGTTGATATTAGTAAGCTTCGAATTGTCCAAGAAGGAAGAGATTATCATGTTGAGAGTTATATTGAGCTTAAGAAAGGACTTACGCTAGGAGAAGCGGATGATATCAAATATCAAGTTCAAGATAAGGTATTAGAAGATCC
Source organism: Halobacillus amylolyticus (assembly GCF_022921115.1). NCBI lineage: Bacteria > Bacillati > Bacillota > Bacilli > Caryophanales > Bacillaceae > Halobacillus > Halobacillus amylolyticus. The sequence continues at coordinate 4,043,296 of NZ_CP095075.1, read as the reverse complement.
AGGAGTTGTCGATGTGACAATAGGAATATTAGAGACTGATGACCAAAAAGATTGGCAGGTAGAAAAATCAAACCCTAAAAAAACGTAGCACGTAAACTAGTTATGCGGTGTGCTCGTGCCTAATCGAGTAGGCGGGAGTGTTAAAGCCCGACCTCTCACACCACCGTACGGACGGACTCGTATACGGCGATTCAATAGAATTCAAACGTTATAACCACGACCCATTCGATGCTAATATTGGTCATTTGAGCGTACGGTGGAGGAAAAGGCTACAGGCGAATAGCCTGTAGCCTTTTCTTATGTTCCCCGTTTAAAAGCCTTTGCCTGATACGCCTAAAGCCATTAGGTGCTTTCTTTTTGTCTTTGGCATCTCCCACACTTTCCATCGAATCATTCGGAGCATTCTTCTCAACCATTCCATCATTCAGTTGTGCCATCCTAAGGAGAATTGGTTTATCTTTTCGATGAGGCGTACGCCAGGGACATAGTACTCATTCTATCTTTCAGCTCTTCCCTCCTCTTCTCGAAGATGAGGTACTATCGCTTCGAATGGCTTCTAGATAGCTTTGTCTTTGGCTAACGGCTACAACAACCTACGGCGTTAGAGACTTAACCCCTATAGCTTATGCCCAAATATAGGGATACTAAAAAACCCCTTGGATAATTCCAAGAGGTTACTTGACGTGGCCGCGTCCTACTCTCATGGGGATCGACCCGACTACCATCGGCGCTGAAGAGCTTAACTGCTGTGTTCGGCATGGGAACAGGTGTGACCTCTTCGCTCTCGCCACCACATCATGGGTTATGAGGTGAACCCTCAAAACTGGATAAGACATCCAAGACCAACATCATGTTTTAACGTTTGACAATCTAGCTCCGACTCCCAAGTCCTCATGTTCTAAGTCATCTCTCTTCAAGGCTGAAAAACCAAAGCCTTTACGTGAGCTCACTTAGCCCAGCGGACGTAAACGGTCGTCTCCGCTTTTTAATATAGTTAAGCCATCGATTGATTAGTATCCGTCAGCTTCACGTGTCACCACGCTTCGACCTCGGACCTATCGACCTCATCGTCTCTGAGGAATCTTACTTACTTGGCGTAAGGGGAAATCTCATCTCAAGGGGGGCTTCATGCTTAGATGCTTTCAGCACTTATCCCGTCCACACGTAGCTACCCAGCGATGCTCCTGGCGGAACAACTGGTACACCAGCGGTGTGTCCATCCCGGTCCTCTCGTACTAAGGACAGCTCCTTTCAGATTTCCAACGCCCACGACGGATAGGGACCGAACTGTCTCACGACGTTCTGAACCCAGCTCGCGTACCGCTTTAATGGGCGAACAGCCCAACCCTTGGGACCGACTACAGCCCCAGGATGCGATGAGCCGACATCGAGGTGCCAAACCTCCCCGTCGATGTGGACTCTTGGGGGAGATAAGCCTGTTATCCCCGGGGTAGCTTTTATCCGTTGAGCGACGGCCCTTCCATACGGTACCGCCGGATCACTAAGCCCGACTTTCGTCCCTGCTCGACTTGTAGGTCTCGCAGTCAAGCTCCCTTGTGCCTTTACACTCTGCGAATGATTTCCAACCATTCTGAGGGAACCTTTGGGCGCCTCCGTTACTCTTTAGGAGGCGACCGCCCCAGTCAAACTGCCCACCTGACACTGTCTCCGAACCGGATCACGGTCCTGGGTTAGAATGTCCGTACAGCCAGGGTGGTATCCCACCAGCGCCTCCACCGAAGCTAGCGCTCCGGGTTCTCAGGCTCCCACCTATCCTGTACAAGCTGTACCAACATTCAATATCAGGCTACAGTAAAGCTCCACGGGGTCTTTCCGTCCTGTCGCGGGTAATGCGCATCTTCACGCATAGTATAATTTCACCGGGTCTCTCGTTGAGACAGTGCCCAAGTCGTTGCACCTTTCGTGCGGGTCGGAACTTACCCGACAAGGAATTTCGCTACCTTAGGACCGTTATAGTTACGGCCGCCGTTTACTGGGGCTTCGGTTCAACGCTTCGCGCAGAGCGCTAACGCATCCCCTTAACCTTCCAGCACCGGGCAGGTGTCAGCCCCTATACTTCGCCTTACGGCTTCGCAGAGACCTGTGTTTTTGGTAAACAGTCGCTTGGGCCTTTTCACTGCGGCTCCTCGGCAGAGGAGCACCCCTTCTCCCGAAGTTACGGGGTCATTTTGCCGAGTTCCTTAACGAGAGTTCTCCCGCTCACCTTAGGATTCTCTCCTCGCCTACCTGTGTTGGTTTGCGGTACGGGCGCCTCTTTCCTCACTAGAGGATTTTCTTGGCAGTGTGAAATCAGGAGCTTCGGTACTTAAATTCCCTCCCCATCACAGCTTGACGTTGCCGAGCGGATTTGCCTGTCTCGACCGTCTTACTGCTTGGACGCACACATCCAGTGGTGCGCTCTCCTTATCCTCCTGCGTCCCCCCGTCGTTCAAACGGAAAGGAGGCGGTACAGGAATATCAACCTGTTGGCCATCGCCTACGCCTTTCGGCCTCGGCTTAGGTCCCGACTAACCCTGAGAGGACGAGCCTTCCTCAGGAAACCTTGGGCTTTCGGTGAAAGAGATTCTCACTCTTTTTTCGCTACTCATACCGGCATTCTCACTTCTAAGCGCTCCACCAGTCCTTACGGTCTGACTTCGCAGCCCTTAGAACGCTCTCCTACCACTGATCCGTTCGGATCAATCCGCAGCTTCGGTGGTGTGTTTAGCCCCGGTATATTTTCGGCGCAGAGTCACTCGACCAGTGAGCTATTACGCACTCTTTCAATGATGGCTGCTTCTAAGCCAACATCCTGGTTGTCTAAGCAACTCCACATCCTTTTCCACTTAACACACACTTTGGGACCTTAGCTGGCGGTCTGGGCTGTTTCCCTTTCGACCATGAACCTTATCACCCATGGTCTGACTCCCAGAACAAAGTCGTTGGCATTCGGAGTTTGACTGAATTCGGTAACCCGGTAGGGGCCCCTCGTCCAATCAGTGCTCTACCTCCAAGACTTTCTATTCTGAGGCTAGCCCTAAAGCTATTTCGGAGAGAACCAGCTATCTCCGTGTTCGATTGGCATTTCACCCCTACCCACACCTCATCCCCGCAATTTTCAACTTGCGTGGGTTCGGGCCTCCAGTCAGTGTTACCTGACCTTCACCCTGGACATGGGTAGATCACACGGTTTCGGGTCTACGACCGCCTACTGCTTCGCCCTATTCAGACTCGCTTTCGCTGCGGCTCCGCTGCTTTAGCTTAACCTTGCAGACGGTCGTAACTCGCCGGTTCATTCTACAAAAGGCACGCCGTCACCCATCAATGGGCTCCGACTACTTGTAGGCACACGGTTTCAGGATCTCTTTCACTCCCCTTCCGGGGTGCTTTTCACCTTTCCCTCACGGTACTGGTTCACTATCGGTTACTAGGGAGTATTTAGCCTTGGGAGATGGTCCTCCCGGATTCCGACGGAATTCCTCGTGTTCCGCCGTACTCAGGATCCACTCCGGAGAAAAGAGGATGTCGACTACAGGGCTCTTACCTGCTCCGGCTGATCGTTCCAGATCGATTCATCTATCCTCTTTTTTTGTAACTCCAAAGGAGTGTCCTACAACCCCAGAAAGCAAGCTTTCTGGTTTGGGCTGATTCCGTTTCGCTCGCCGCTACTTAGGAAATCGCGTTTGCTTTCTCTTCCTCCGGGTAATGAGATGTTTCAGTTCCCCGGGTCTGCCTTCCCTTACCTATGTATTCAGTAAAGGATCCTGCTCCATTACGAGCAGGGGGTTCCCCATTCGGAAATCTTCGGTGCATAGCCTACTTACGGCTTCCCAAAGCATATCGGTGTTAGTCCCGTCCTTCATCGGCTCCTAGTACCAAGGCATCCACCGTGCGCCCTTATTCACTTAACTATTATCGTCGTGAAAAGACGTTAAAAAATTGATGTTTGATGTCTTGTCATCCCGTGTCGTCCTCTATCAAAAGAAGATCGCCACGTTCTGATTAATCTTATCCAGTTTTCAAGGTTCACATTGAAAGATCGTTTGATCTCTCAAAACTGAACAACCAACCATGTACGTCTTCCGTATGCGGCAGCTTCCCGGTGTTCTCGTAAGAGAAAGGGTTGCCTTGCATAGTTCCTTAGAAAGGAGGTGATCCAGCCGCACCTTCCGATACGGCTACCTTGTTACGACTTCACCCCAATCATTGGCCCCACCTTCGGCGGCTGGCTCCAAAAAGGTTACCTCACCGACTTCGGGTGTTGCCAACTCTCGTGGTGTGACGGGCGGTGTGTACAAGGCCCGGGAACGTATTCACCGCGGCATGCTGATCCGCGATTACTAGCGATTCCGGCTTCATGCAGGCGAGTTGCAGCCTGCAATCCGAACTGAGAATGGTTTTATGGGATTTGCTACACCTCGCGGCTTCGCTGCCCTTTGTACCATCCATTGTAGCACGTGTGTAGCCCAGGTCATAAGGGGCATGATGATTTGACGTCATCCCCGCCTTCCTCCGGTTTGTCACCGGCAGTCACCTTAGAGTGCCCAACTTAATGCTGGCAACTAAGATTAGGGGTTGCGCTCGTTGCGGGACTTAACCCAACATCTCACGACACGAGCTGACGACAACCATGCACCACCTGTCACTTGGTCCCCGAAGGGAAGACCCTATCTCTAGGGCGGTCCAAGGATGTCAAGACCTGGTAAGGTTCTTCGCGTTGCTTCGAATTAAACCACATGCTCCACCGCTTGTGCGGGCCCCCGTCAATTCCTTTGAGTTTCAGCCTTGCGGCCGTACTCCCCAGGCGGAGTGCTTAATGCGTTAACTTCAGCACTAAGGGGTGGAAGCCCCCTAACACCTAGCACTCATCGTTTACGGCGTGGACTACCAGGGTATCTAATCCTGTTTGCTACCCACGCTTTCGCACCTCAGCGTCAGAGACAGACCAGAGAGTCGCCTTCGCCACTGGTGTTCCTCCACATATCTACGCATTTCACCGCTACACGTGGAATTCCACTCTCCTCTTCTGTCCTCAAGTTCCCCAGTTTCCAATGACCCTCCACGGTTGAGCCGTGGGCTTTCACATCAGACTTAAGGAACCGCCTGCGCGCGCTTTACGCCCAATAATTCCGGACAACGCTTGCCCCCTACGTATTACCGCGGCTGCTGGCACGTAGTTAGCCGGGGCTTCCTCGTTAGGTACCGTCAAGGTACCGCCCTGTTCGAACGGTACTTGTTCTTCCCTAACAACAGAACTTTACGATCCGAAGACCTTCATCGTTCACGCGGCGTTGCTCCGTCAGACTTTCGTCCATTGCGGAAGATTCCCTACTGCTGCCTCCCGTAGGAGTCTGGGCCGTGTCTCAGTCCCAGTGTGGCCGATCACCCTCTCAGGTCGGCTACGCATCGTTGCCTTGGTGAGCCGTTACCTCACCAACTAGCTAATGCGCCGCGGGCCCATCTGTAAGTGATAGCGAGAAGCCATCTTTTACCTTCCCCTCATGCGAGAGAAAGGATTACCCGGCATTAGCCCCGGTTTCCCGGAGTTATTCCGATCTTACAGGCAGGTTGCCCACGTGTTACTCACCCGTCCGCCGCTCATTCCACAAGCGTCACCCCCGAAGGGGATCTGCTTGCTTCCTGCGCTCGACTTGCATGTATTAGGCACGCCGCCAGCGTTCGTCCTGAGCCAGGATCAAACTCTCCATAAAAGTTGAGAATGACTTGCTCATTTGCACACCAAATGTGCTTGTTTGAATTCTCTCTATATAATAGAAAGAATATGTTGACGTACTGGTTGGTTCGTTCAGTTTTCAAAGATCAAAATATTGTTTGTCGCTCCAAAACAGCGACTCAATAAATATATCATGATGAGTAAGTTAAGTCAATAACTTTTTTCATGATAGTGTTGTTGATAAAGAGAAACTATCACACTAACTCTGCGACAGTAATCAAATTCTACCATGAGAACTAAACGAATGTCAATAGTTCGGTAGATTTTTCGATTGTTCGTTCAATTTGCCGTTTCTTGTTTTCTAAAAAAGCAACGTTCTCAACATTACGTGATCATAATCCAAATGTCAATGATTTTCACAAAAAAACCACACCTGTCCAAAAGGTGTGGTACTTAGAGTCAGGCTGACTTTATATAATAAACCAATTTATTTCTTTTCTTGCGGATCATTTTAGCAGCGATCTTTGCCCCACGCTTATCGTCTGTGATAAGCAAAATGTTTTTAGTGCAATCAAAGTGATGCTTAAGTTCGCGTGGCAAATAGCTAAGTGGAATGTTCTCAGCTCCTGGGTATGGGGAACGAGAAGCAGAGATATAATCGCGGATATCTATCACACAATATTCTCCAATAGAAACAGGGTCATGCCCTAATCGAGTCAGCATTTTTTTCTCCCACATATCCTTCATAACGATAATCAAAATAATTGCAACGGTTGAAAATAAGATGAACTCCATGTGTTTCTACCTCTTTCACCTTAAAATACGAGCTCACCGTTCCAGGCAAGCATACCGCCTTCTAGGTTTTTCACATGCTCGAAGCCGTTTCCTTTTAAATATTCGGATGCGTTCATACTCCTTCTTCCGGAACGGCATACCATGACATATTCTTTATCGGGATCCAAATTGCCGACTGCTTCTGGAATATTACCTAATGGAATATGCTTAGCTGTTGGAATGACTCCCTGTGCGACTTCTTCATCTTCCCGCACATCTATAATAGTAACATCAGTATTATTATCTAAAGATTTTTGCAGCTCATCTGCGCTTATTTCAAGAATGTTAGTCATCTTATCTCCTCCTCGTAACTTTTCTATCATCCATATTGTATTAAACCTCATCTTTAAGTCAAGAATTTACGTTCACATCATTAACCATAAACAAAGAAGGCTGCTTTTAAGACAGACAGCCTTCTTTAGAGTAGTCTTTAATTAGCGACGATATTTACAAGTTTAGTGGGGACAGCGACCACTTTTCTCACCGTCTTCCCTTCCAGCCATTCTTGAACATTGTCATTTTCTAATGCGGCTTTTTCCATATCTTCTTTAGAAGCCTCTACACTCATCATCATTTTAGCACGTACTTTCCCCATTACTTGGATCACAACTTCAACTTCATCCTCCACGAGTTTCGACTCATCAAAGGATGGCCATTCTTGGTAGCTGATCGTTTCTTCGTGACCGAGTTTCTCCCATAGTTCCTCAGCAAGGTGAGGTGCAACAGGGGAAAGAAGTTTAACAAAGCCTTCAACAAAGTCTTTTGGAAGCTCGTTTGCTTTGTATCCTTCATTAATGAAGACCATCATTTGGGAAATCCCTGTATTAAAGCGTAGCTCCTGGAAGTTTTCACTCACCTTTTGTATCGTTTCATGGTAAGTTTTCTCTAAAGTTTGGTCTTCACTGCTTTCTTTAACAGCTGAGGATAATTGCCCTTCGACAACAAAAAGTCTCCAAACACGGTCCAAGAAACGCCTTGCTCCATCAAGACCGTTCGTTGACCACGCGACAGAAGCATCAAGTGGCCCCATAAACATTTCATACAATCTTAGAGTATCAGCGCCATGGCTATTCACGATATCGTCTGGATTAACTACATTCCCCTTGGATTTACTCATTTTTTCATTACCTTCACCAAGGATCATTCCCTGGTTAAATAATTTTTGAAAAGGCTCTTTTGTTGGAACTACGCCGACATCATAAAGCACTTTGTGCCAAAAACGGGCGTAAAGCAAGTGTAGAACAGCGTGCTCTGCTCCCCCAATATAAACATCAACAGGAAGCCACTTCTTAAGCTTATCAAAATCAGCAAAAATTTCGTCATTCCCTGCATCAATGTAACGCAGGTAGTACCAGCAGCTGCCTGCCCACTGAGGCATTGTGTTTGTCTCTCGCCGTCCCTTCTTACCTGAATCCGGATCAACTACATTAACCCAGTCACTAATATTGGCTAATGGTGATTCCCCAGTTCCGGAGGGTTTAATTTCCGTGGTTTTTGGAAGTGTTACTGGTAATTGATCCTCAGGGACCGCCGAAATCGTGCCATCTTCCCAGTGAATAATAGGAATCGGTTCCCCCCAATAGCGCTGACGGCTAAATAACCAGTCACGAAGACGATATGTTGTTTTTCTTGCTCCATTGTTGTTGCTCTCTAGCCAGTGGATCGACTTCTTAATTGCTTCTTCCTTCCCAAGACCGTTTAAAAAGTCTGAGTTCACGTGCTTCCCGTCACCTGTATAAGCTTCTTGGTCAATCTCGCCACCTTCAACGACCTCAATGATAGGTAGATCATATTTAGTAGCAAACTCATAGTCACGTTCATCATGAGCAGGAACAGCCATGATTGCACCGCTTCCGTAACTCATGAGTACATAATCAGCCACCCATATTGGAAGTTTGTTGCCATCAATTGGGTTAATTGCATAAGCTCCCGTAAACACACCTGATTTATTTTTAGCTAAGTCAGTCCGCTCTAGGTCGCTCTTTCTTTGCGCTTGTTCGATATACTCTTTAACATCGTCCTTTTGTTCGCTGGTTACGATTTTTTGAACGAGTGGATGCTCAGGTGCAAGTACAGCGTATGTTGCGCCAAAGAGCGTGTCGGGTCTAGTTGTAAATACCTCAAAGGACATATCTTGACCTGCTATCTCAAAACTCACTTCGGCACCTTCAGATTTTCCAATCCAATTTCGTTGCATGTCTTTTATACTCTCTGGCCAATCCAGTTCTTCTAAATCTTCAAGCAGACGATCAGCATAAGCTGTAATCTTAAGCATCCACTGCTTCATGGGTCTGCGCTCAACAGGGTGTCCTCCCCGCTCACTCTTGCCATCAATCACTTCTTCATTAGCAAGTACTGTACCTAATGCAGGACACCAATTCACGGCTACTTCATCAATATAAGCAAGACCTTTTTCGTAAAGCTTCAGAAAAATCCACTGTGTCCATTTGTAGTAGTTTGGATCGGTCGTATTAATTTCTCGATCCCAATCATATGAGAAGCCCAATTCCTGTATTTGCCTGCGGAAAGTGTTGATGTTATGTTTTGTGAATTCTTCAGGGTCATTTCCTGTGTCAAGGGCATATTGTTCAGCAGGAAGCCCGAAAGCATCCCAGCCAATTGGATGCAAGACTTCATATCCTTGCATGCGTTTCATTCGTGAAACAATATCTGTCGCTGTATACCCCTCGGGATGACCAACGTGTAACCCCGCTCCTGATGGATAAGGAAACATATCTAACGCATAAAATTTCTCCTTATTCGAATCACTGCTAGTTTTGAAGGTTTTATGCTCCAACCAATATTTCTGCCATTTCTTTTCAATCGTCTTATGATCAAAGGCCATAATGTTTCCTCCTCAATTACTTTACTAATGGTTGTCGCCAAATTATAAGCGACGAATCTCTTCGTAGCCTTGTGTTTATAGAACGTGTGATGTTTGAGGAAGGTTTCTGGTTCTCAAATTGTCGATGACGTGCTAATGTCAAACATTGCTGTACGACACTGTGAGCTCGCCTTCTCCTTCGATTACCTTTTGAACATTTAATCTATACAAAAAAGTCTCCCGTCCCTAGAGCAAGGGACGGGAGACTTTTCTCCCGCGGTACCACCCAAATTAACGTTCATCACGTTCACTTGACATCGATAACGGTAATGTGACCGGAAGAAACTACTGTTAAGTTCGCTTCTTCAACATCCAAGGGGAGTTCATAAAGGTCAAGGGCAGCTTGCACCATCCGCTGTCTCTCTTATGCTTGAAGCTTTATTACTAGTCCTTTTCTACGTTTTAGTATATATATTCGTATATTAATGAAAGGTTAGGGCTTTGTCAAGCACATGGATGTTCATGTTTACAATCACCTTTAATAAGGGTAGAATGAAGTAAGAACGATACTTCCTAATGGAGGGGATTTATTGTGAAAAATTTAATTAAAAAAGCTTCCGATTATGCAAAAAAGAACCCGGAACAGACAAAACGTTATGCTAAAAAAGCGTTTGACACGATTCAAAAAAAGAGAAAATCAGCTACAAATACAGCGCCTAAAAAATAAAGAATAAGCCCATCTTCTACATAGGAGTTGGGCTTAATTTATTTAATAGCGAAAAAGCCGGATCGTTTTATCTGCTGATCCGATAGCTAGTTGATTGTGGACTGATGAATAATCGACACTATAATTGCCTTTAGCCGGCAGATCCGTTGTGTCAACAGACAAATTCTTTAACTTGATTCGTTTGAGCTTGTACGGCATGACAATAGCTGCTTCTAGTCCAGACTGGTCGATGGCAAGTCCATAATATCCTTCATCCCCAATAGAATATTTCTCTAAAACCTGATGTGCCTCCATATCCCATATCATTAATGTGCCATCGTACCCTATCGATACCCCATGTTTATCCTGGTCAAAGAACTTGAAGGCCATCGTTGCCTTATCATGCCCCTTCACTTGCTCTAATACTTCACCTGAAGGCACAGCACAGCGTAGAATGGTAGGTCCTACACCGCCAATTACTGCATGTGGAGCTGTCAAGGCAGTGGCGATTACACTACGATGTTGCCGGTCACCTTTAAACTTGCCGACTAACTCCCCTTCTGGCCATTCACGTATACGAAGCATATTGGACTTATTACTCGTTAATAAATACTTCTCATCGAACGTAAGGTGCATATGACTGATCCCTGACTTCAAGTCTGTCCATTTATTTGCAGGCTCTGAAGAGGAGATCTCATGTTTAAGGATTGTCCCATCTCCTGAAGCTGAAAGAATTTCCCTTCCTGAGCCATTCCAAATGACACTATTTACTGTTTGCTTATGTCCCTCATAAACTTGGATACATTCCGCCGTCTCACATTCCCAAAGAAACAGCTCCCCGTTGAATCCAGCAGAAAGAATATAGTTTCCCACAGGATCAAACTTTACCTTATTCACATGTGATGAGTGCTTCTTTAGCTCCGTAATTTCCATCACTTTTTCCTCCTTTGATACAAACCATCTCTATCTACATAATTTCATATCGCCTTTATTCATGCTACAATAATTTTTGCTAACGGGAGAAACGGATAAAGGAAAGAAGGCGTAAAAAATGAATTTAAAACGCGTTTTACAGTACGCACACGAACTGATGAATCACGCACTAACACATGGCGATATCGCTGTAGATGGTACATGCGGAAATGGTCATGATACATTATTGTTAAGCCGGCTTGTTGGGAAGACCGGCCATGTGTATGGATTTGATATCCAAGAGACAGCTATACAAAATACGCAGCAACGCCTTAAGGATAACAAAGCAGATAAGCAAACCACACTTGTTTTAGACAGCCACTCATTCATAGAACAACACATCCCCGATCAGCACCTTACGCGTCTCAAGGCAGCTATTTTTAACCTTGGCTATTTGCCGGGAAGCGATAAATCAGTGATTACAGAAGCTGATCAAACACTTAAATCTGTTCAAACCATTCTTCATTACTTACAAAAAGGCGGCCTCATCGTACTCGTTGTATACTATGGCCATCCAGGTGGAGAAGAAGAAAAAGCAGCCTTGCTTGAGTATGTAAGCAACTTGGATCAGCGTCAACACAATGTTTTACAGTACGGCTTTATCAATCAAAGAAACCAACCGCCTTTCATCATAGCTATCGAAAAGAAATAAGCCTGATAACCTACAATGGTTTATCAGGCTTTAATTTATGGTACATTTTTGTATTTAAATAAAAGAATGTTGCCTTCTTTCCACTCACCTTTAGTAATTCCTTCACAAAGTCCTTGGCATGTTGAATGTTGCTCACTTTTCTATCAGCGAGATACATCCCTACAAGGCCCTCGTGAATCATCTGATGGAAGGTGGCATCGGGAAGCTTTTGAACTTCTTGGTTCGTCTGTTTAACAAAAAATACAAACCGTTGCTTCATCTGATTCCCATGATTATAGTAGGAACAGAAATTTAAGTCTCCTTCCTTCTCATCTTCCTGTTGATCAATGTAGTAGTCAAGCAAGATATGCAGACCTTGCATAAATGGAAAGTAACTTTTCCCTATTTGCTGAGCTAATTGATCCGTCATCTGCCCGCTCAAAGTGTAAGCAACCAAGCAAAAAATTCCTAATGTAGAACCTGAACAGGCGGAAAATTCAAACCACTCTAGGTTCGGCCAATGTCTTTGGTAGTCTTTGAACCAACTTTTCAACCTCGGTATCCGTTCTTCTTCAATAACATGCTTATGTACTTGAAGGTCACTGTAAAGACCACCAAGTTTATGAGTGTATTGATAGACACCGGCATAGTCCTCTGCTTCACGTAAAACCGACTGACAGGTTTGAACAAGTTCCACCAAATAACCGCCATCATCTTTGTCCTCCCGATAATAATAATAATCTTTTATATTATTTTCAGGAGTCAATGCATCAATCATGGCTTGATGGAGCATTCTGAAATCACTGGGATCCATAGATGTACTTCGGTCGCATAAATTATCTAAATAATCGCTGATCGTTTGATAAGCGACAATAAAGCGAATCGACTCTTTCCACCTCTCTCCAGCTAATAACCCATAAATGCTGCCGCCTTCACAATGAAAGGTCTTAGATTCAATGCTTGCAAGAGCTTGGTTTTTCAATTCTGAATTCGGAATTGCCTTCGCCTTATTAATCCATTGATTAAGTTCAACGTGTACCCTAGGGAAAATATCCTTGTAGACCCGGACCATTAAGTGTAAGGCGTTTGTGGGAACTTTACCAGCCAAGAGCAAGCCCTCCTTATCGCATAGGTTTCGATAGCTGTTGTTGCATAAATTGTGTAGCAAAAGCATAGACCTGTTTCCATTCGGGCTCATTAAATAGCTCATGATAAAGCCCTGGCCATTCTTTATAGGTTTTCTCATGAAGGTCGATTTTATGAAACCATTCCTTGGTCTTCCATGCATCTATCATAAGATCTTCTCCAGCCTGCATAACTAATATTGGAACATCAGGAAACTGATCAACCTTGGAAAAAGCTTGTCTGATCCCTCTTTGGAACTCCCTATACCAACGAACCGATACTTTCTTTAAGATAAGCTGGTCATGTTGATCACGTATTCTAACCGCTTCACTTTTTGTTACGTATTCCGGATTGAATTGAGTGTCGACCTTTAATGAAGGCCACAAATAATTTAAGATTTTCGAAGCGGCTTCCATTGGTTTTGAAGCACCATTTAAAATTCCCATTGCAGGCGAGGACAAAATTACTCCATTTACTTTTGGTTTCAATTCTTGCATCGTGCGAATAACTGCTAGGCCTCCCATGCTATGTCCCAAGAGGAAAACGGGCCCCTCATCAATTTGCTGCAGCCATTTCTCAATCGTTTCTATATACTGATCAAAGGAGCGAATATGTCCTTTCACGCCCTCTGAATCACCCTGTCCTGGCAGATTTTGACCAAGTACGCGGTATCCGTCCGCTTCAAATTGCTTAATCAAATGATTATATCTACCAATGTGTTCGAATGCTCCATGAACGATAATTATGGAAGCTGGTGTAGAGCTCATTAAGGAAACCCCCCCACAAAAGAATTACACTTTGCTATACTGGTTATATTCATATTATAGGGGGGATAACATGATTTGCGAATATAATGGAAGACTGCCACAAATTGACTCTACCGTATACATAGCTGAGGACGCCGTCATTACAGGGGATGTAACGATCGGCCCCTATTCAAGTGTTTGGTTTAAAACAGTCATACGAGGTGACGTAGCTCCCGTCCGAATCGGAGAAAAGGTAAACATTCAAGATTTAAGCATGCTTCACCAAAGTCCGAATCAACCGCTTATCATTGAAGACGGAGTAACCGTAGGGCATCAAGTGACACTTCACTCTGCCCATGTAAAAAAAGATGCCCTTATTGGAATGGGATCTCTCATTTTAGACGGAGCTGAAATAGGAGAAGAAGCTTTTATTGGAGCGGGTAGTCTTGTGCCTCCCGGAAAAGTGATTCCACCTCGCACATTAGTTTTTGGACGACCTGCTAAAGTGATACGTGAATTAAATGAAGATGACTATAAGGAACTGGATCGCGTTCGAACAACCTACATTGAGAAAGGACAAGTCTATAAAAAACAACAGGCTAAATAAACGGGCTTGATTTTAAAACAAAGAAAACCGTTCTTTATCGCAAAGAACGGTTTTCTTTCCTATCTAGAAACTTGATTTCTTATACTTTTTCTTACTGAAGTCGATTTTTCAACTCTTCAGCCCGGTCTGTTTTTTCCCAAGGGAACTCAACATCCGTACGTCCAAAATGACCGAAAGCAGCTGTTTGTCGATAGATTGGCCGGCGAAGATCAAGCATTTTTATTATGCCGGCAGGACGAAGATCAAACAACTCTCTAACGGCCGCAACAAGCTTCTCCTCTGAAACCTTGCCAGATCCATGTGTATCAATGGAAATCGATACAGGCTGTGCTACACCAATTGCATAAGCTACCTGAACCTCGCAGGAATTAGCTAAGCCTGCAGCTACGATATTTTTCGCAACATAACGGGCTGCATAAGCACCAGAGCGGTCAACCTTTGTTGCATCTTTACCACTAAATGCGCCACCTCCATGACGAGCGTACCCGCCATATGTGTCCACGATAATTTTTCTACCTGTTAAACCAGCATCCCCTTGTGGCCCGCCGATGACGAATCTACCCGTAGGATTAATAAAGTATTTTGTTTTTTCATCAATAAGATGTGCTGGCACAACAGGCTGAATAACATTTTCTTTTAAGTCCTTTTGAATCTGCTCAAGTGTGATCTCCTCAGCATGTTGTGTTGAGATCACAATGGTATCGACACGAACAGGTTGATCCTGATCGTCATATTCAATAGTTACTTGTGTTTTACCGTCAGGACGCAGATAGGAGAGTGTACCATCATTTCGTACATTAGAAAGACGCTTCGATAATTTATGAGCAAGAGAAATCGGTAGCGGCATAAGTTCTTTTGTTTCATTATTTGCATAACCAAACATTAAACCTTGGTCGCCTGCACCGATCGATTCAATTTCTTCATCACTCATTTGACCTTCTCTAGACTCAAGTGCGACATCTACTCCGCCAGCAATGTCAGGAGATTGTTCATCAATGGCTGTTAAAACAGCACACGTATCAGCATCAAATCCGTATTTTGCTCTCGTATATCCAATATCCTTAATAGTTTGACGAACGATTGCAGGAATATCTACATACGTATTTGTACTGATTTCTCCTGAGACAAGTACTAGTCCAGTCGTAACTGTCGTTTCACACGCTACACGTGCATTGGGGTCATTTTTTAAAATTTCGTCTAAAATAGCATCGGAAATCTGATCACAGATTTTGTCAGGATGACCCTCTGTTACAGATTCTGATGTGAATAACCGGCGATTGGCAGTCATTCTCTAAAACTCCTCCTTCTGTTAAGTACAAAAATTATACGGAACTCTTTACCAGTATGAGTAGAAATCGCTATGTTTCTATGATTTCATTAACGTCGATCTTCTATCCATCGCACAATTCACCTTATGTGTACATATAAATATGTACTAACTTTAAAATTGTGTTGGACCATTTCCCAATAAAAAGAAAAAACCCTTCCTACTTAATAAAGAGGAAAGGGGCTGCTTCCTTTCGCTCTTATCGTCCAAGGCATACCAAATTGCCTTGCTCCAGGTTAGCACCATGTCAAAGTGATCTGACGGTTGCCGGGTTTCGCAGGGCCTGTCCCTCCACCGACTCTGGATAAGAGAGTATCCGTTCGAAATAATCGTACCGAAAACAACATTTAATGTCAATTAGTTTACTATGTTTTAAGAAAAGCGTCGAAGCTAGACAGTAGAAAAGCGGAAAGGGGCGCTTAGACCTGAACTAGTGGAAGTTCGGCTAAGATCGGGGAAAGAGGAAGTTCGGCTAAAACGAAACGTCCTGTTTCAACGTCGAACTGGCCCGCGTCCTGCGGGGCCAAGCAGAGCACTGCAGTGAAGTGGTTTTCCTTCACAGAAGTGCTCTGCTTATGTCGCGAGTGTCGAATGTGGCGACTATATATACTGAAGTAGTTTTATAAAATAAAATGAAAGCATTTTCAGGATTAGTATGGTTTATTAAATTGAATGTGCTATACTAATAATCAAATTAAAGCACCTGATGCTTTTTATTAATTTCAGAGTAAAGGCGGGTAGACACATATGAGTGCCATTAACCAAATGTCAGAACTAAATCAACTGTTAGCACAAGAGCACGTCCACCATTTGTCAGTACCACAACTTGTTGAAAAAATACTCTCTCGCAAAGAAGGAACGTTAACCGATCGTGGGGCTGTTCTAGCTACAACGGGCACCTATACTGGTCGGTCTCCTAAGGACAAATTTATTGTGAAAGATCATGTATCTGAATCAGATATACAGTGGGGGAGCACTAACCAGCCCATCAATGAGCAAACATTTATCCGTTTGTACCACAAAGTATTAAAGTATTTAGAAACACGGAATGAACTATATATATTTAAAGGCTATGCCGGGCAGATGAAAAATATCGACTCCCTATCCAAGTGATTAACGAATTCGCCTGGCATAATCTATTTGCCCATCAAATGTTCGTTCGTCCTGATGAACAGGAGCTTTCAAACCATGAGGCTGAATTCACAGTCGTTTCTGCACCTACTTTTAAAGCAGATCCCAATCAAGATGGAACGAATTCAGAAGCGTTTATCATGATTTCCTTCAAGCATAGAATCGTACTGATTGGCGGAACAGAATATGCTGGGGAAATTAAGAAGTCAATTTTCTCAGTCATGAATTACTTGCTTCCTAAGAAAGATATTCTGCCTATGCACTGTTCAGCGAATATTGGCCAAGAAGGTGATGTAGCGCTGTTTTTTGGTTTATCTGGCACAGGAAAAACAACCTTATCAGCAGACCCTGCGCGACGTCTTATCGGCGATGACGAACACGGCTGGTCACATAATGGTGTCGCAAATATTGAAGGTGGCTGCTACGCTAAATGCATTAACTTATCACCCGAAAAGGAACCACAAATATTTGATGCGATTCATTTTGGCTCCGTTTTAGAAAATGTTGTGCTCGATCCAGATTCACAAAAACCTGATTACGACAATACTAGCTTGACTGAAAATACTCGGGCTGCCTACCCGCTGCATCATATTAGTAACACAGTTGAACCAAGCATTGCCGGACATCCAAATGCGATTGTTTTCCTTACTGCTGATGCTACTGGGGTCCTGCCTCCAATAAGCAAATTGACAAAAGAACAAGCCATGTATCACTTCTTAAGTGGATATACAAGTAAACTTGCTGGCACCGAGCGCGGGGTTACTTCCCCACAAGCTACTTTCTCAGCCTGTTTCGGCTCACCATTCCTACCATTAGCACCCTCAGTATATGCAGAAATGCTGGGAGAGAAAATCGATCAATTTGATACAAATGTTTATTTAGTCAATACAGGTTGGACCGGTGGAGCTTACGGTGAAGGACAGAGAATGAAACTTTCTTACACTCGTTCCATGGTTCATGCAGCACTAGAGGGGGAACTTAATTCTGTGGAGACATATACAGATGGAGTATTTGGTTTACAAATCCCACTCCATTGCCCTGGTGTTCCAGACGATGTTCTCATACCAAGAAAAACGTGGAACGACCCTAATGCTTATGACAAGAAAGCACAGGAATTAGCAGCGAAGTTCCACGAAAATTTTAAGCAATTTACACATGCCAGTACGGCTATTAAAGAGGCTGGACCTGCCTCTGGCAGAAATAACTAATGTTTCCTCATTTCCTCAATATAAATAAAGAGAGCGTGCAATAATAATTTGCACGCTCTCTTTCGTGTAAAATTTGATCACCTATGCCTATTCAGCAGGCTTCCGCAAAAATTTTTTTCTAATTTGGCTCATACAACAAGGTAACACTTCATCCTTCATCATAAAGCTATACTGCTCGTTGCTGACAATTCCTTCAGGAAGTTTGGCCAGCAGGACAGGACCATGTGTTTCAAAATAATGCGACTGCTCATTCAACCGAGAAATGGAAGCAAAATACACATTTTTAATGATGGTGCCCCCTTTTCCAGCTACATGGTATTGACCTACATAATCAATATGCGCAATACTAGCACCTGTCTCCTCTAGAACTTCTCTAACTGCAGCGTCTTCAGCTGTTTCGCCTTGCTCTACTTTGCCACCTGGAAATTCAAGCCCACGGTCCTTATGTTTTGTTAACAGCCATTCATTTTTATAACGGCAAATAACCCAAACATGCTTCGGTGACTTTGAAAATGGATGATTATCAAAAGATAATTTAACTTGATTTCTGTAGTAATCATTAAATGTTTTCATGCAAGATCATCTGCCTTTAATCCGTTGTTATGTAGTGAATATGGAAAGACGTTCCATTCACTCGTGTTCATTGCTATATAAATCGTATCATAAGCAAGCCGAATTACAAACAGTAGTGTTCTTCTTCCCATTTGTAAACTATAATTACGTTACCCTTTTGCAGTAATGAGGTAAACATTTAGAAAGAAAAGGATTTTTTGTATATTTTTGAAACAAAAAGTTTTTTCACTCGTATGTAATAGTAGTACATTATCGAAAGGGGATCGTAATGAAACATAAAAGTTGGATGATTATCAGCTTGTTATTTATTATGCTTGTGTCAGCAGCTTGCTCAAGTGCAGAAGGAGAAAAAGCTAAAGAAGTATTTGCAAAATCTTCTGAAGCATCTAAGAGCTTAGACAGTTTAGCCATGAGTATTAATATGACACAAAATATTAGTCTTCAGTCACCTAAAGGCACAGACACAACTGGAAGTATGCCAATGAATATGCCTATTAAAACAACGATCGATTCTAAAATGCAGATGGACCCGATAGCGTTTCATCAAACAATTGAGATCTTCGGGCAAACCGTTGAACAGTATTATTCCGATCGCGGCATGTATATGTCCCAGCCAGGTAAAGATGGCTGGTTTAAAGCTCCTAAAGAAATCGTTGAGCAGCTAAATCAAGTAAGTGCAGCACAGCAAACACCTGCAAAACAGCTTGAAACGCTACAGGAGTATGTAGATGAATTTAACCTTGAAGAAAAAGAGGATTCCTACATCCTATCTTTTAGTTCAAAAGGGGAGGACGTTCAAAAACTGATTAAAAAAACCATGACCGAATCGATGCCGAAAGAATTACTACCTGAGGATTTACTGAAAGGATTAACAGTTGAAAAGGCAAGCTACACCTTAACCATTAATAAAGATACCTACTACCCAGAAGCAATCGAATCAGCCATGGACTTTACTATGGAAATGGATGGAGAAAAAGCATCTATCAGCCAAGAAATGAGTGGTACGTACAGCAAATTTAATGAGGTTGGAGAGATTACAATCCCTCAAGAAGTCATTGATCATGCTAAAGAAATGCCGGGATTAAGTTCATTACCTCAATAAACACGCGAAAACAACCGCTTCCTTTTTTAAGGAGGCGGTTGTTTAGTTTAAATCCTTTAGTATGCCCATTCCGCTAATATGCTGCCTCGTCTTTTCATCTCCTAAATCATAGAGCATCTGAAACGCCCTCATCATCCCTTCATCATACTCATCGTTTGAACTATCTTTGTGATATTCCTCAAACGGGACGTGAGAGCGAAAAAAAGCGCGAGTATCAGAATTATACATTTCATTAAACACCTCGCGTAACAGAAGAAGCTCCTCCCTGTCCGCATTGATCATGAACTCATCGTTATTTGCATCATGATTGATCGAAATTTCTCTTGTACCAATGTTTACGTAATATTGATTTTTCTCCATAATAATAACCTCCTCTCTTTGTAGGTTGAACAATCAAGGAAAGGTTTATTACATAAAAATGCGAGAAAGAAAATATTACCAAATGCATCTTAATCGAAAATGGTTGGCAATCGGCCATTCAAATGCCGTTAAAGCTGAAATTGAGAGCTACTTTATATCCCCCAAAAAACTCTGGTATGTCATCTTCTCCAAAAATGACTGATCAACTTCAACGCCGATCCCATAACCATCGGGCGCATTGATTTCTCCGTTCACCACTTTAATTGGTCTGTGGAGAAGATCTTTACTAAAATACCTGTCTGAGCTGGATAAATCACCGGGAATCGAGAAGTTCGGCAATGAAGCTAAGGCTATATTGTGTGCTTTCGATATTCCTGTCTCAACCATTCCGCCACACCAAACGGGTATGTCATGATCCTGACAAAAATCGTGGATGTTGATGGCTGCCATGAGACCGCCTACTCGGTTTATCTTTATATTAACTACACGACAACTCCCGAGCTTGATAGCTTGTTTCGCATCATGAAATGACATCACCGACTCATCCAAACAAAGCGGGGTCTCCATCTGTTGCTGGGCTTGTTTATGCAAATAAAAATCACCTGGCTGAAATGGCTGCTCGATCATTAGCAAGCCAAGTTGATCCAGTGAGAATAAGTGATCAAGATCTTGTTCCGTGTACATGCCATTGGCGTCAATCATGATCGCTAACTCAGGATCGATCGCTTGTGCTTGCTCAATCATTTCCTTCTCTCTCCCTTTTTCAACTTTCAACTTGTATCGTTCATACCCGGAATGTTTCAACTGATGGATATCTTTTTCAAGAGAATTAGAAAGACTGAGAACAGCGCCTGCTTTAACCGATGAGCGAGTTCCGCCAATCAATTCCGCTAAACTGACTTGCCTTTGCTTAGCATACAGATCCCAGAGTGCTCCCTCCATACCAGCCTTAGCCATTTGGTTCCCCTGGATAAAATCCGTCATCTCTAGAAAATCACTAGGATGTTGTATCGGTTTTTCCTTGAGAAGAGGGAGGATGATATCGATCAACATATGCCAGGCCGTCTCAAGCGTTTCGGCGGTATAAAATGGTGATGGAAAAGCTGTCACTTCTCCAAATCCCTGCAGTCCCTGGCTATCTTTCGCCACAACTATGATCACCGATCGTTCATGGAGTTCTCCCTGATGTGTTTTAAATGGGTTCCGTAGCGGCAGCGATACTTTTCGTAAATGGATGGTACTAATGTTCATACCCATGTTCTCCTTCAACACTCTTGAAAAGTTTCCGCCTTACAATTTTATTTGAGGCGTTTCTCGGCAACTGAGAAATAACGAACAATTGTTTCGGAATCTTATACGGTGCCAAATGACCACGACAATATTCGTTCAGCTTTTCCAAAGATATGTCTGCCTCCTCCTTTTTAACAATAAAGGCGGTTGGTACCTCACCCCATTCATCATCTGGCATCCCTGTTACACCTGCTTCTTCTACTCCCTCAATTCCTAGCAAAACACTCTCGACTTCTGCCGGATAAATATTTTCACCGCCGGAAATAATCATATCGTTTACTCGGTCTACAACGTAAAGGAATCCTTCCTCATCTAAATAACCTGCATCTCCGGTTGCCAAATATTCG
Source organism: Halobacillus amylolyticus (assembly GCF_022921115.1). Taxonomy (NCBI): domain Bacteria; kingdom Bacillati; phylum Bacillota; class Bacilli; order Caryophanales; family Bacillaceae; genus Halobacillus; species Halobacillus amylolyticus. Next base: position 4,021,839 of record NZ_CP095075.1, on the reverse strand, counting down.
GCTTCTCGATGCCCTTTTTTATAATAGCCGCTTGAAACCATTGGCCCTCTCACATGAATTTCCCCTGTCTCATACGGTTCTGCGATTCGCCCACCTACTAATACTTTCAGCGTAGCGGGAGCCAGCGCTTTTCCTGCGGATCCTATTTTTCGTAGAGCATCACTCGGACTCAATGTGACGATTTGTGAGCTTGTTTCCGTCATCCCATAGGTCTGGAAAACAGGGATATTTCTTTCATTTGCTTTGTGTAGCAAAGGCTTTGGGACAGGCCCTCCACCTAGTAACATACATCGAAAGGATCTGGGATAGCTGTTTTCCTGTAAGTCTTTCAGCAACCTTTGAAGCATGACAGTAACAACAGAAACGATCGTTACCCCATGATGGCGTATTTCATTATTTATCACTTCTGCATCAAAACGAGCAAGCATTCGTATTGGCATACCATAAATCACATTCTTCATAAGTAATGAAAAACCGCCTACATGGAAGAGAGGCAGACAGGCTAACCATTTATCACGTGCTGACAAACCTAAATTTAAAGCGGAAGCTACAGCACTAAACCAATGATTGCCATACGTGTGCATGACAGCTTTTGGTTTTCCTGTGGTACCAGAGGTGTACATCATTGTAAAAACATCGTCTAAGGATAGCTGGTCGTTCAGAGAAATTGAACCATCGGCTTTAGGAAGATGATCCATTGTTACAAGAGTATCCTCATTTAATGTCGTCAGCTCAATAGCTTTGTGACCTTCTTCAACAAACTCCGTGTCAACGATAAACGATGTGGCATCGGCATCTGTTAACTGAAAGGCAAGTTCTTCTGGTGACAATCTCGTATTTAAACAAACGACTACGGCTCCAATATAGCTTAGTGCATGAACACAAATCGGAAACTCGACCCGATTTCCGGATAAAATAGCTACATGATCCCCTTGTTTTACCCCTTTTTTAATTAACCCTTTTGCCAGCTTTCGACTCTCTTCTCTTAATTCAGAGTAACTGATTGATTGGTGCTCACCATATTCAATGGCCACATTTGTTGGCTGCAAGTCACTTTGCTTTTCGAGCCAGTGAGGAATCTCATTCATGATCCTAACCTCCTTCTTTTCACGTAAAAAGGGCTGCCTAGCTATAGGGAGCCCTTTTTTATAACATTATTTATTTATATCATGGGAAACGCGGGAATTGATCAAAGTCAGGTTTGCGTTTCTCTTTAAACGCATCTCTTCCCTCTTTGGCTTCCTCTGTTGTGTAATAAAGTAACGTAGCGTCACCGCCCATTTGTTGAAGACCAGCAAGGCCATCTGTGTCAGCATTAAAGGATGCTTTTAGGAAACGAAGAGCTGTTGGTGATTTCTCAAGCATTTCTCTACACCATTGAACCGTTTCATCCTCGAGTTGTTCAAGTGGGACAACAGTGTTGACCATTCCCATATCTTCTGCTTCCTTGGCACTGTACTGACGGCATAGGAACCAGATTTCACGCGCCTTTTTATGACCAACCATACGGGCAAGCAAGCCAGCCCCGTAACCAGCATCGAAGCTGCCTACCTTTGGACCTGTTTGACCAAAGATCGCATTATCTGCTGCAATCGTTAGGTCACTAACAATATGTAATACGTGACCGCCTCCTATAGCGTATCCTGATACCATTGCTACGACAGGTTTTGGAATCACTCGCATAAGTCGTTGCAAATCGAGTACATTCAAACGAGGGACTTGGTCATCGCCAACATATCCACCGTGTCCTCTAACACTTTGGTCGCCTCCTGAACAAAATGCATCGTCTCCTGCACCAGCCAGTACAATGACACCAACTTTGGAATCATCACGAGCGTAAGCAAACGCATCGATTAATTCTGTTACCGTTTTTGGACGGAACGCATTGCGTACCTCTGGACGGTTAATCGTGATTTTAGCAATGCCTTCAAACGTTTCATAAAGAATATCTTCATATTCACGTTCAGAAACCCAATTATAAGCCATAAGTCATTTCCTCCATTTTTGTATATTAGCGGACTTCTCCGCTTCGATTCAATTCTATTGTATCACGAAATCTTCTACAATTTTAGCAAAAAACTTCGGGCGCTCAAGATGAACAGTATGTCCGGCCTTTTCTGCTATCACCAACGATGAACAAGGTAATTGATCATGCATTTCCCTATTGATAGCTACAAATTTCTCATCCCACTCCCCAACAATCAGGAGAGTGTCAATAGACAGATGAGACAATCGATCCCACCATGACGGTTGGCGCCCTGTCCCCATTCCTTTTAATGATTGAATTAAGCCCTGGGGATCGTGACTTAGCCGCTCTTCTTGCACACGCCTTCTGACTTCTATTGGCAGCTGTTCATGGCTTTTAAAGAGAGGAATATCGCTCCAATAGTTGACAAATTCCTCTATACCTTGGGAAGCTATCTTGTCAATCAACCCCTGGTCCTTTACACGCCTTGCCATTTGTTCATCTGGATGAGCGATTCCTGGGGAGGCGCTCTCGAGAATTAGCTTCGACACGTATTGTGGGTAGGTCATAGCTAATGATAGTGCTGCCCGGCCTCCCAAAGAATAACCTAACACATGAATGCGTGGGAGTTCCAGTTCATCAAGAATTTCTGTTAAATCAGAAGCAAATTGTTCCATTGTTACTTCACCAACAGGTCCTGTTTTTCCATGACCAGGCAAATCTATGCAAACTGTCCTTATAGAATTTGTTACCAGCTGATGTATTTTAGTAAAGGTACGACCACTTCCTGTAAACCCATGAAACATTAGAAGCGGTATCCCTTCCCCATAATCCTCTACCCAATACGTTCTATCCTTAAGCTGTATATACATTCCTACGCCTCATCCCAGTTTTCCAAAGCCTCTGCAACGCCTTGCCACTTTGCTTTATGAAAAGGAACATGATCTTCCCTGTTTGTCATCACTTCAACAACACTCAGACCATTTTCTTGATAACTTTCTTCTAAAGACCGTTTGTAGGATGCCCAAGTATGAACACGGTTATGTGTTCCACCATACATTTCAACAACGGCTTTGAAGTCAATACCTATCGGTGTGCCAAAAAGTTCCTCAAAATGATCACGCTGATCAACTTGTGGAAGGTAGGAAAAGATCCCGCCTCCATCGTTATTAATTACGACAATCGTGATAGGCAGGCTATGCATTTTAGCAAGAAGCAAGCCATTTAAATCATGGAAGAAGGATAGATCCCCGAGCAGCAAAGTTGTAGGCTGGCCAGCTGCCGCCACACCTAGGGCTGTAGAAACAACACCATCAATGCCATTAGCTCCACGATTAGCGAGGATCTTAATTCGTTTCGGTGTCGACATAAAAAAGCTATCCACATCACGAATAGGCATGCTATTCCCTACGAACAATACCGATTCATCAGGCATAGCCTCAGACAAACGGACGACAGCATGACCTTCATTTAGCCGTTCATCATGTTCTGTCAGCATATGACCTTTAGCTAACGTGTTCATTTTCTGCCATTTACGTAACCATTCGTTTTCCAAATGGTCCTCATCGATCCGTTCATAAACCTTTTTGCAAAACTTGACCGGATCAGACCAAACGAACTGGGTTGTTACCCCCGAAGGTTCGCGGTAGCTTGCATACGTATCAACAACATAATGATCAACAGAAGCTCCGTGCTTTTGTACCCATTGCAAATAAGCTTTAGATACTGGCATAGCACCTAAGCGAATAATAAAATCCGGCTGCAAATTCACCTTCCACTTATCTGACTTTAATAGAGCATCATAATTTTCAATGATATTTCTTTTATCATGCTCTCCAGCCCTAAGCTGGGACAATGGATCGGCTAGAATAGGCAGCCCTGCCCGTGCAGCAAGATTAGTTATATCGGAGGCTAAATCTAAATCTGTATGCGGCCCGCAGACAAGTAGTCCCTTTTTTCCACTGAAAAGCAATTCTTCAAAAAATGCCGCCTGCTGCTTTGAAATTTGAGGTAAGCCATGAAAAGTTTTTGGTATCGGTTTAGCTCCCTCCTTCCAAAGACCCTCTAATTTAAAATCCGGAACTAACGGCTCCCTTAAAGGAATATTTACATGCACAGGACCTGGGTGGTTAGACTGACTTTCTTCGACAGCACGAGCAGCTTGCTTCCTTACGTAGGACATCAGCCCTTCTTCAGCTAAAGCCAGGTCATGAAACCACTTCACATAACCTCCATACATTTCTGTCTGCTCGATGGACTGTGGGGCACCAACGTCCCGTAATTCATGCGGTCTGTCAGCCGTTAATACAACTAGAGGAACCCTGCTATAATATGCTTCCACAATCGCAGGATAATAGTTGGCTGCGGCTGTACCTGATGTACAGACAAGCGCGGCAGGCCTTTGTTTTTCTTTTGCTAAACCTAAGGCAAAAAAGGCAGCAGACCGTTCATCAACATGGACCCAATGCTTCACATCACTATGCTCACTAAACGTCATCGCAAGCGGTGTCGACCGGGATCCTGGTGAAATCACTACATCTTCTAACCCCGAGTAGAGAAGCTGACCAACAAAGTGAGTCATATACTTTGTTAACGTTTCTGTATAGCTCATAATGATCCCCCTAATACGGACAACATTGGCTTAAGTTTCACTGCTGTTTCCTCATATTCTGCCTCGGGATCAGAATCTTCAACGACGCCGCATCCCGCAAATAATGAGGCTTCATCCCCTTGAATGAGCGCTGAACGGATCGCTACAGCAAATTCACCATTATTATGCCCGTCGAACCAGCCAATAGGGCCTGCATACCAGCCGCGATTCAACGCTTCATTTTTTCTAATATAGTCAACCGATTGTTTTTGAGGCATGCCCCCAAGTGCAGGTGTCGGATGTAGTCGCTCCACGACATCGAGCAACGTATATCCATTCTCTAGCGTTGCCGTTACAGGTGTGTATAAGTGTTGTAAATTTCGAAGCGGGTATACGACAGGAGCACTTGGAATCTCAACATTATAACAACAAGCCTCAACGGCCTCTCTTATCATCTGAACGACAAAGTCATGTTCTTGACGATTTTTAGGGTCATTCAGTAGGCGTTGGCCTAAGATATGGTCTTCCTCTTCATCTTTCCCACGAGGAATCGTCCCTGCTAAACACGTTGAGATAAGCTCCTGTTTTTCTACTCTAACAAGTCTTTCAGGTGTAGCCCCGATAAAATGATCACCGCCATTTTCAAAAGCAAAAACATAGCTGTTCGACTGGGTTTCACACAATTCTTCAACAACAGCAGCTAATTCTACAGGCGCGTTAAATTTCACCCGTAACTCACGGGCAAGGACAACTTTTCCAAGCTTTCCTTTTTTAATATCATCGGTTGCTTGTTTAATACTTTGCTTCCACTTTTCAGCTTCCATTTCCATAGAGCTCGTCCTATTTGGCAGCTTAAGCTCTTGCCTGTCCCCATGCAAAAGTTGATGTTGCTGCTCATTAATCTGATGAATAATTTGCTGTTTGTGATCTTCTTCAAAAATAAGCAAGTTTGTTGATAAATAAGATTTTGTTCCTTTATTCGTTAATAAATAAGCAGGAATTGTCATTTGACTGTCAGGAAAGGATTCCCACGGTGTTAGGTCAGATTGGTTCGTATCAAAACTAAACCCGCCTAAGGCGACAAGGCCAGTACCTTTTACGTGAGAAGGGTCATATACGCGCGCCTTCTTCTGAAGTTCATTCCAAACAGACTCTATTTCCCTAAAACGATGTGAATCTGTCGATAGTATGCGATGGGCAGCCCCAACGCCCACCATAGCGAAATCCTCACCAGCACTTCTCCAGAATAAACGGTGTTGATCGACTGCTTGGGCACGATCTAAAAAAGCATATGGGCTTGTATAATCTATTTCATTTACTACGCTGATTAATTGCGGCTCCCCTTGAAGAGCAGCCTGACTAATTGCACCCTCAACGATCTCTTCTAATTGAGGTACTTTTATATGAAGCATTATAATTCCTCCCACCCTTAAAGGGATGCTGCATTATAATTGGATAATAATTGGTCCATTTTAAACAGACGTTGATGATCCTCTTCTATTTTATTCTCTTTTTACTATTGACTCAAGGGATCGCCATCGTTTCTTGCATATAATTACAAGTATTGACACCAGAGGACTGTTTGCCTAAACTTAAGTTGATATTATATTACTAGTTTTTTAACAAGGGAGATGACACCCATGAGTTCTGTTTCAAATCAAAATATAAAAGCTTCCTTGAATGAACGTGATGGATTTCAAGTTTGGTGGCGTTTGCTGCGTCCACATACTTTAACCGCCGCATTCGTTCCTGTGTTTGTGGGTACAATGCTGGCCGCTCTTGATCATGGAGTTCATCTAGGGTTATTTGCTGCTATGCTTCTTGCCTCTATTTTAATTCAAGCAGCAACAAATATGTTCAATGAGTATTATGATTTCGTCAGAGGCTTAGACAACGAGAACTCTGTTGGAATAGGCGGGACGATTGTTCGGGACGGTATTCAACCGCGAACTGTATTAACGCTTGCTCTCAGCTTTCTCGTTGTTGCAACATTGCTTGGCATATATATTTGTGCCTCATCCAGTTGGTGGGTTGCTGTAATCGGTCTCGTATCTATGCTGCTTGGCTATCTCTACTCTGGCGGACCTTATCCTATCGCCTACACCCCTTTAGGGGAATTAACAGCAGGTATTTTCATGGGGACCATCATTGTTGGCATCAGTTATTTTATTCAATCGTTAAGTATTACATGGGGAGTAGTCGTGGTTTCCATTCCAGTCGCGATCTTTATTGGTGCCATTAATCTCTCTAATAATATTCGCGATCGTGTTGGTGATGCAGAGAATGGCCGTAAAACACTGGCGATTTTGTTTGGCCATAATGGTGCAGTCCGCTTTTTAATGTGTTCATATATCCTTGCCTATGGGCTTACGTTGATCTTCATTGCAGTGGGGATGCTCCCTATTTGGTCGCTTATTACATTGCTTAGCATAAGGAAAGCTGTGCAATCTATACAAGGATTTGCTGGACAAAAATCACCACTTGAAATGATGCCTGCTATGAAAGCAACAGCACAAACCAATACCCTGTATGGATTATTATTAGGGCTATCGTTAATTTTTCAACTTGTTATCCCTTTTACATTTTAAAAAGGGAACTATAACTTCACGACTAGAACAAAAGGATGGCAGCTGCCATCCTTTTTTGTTATGTTTGATAAAAACAATGTAGGGAATTATTAAAAAAGGATGATGGTAAAAATGGATATGTCCTTAGAAAACACATTAATGGAATCGTTGGGTATGGAGGTCATTGAAGCACAGGCTGACAGAGTAGCACTCAAAATGCCAGTAGACGAACGTACACACCAGCCTATGGGCTTTTTACACGGCGGTGCCAGTGTGGCGCTAGCAGAATCCGCAGCAAGTATTGGGTCCTACTTGAATATTGATCCCACACAGCAGCAGGTATTTGGCATTGAAATCAACGCCAATCATACTAAAAGTGTACGCTCTGGCTATGTTTACGGCACAGCCACACCTCTACATCTAGGAAAAAATACAATGGTATGGGAGATAAAGATTGAGGACAAAGATCACCAGTTAATCTCGATTTCCAGATGCACAGTCGGTGTTGTTCCCCGCAAACCCTGACCAATCGTCTTACATTTTAAATAGGAGTGAATGAGATGTTAAGCGAAAAGCAAATGAGCGAATTTAAAAAGCAGCTCGAAAAAATGAAAGTTGAAACAGAACAGGAACTGAATAAATTCCAAAATGAGCAGGCAGATAAGGAGTACCCAAACGAGAAAGATGGAGAGCTATCCAGTATAGCTGACCATCCCGGAGATCTTGGGACCTCCCAATTTGAAAAAGAGAAGGAATATACGTTATACGAGCAGTCCCGAGAGAAGTTAATGGAGATCAACGATGCCCTTGAACGCATTAAAGATGGCAGCTACGGAAAGAGCGAGAAATCCGGCGAACCAATCCCTTTAGAACGCCTGAAGGTCATGCCTACAGCTAGAATGCGGGTCGATGAAGTAGAAGACCAATCGTAAAGAGGCTGGGACATAAGTAAAGCAATGATGTCAAAGAACGAACGATAAAAAATGAATAGGTTAAACGCAGATTATTAGCGTAGTCAAAATAGGTAGACTCCTGCGGGAACAGCGCGAGCCAAAGATCCCCCAGGAAAGCGTCCTTTGCTTTCCAAGGAATCTGAGGCCGTGCCCGCGGAAAGCGAAGTGTTTTGACGTAGCGATGGTAGAAATCTTTCCTTGGCACACAAATAATCTGAACAGATTTCACTAGAATCGTTCGGATTATTTCATGCCTTATTCAGTTTTGTTCCAGCCGCTTTTGTTGTTATTGCGGCTGGATTTGATTTTTTGCTCTGTATTTACTCTTCAAAACAAGTGGCCATACAAGAATGGTCATCATGAAGATGGTCCCTATACACCACAAAGACTGAATTAAAATCGGTTGATTTAAAAACCAAACGGCTCTTTCAATTATCACTTCTGTTACAACTCCTGTAAAAATGGCGACAAACATTAATCCCGCAAGTACATATAACACATTTGTCCCGTAACGATAACGCACGACAGAAAGCAATAAAAATATTGCTAACATCATGAAACTAACAATGAAGTCATACCAAACAAATGTCAGCAAATGATCTTCTTTAGTCAAGAACGACCACATATTGAATACTTTAGCTTCTGAAGGAATCAGGTCAAAAGCTTTCCATACAATCAGATGAGTCACAGTTAACAATAAGATTATAAACGTTAGTGAGCCAACCAAACCTTTATAAAAGTTCCCTCTTGAGCAGCCTAGCGACAAAGCATAAGAAAAAGTATTGTGAAATAATTGAGACCCCAGTACAGATGCGTAAACCAGCATAGGCATATTTGTAACCAGGTAGATGCTGCCCGATGATACTGTTTGCGAAACACCAATAATCACGAGCGAACTTGCAATTAAGATTGCCCAGAAAATAAAGAAGCTCCTTTTCACGTCTCCCCATACGATCCGCCACACACCTGTGAATGTGTTCATTCCCTTCCCTCCTCAGGCTCTGTCTTTCTTAAAAGAAACTGTTGAAGCGGTACTTGATCATACTGAACATCTACAGCTGCAGCCCCGGGAGGATTTAATCGAGACGTTTCTACCATAATCCGTCTCATATCTTGAATGTCCTTTTTCTCAAGAACCGGAACTTGGTGGAAGTGTTCATGAATAATTGCAGATTGCCCCATTATATATACAGACCGTTCCAGTAATTGATCGATAGGTTCTTTTAAAACAATTTCACCCTGTTTCATCACGATCAATTCTTCCACAATCCCTTGAATCTCTTGAATGTAGTGAGAAGATAAAATGAAGGTGCGCTGGCTTTGCTCATATTCTTCTATAAGCAAGGCGTAAAAGGCTTCGCGTGACGCGGCATCCAATCCATTAGAAGGTTCATCAAAAACAGTAACCCTTGACTTGCTAGCCATCCCAATCACAATAGAAACAGCTGTTTTCATACCTTTAGAAAGCTGTTTGATTTTCATTTTTGAATCTAATGAAAAACGCTCTAATAATTGGACCGCCTTTTCTTCGTCCCAGTTCGGGTAAAAGTGGCGTGAGATCACAAAAACGTCTTTGATTTTCCATAATGGATGTAACGGATGATTTTCTTGAATAAAACAAATGTCTTCCGTTAACTGTTTGTGATTCATAGGACTAGATCCGGAAACGGATACACTCCCTTCGCTCGGTTGGATTAAACCAAATAAGCAGTGAAGAAGCGTCGTTTTACCCGCCCCATTCCGCCCCCACAACCCATAAATCTTATGATCTTCAATATCTAAGTTTACATGATTTAATGCCAGGTTCGTTTTCCTATCATGAGAGAAACTTACATTTTGAAAAGCCGCACGTACCGTCATCCCTTTTCCTCCTCAAGAATAGAATGCAAATCTTGTTTAGAGAAACCTATTCTCTCCGCTTCCTTCACCATAGGCCTAATAAATTGGTCAGCAAATTGCTCACGTCTCTCGTTAATCAAAATGCTTTTGGCCCCTTCTTGTACAAACATCCCGATCCCTCTTTTCTTATAAATCACTTGTTTATCAACAAGTTGATTGATTCCTTTTAATGCTGTAGCAGGGTTAATTTGATAAAAAGAAGCCAGTTCATTCGTTGAAGGTATTTTATCGCCTTCTTTTAGGTAGCCATCCACGACCTGATTCTGAATATATTCTGTGATTTGATGGAAAATTGGCCGGTCATCCTTCAGTTGATGCACAAATAAGCCACCTCATTTGGTTAATTAGTTAAGTAATTAACCACAATACTATACTCTAACTACAGAAATGTCAATTTCTTTTTAAAGCTTATATTATAGGAAAAAAAGAAGCTGGCAACATGCCAGCTTCTCCGAGATCTCTAATTATGCAGCGGATGAGTTATTCTTCTGTTCGATCCACGGTTTTAATTTAATTAACAATGGGACAAAAAGCCGCGCAGACATTGTTTCCCTGCCCATAGACCAGATATAAGCAGGTTAAATGAGAAAATAGTTAAGCAGGGCTTCCCTTCATTATCATCATTAAACAAATACTGTGGCCCTTATATCCAATTCTTATCAAAAAAACCCGTCCACCTGGGAGACCGCTGAAAAACTGCAATGTTTTCAGCGGCAAGCCTTTGCCGGAGCTCTTTTCATTAATCATCTAAAGGATTTAAACTTTCATGTCCTGTCATGTTAGCAACCATCTCAACTAACAAATCGATCTCTTCCTCCATATCTTTTATGCTGACCGTCTCAACTGGTGAATGCATATAACGTAACGGCAAGGACACGAGACTGACTGGCACCCCTTGTCCAGTTAAGCGCATACGGTCGGCATCCGTCCCTGTCATCCGAGGCGTAAGTTCATATTGAAGAGCCATATTTAACGTTCCGGCACTTTTCTCAAGCAGCTGATTAATTTTCCGATTAATCGGCGCCCCTTTGGCCAGAACAGGCCCTCCATCTAAACGAATATCACCATATTTATTTTTATTTACTCCCGGATAGTCTGTTGCAAAGGTAACATCACAGGCTATCGCCATCGTTGGTTGAATGCCTGCTGCCGCGAAATAAGCACCGCCCATATTTGTCTCTTCATTAACAGTGCTTGCCGCATAAACACCTACCTTAAGATCTTTTTGAGACAGCTTTCGTAACACTTCTCCCACAATAAATTGACCTGTTCGATTATCAAGACCTCTTCCGGAAATATATTGATCCATAAGTACTTCGGGAGTACGCTTATAGACAGCCAAATCACCTATTTGAATGAATTTCTCTATATCCTGTTTTGTTTTCGCTCCACAATCAATAAATAGATCTTCTAAACCAAAATCGTCCTTTAAGCCACCATGATGCTGGGCATTGACCCCAATCACACCTGTAAGAGTTTGGCGATAACCAAGGACAGCCACCTTCATGCCAACAGCTGCTTTAGGATTAATACCTCCCATTTTGTCAAAATGAAGATAGCCTTGCTCATCGATTCGATTGATGACGAGTGCAATTTCATCACAGTGCCCGGCAAGCAGTACTTTAAATTCTGCCTGAGGGTTCAATACAGCAATCACGTTTCCGGCATGGTCTGTCCGAATTTCATCTGCATGTGACTCCATTTCCTTCATCCACCGCTTCTGTATCTGCATTTCCATACTTGAGGGTGATGGGGTTTGTAATAATTCTAATAAAAAGTCCATTTGCTTTTTTTCCATTGAATAATTCCTCCTATTTTTTTAGCAGTGTCGTGCAAAATTATACCATTGTCTAGTTTTTATAGAAATGTGCATACTTCCCCTAAGGTTCGGGAAAATGAATGTGTATGCACCTAAAAGGAGAGGAATGAAATGAATTTGAACGAATGGTTTAACAAAGGTATAACTGCCCAGGAGTATGTAGACTCCATGGAACAACATCAGGAGGGCTTTGTTAAAATATATGAACACTTTACAGTCCCCGCAGAGGATGAACCGTTTTTCACAAAATTACAAAACAAAAATTTGCGCGCCATTGCCATTACGGAGGATTGGTGCGGCGATGCGATGTTAAATCTGCCAATATTTTTGCGTATGGCGGAAGCAGGTGGTATTGCTACACATTTTCTACACCGTGATGAGAACCTTGAACTAATGGATCAATACTTAACGAACGGTACCTCACGCTCGATCCCAAAAATTATAATCATTGACGAACAGGGTGAGGAATGGTTGAATTGGGGACCCAGAGCGCCGAAGTTGCAAGAGTTTATTGACGGTGCAGTAGCCAATCTTCCCCCTAAAGATGCAGATGATTTTAAGGAAAAGCAACAGGAATTATTTCAATTTGTTACAAAGGCTTATCGTGACAATGAAGATTTCCACTCATTTGTTTATCAAAACCTTAAAGAAACTTTAGCACAATAGACATTAAAGCGTGCCTAACCAGGCATGCTTTTTTATGTTTGAATCCTAGTATTGCAAGCCATACTAGAGATAAAAAGGGGATTTTCGCCATGCAGCAATGGATTCGATTTTATTTTCAACTTCCTGTACTCATACGATTGTTATCTATCGCTTTGGTAACCATGCTCTTCTTTGGCATGGCGATCCATCTCATCGAACCGAAAAACTTTCCGACATTCTTCGATGGGATTTGGTGGGCTTTTGTAACAGGAGCCACTGTCGGCTACGGTGATTACGTTCCAATAAGCTTAGGAGGTAGGATCGTAGCTATTCTGTTAATTTTTACAGGTGGTGGACTTATCACCTTTTATATGGTTACATTATCCTCTGCAACCGTGAAGCATGAACAAGCTCTCTCCAAAGGAAAAGTCCGCTTTAAAGGAGAATCACATATTGTTTTATTAGGTTGGAATGAACGAACAAGGCAACTCATTGATATGATGAGAAAGGATAATATTGAAGATAAAATTGTATTAATAGATGAGACCATGAATCAACTTTACCAAGAGTTATCAAATGTTCATTTTGTTAAAGGGGATCCGACCAGTGAGGATACCCTAGAGAAAGCCAATGTATGCGAGGCTAGAATGGCAGTTGTCACAGCAAATCCCTCTAAAAAGGAACAGCAATCCGACCAGGCTGTCATTCATCAGCTTGTGGCTTTAAAAGGGCACCATCCTAATTTATTTATCATAGCCGAGGTGTTGACAGAGCGCCAAAAAATTAATGCAGAAAGAGCAGGGGCCAATACGGTGATCCGCTCCAATGATTTTATGAGCAGTTTATTCTATCATGAGCTTTACCGAAAAGACCCTCTGCAACCCTTCCAATTATTCCTGAATTTACTTACGGCTCGTCAGTTTCACGAAGAAAAAGTCTCCGCTTCCTTAGCCGGTGTCGCGATGATTAATGTTCTGGAACATTATTTAGCCCAGGGCTCTCAGGTGATAGGAGTAAAAACGGGCGACACGATTTCTTTTAATATTGATACTTATACAACACTAACGGAAGAAGATTATTTAGTTCTATTTACTCCCTTTAGTGAGTAAAGCCTGTTCGGCTTGTCGAAGTACTTCTTGGCCTGTCTGAATATATTCCTCTGGAAAACTTGCATCCTTATCTTTAGGTGTCTGAAATTGATCAATGGATGCACGAAGGTTTCCTTCTCGTACATGATCATCAATCCCATCTTGATAAACATGTGCAAGTAAATAGGGCTCATTCATTTTCACTGTGGCAGGGTTTGAGGGTGAATCTAATGTTCCTTCCACGACAGAAAAAGGAATCCTGAGAAATAGATATCCGTTCTGATCACCAAGTTTATAATCAAAATAACCATGCTCATAATCCCAGTTGTCCGAAAAGTTAAAGCCAATTGGACGAAGCCCCTGCTCAAGCTCATGTAAATCTAATAACTCATCTGTAAGTTGAGAAGACAAATTAATCACAAACATTCACTCCTTTTAAGCTTATCCTACCCAAATAAAACCACCTCAGGTCATCCATTTTCTGGATGACCTGAGGTGGTAATTAAAGTAAATTCATTATTACAGGCGTTTTTCTAGATCTTGTTTTTGTTGTTCAAAGCCTGGTTTGCCGAGCAGGGCGAACATATTTTTCTTGTAAGCTTCTACTCCTGGCTGATCAAATGGATTTACTCCAAGAATATAGCCACTAATTGCACACGCCTTTTCAAAGAAGTACGCAAGATAACCAAATGTAAAGGCATCACGCTTAGGTATGTGGACAATTAAGTTCGGAACCTGTCCGTCTGTATGAGCAAGCATTGTGCCTTGATAGGCCTTCTCGTTTACTTCATCGATGGTTTTTCCTGCTAAATAATTGAGTCCATCTAAATTTTGCTCATCCTCTTCAATCGTATAATCGGACGACGGTTCCTCTACATGTAGAATTGTTTCAAATAGGTCACGACGACCATCCTGTACATACTGACCCAAAGAATGTAGATCTGTTGAGAAATTTGCAGAGCTAGGAAAAATCCCTTTATGATCCTTTCCTTCACTCTCACCAAAAAGTTGCTTCCACCACTCTGAGAAATATTGGAGTGACGGTTCATAATTAATCATCATTTCAATCGTTTTTCCTTTGCTGTACAACGCATTTCTCACCGCTGCATATTGATAGGCAGGGTTTTCAGAAAGTCGATCAGAACTTAACTCTTCTCGGCTAGCTTGAGCACCCCTCATCATTTCCTCAATATCAATACCACTCGCCGCAATCGGCAAAAGCCCTACAGCCGTAAGTACAGAATAGCGTCCACCCACATCATCTGGAACGACAAAGGACTCATACCCTTGCTCGGCAGCTAACGTCTTCAAAGCACCCTTCTCTTTATCCGTCGTTGCATAGATACGCTTTTGTGCTTCTTCCTGTCCATATTTTTCTTCTAAAAACTTACGGAAAATACGAAAGGCAATCGCCGGCTCTGTCGTTGTTCCACTTTTTGAGATGACGTTAACGGACACATCTTTGTTCTTCAACACATCAAATAATTCATTAATATAGGAGGCACTGAGACTATTGCCAACAAAAAAGACTTGTGGTGTTTCCCTTTGCTCCTGGGATAATTCATTGTAAAAACTATGATTGAGCATCTCAATCGCTGCCCGCGCACCTAAGTAGGACCCACCAATACCAACTACTAGAAGGACGTCAGAATCGCTCTTAATTTTCTCTGCTGCCTGCTTAATTCGAGAAAATTCCTCTTTATCATAGTCTACAGGCAAATCAACCCACCCGAGAAAGTCGTTGCCCGCACCTGTTTTTTCGTGGAGTGCCTTATGGGCCACAGATACAGCATCCTGCATATAGTCAAGCTCATGTTCGTTAAAGAACGGTAATGCCTTTTCATAATCAAATCGAACGTGTGTCATGTAAAATTCCTCCAAAAATCATCATTAAATATAACGAAGCCATTTTCACTTTATCTAAACGCTTGCAACAAATCAAGTAGGCCTAAAAATGTAAACGTATCCAACTAAAAAAGAAGCACAGATCATTCTGTACTTCTTTCTAAGCTTATTTAGACATTTCTAAGATTTTCTCAACATCTTGGCCTTCAAGTTTGCTGAAATTACCGAAAGTTCCTCGTTTCATCGCACGATCCACGATCAAATCAAACTTCTGATTGTCAATATCGTAGTCAGCCAATGTTTTAGGAGCGCCTAACGATGTCCAGAAACTTCGTAGAGCCTCGATGCCCTCTTCTGCTATCTCACGGTTTGATTTCCCTGCTGGATCCACTGCGAAAACTTTCACAGCCATTCGCACGAACCGATCCTCATTAACTTCCAAATTATGTTTCATCCAGTTTGGAAATAGGATCGCGAGTCCACCTGCATGAGGGATATCATAAACTGCGGAAACCGCATGTTCAATATTATGACTAGCCCAGTCACCACGATATCCCATTTGCAGCATACCATTTAGGGCTATAGTGCCTGCATATAGAATGGTTTCACGATGCTCGTATGATTCGAGATCATCCAGCAGTTTAGGAGCTGTATGAATAACTGTACGTAGAACCCCTTCAATCATCTCATCCTGTACAGGTGATTGGGTTGGGTTGTGAAAATATTGCTCAAACAGGTGAGTCATCATGTCGACAATGCCATAAATCGTCTGATCACGAGGAACGGTCACTGTATTTTGCGGGTCCAAAATGGAGAACGTTGGAAATGTATATGGTGCATAGCCCCAGCCATATTTTTCATTCGTTTCCCAATTAGTGATCACAGAGCCTGCGTTCATTTCAGAGCCAGTTGCAGCTAATGTAAGCACTGTTCCAAAAGGAAGTGCACCATCTGGAGTAGCTTTGCGAGTGACTAAATCCCATGCGTCGCCATTGTACTTAGCACCTGCCGCAATGGTTTTTGTGCAGTCAATCACACTGCCACCGCCAACAGCGAGAAGAAAATCAATATTTTCCTTTTTACAAAGATTAACGCCTTCTCTAACTGTACTGAGCTTAGGGTTAGGTTCTACACCGGAAAGTTCATGAACCATCACATTTGCCTTATTAAGCTCTTTGATTACACTGTCGTACACACCATTTTTTTTAATGCTCCCGCCCCCGTAAACGATAAGGACATTTGTTATTCCTTTTGGAAGCTGTTCTGACAATTGTTCAACCTGACTTTTACCAAAAATTAGTTTCGTTGGGTTATGAAACGTAAATGAATCCATTTATAACTTCTCCCCTCTTCCATAACATGACTTTCAGTATTTCATTATCCCTCATATAAAATGATTTCTCAAAAGAAATGCAATATGTATATTTTATCCGCTTTTGCTCAAGCTATGAATGTTTAATCCAAACACAGGAGGGTGAAAACATGAACACGATACAACGTATTGCCCTATTGCTTACCATCATTGGAGCGATTAACTGGGGACTAATTGGATTGTTCCAATTCGACCTTGTTGCTGCTTTGTTTGGCGGTGGAGAACAAAGTGGAGCGTTTGCGCGTATCATCTATACACTTGTAGGAATTAGTGGACTTATTACCATTTCCCTCTATTTCTCGCGTGCAGCAGAGCACCATGAAGCTACCGAAGCAGAGCCAAGCAAATAATCAGCTTTTAGTACCCAGTAAAATTCAATATAAAAAAACCCGGCTTTAGAAGAAGCCGGGTTTTTGCTGATTTTAAAACTTGTTTCTAAATGGTTTCGTATTTACTTACGGAACTTTTCGCGGTCATCAGACTGTTTAATCCAGTCTTCTAACTTATCCTTAAGTGTGTTAAACCCTGCCGAAGCATCCTCCTGTTGTTGTTGTTTTGGTGCGGCTTGCTTGCGAGGACGACGCTCTTTCTTAGGTGCTTCCTGTGTCGCACGAATAGAAAGAGAGTATTTATTACTTTTTTCATCAATGTTTAGAATTTTAACTTGAACTTCGTCACCTTCAGAAAGATGCTCGTTAATATCCTTAACATAACCGTGAGTTACTTCAGAGATATGCACTAGTCCTTGCACTTGCTCATCAAGTGCAACGAAAGCACCGTATGGCTGAATTCCTGTTACTTTACCTTCTAATACTTGACCTTCTTGAAACTTATCTGACATGCTATACAACTCCTGATATATATATTATTCGTTTCTTTTCACGCAATTACTGATTTTATCATACATGTTCACAATAAGCAAAACCTTCATTCTTGACTTTTTAGTAAAATACAACATATTCTATCAATCTATTTTCTGGAGAAATAATAAAAATAGGTTTAAAGGACGCCCAAGATGGATATAGTTATTATCGTAAGGCTTTCTCGTATTCCCCCTGTGTTAGCAAAGCGGATCGTCCGCTTTGCTTTTTTTATATTTCCACACAGCCCAACCCTCATCATTTCTATTCTTTACTTTAATTCGTTATGATAGGTTTAAATGTTATCCAAAGGAGTAGTGATAGTAATGAGCCATTTTTCAGAAATGACCGTGAGAAAAGGGACTAGATCCGTTAAATGGGATTTGGCTGAAGAAATATATAACGATCCAGATGTGCTTCCAATGTGGGTGGCAGATATGGACTTTAAAGCACCTGAAGCTGTAATAAATGCCCTGACAAGTCGGGTTGAACACGGGATATTTGGTTACACCATGCCAGATGATGCACTTAAATCTACAATCGTCAATTGGCTTGAGCAACGCCATAACTGGAAAACAGCTAAAGATTGGATCACTTACAGCCCTGGTGTTATACCGAGCCTGCATATGGCCGTGCAATCCTTGACTTCCAAGGAGGATGCGATATTAATTCAAACACCTGTCTATCCTCCTTTTTACAGTGTAGTCAAAGACCATAATCGCACACTAGTAACAAACCCTTTAGTATTCAAAAATGAATCATACTCGATTGACTTTGATGACTTTGAAGCTAAAATTAAAGATCATAAAGTTAAACTGTTTATTCTATGTAATCCACATAATCCAGTTGGAAGAGTGTGGACTCGCGAAGAACTCGTGCGCATGAACAATATTTGTCTGGAACATGGAGTTACTGTAATTTCAGATGAAATTCACTCCGATTTAATATACAGCGAATACAAACATGTCCCTATTGCCACACTGTCAAAAGAAGCTAGCAATAATACTGTCACTTGTCTATCTCCAACAAAAACATTTAATTTAGCCGGCCTACAAGCCTCTTATCTCGTCACGGAAAATGAAGAAATACGCACGAAGTTAACAGCTCACTTTAACAAGCAAGGTATGTTTATGCTTAATACACTAGGAATCACAGCTCTTGAGTCAGCCTATCAACAAGGTGAGGAATGGCTTGAAGAGTTGATTGAAACACTTGAATTTAACCGAAATTACGTTACAGAACGCCTCCACAAGGAAACAGATGCTTTGCGTGTGATCCCTGCGGAGGGCACCTATTTACTATGGATTGATTGTCGCAAGCTTAACCTCTCCCAATCTGACCTTAAATCATTTATGCAAAAACAAGCAAAAGTAGGTCTAAATGATGGTGCCTCCTTTGGCGAAGAAGGAAAAAGCTTTATGAGAATGAATATCGCCGCACCAAGGGAACTTATCGAAAAAGGTGTCTCAAGAATCATCCAAGCTGTCGAAAAATAACCGAACCCCCCCCCCTCTTGCAAAAGTTTGAGAGGGGGATTGTTCCTATTTTTCCTGTTTTTTATTTAATTCTGTAGGATCACTTGCTTTAGCCTTTTCGCTGTTCAATGTGATTTCAGCACAAGCAACCCGATCACCTGAGTCCCCTGCTGGTTGGGACATACCGTCATCTGGACCGCTATGAATGACAACAGACGTTCCTTCTTTTCTTAATAACGAGGTTTGCCCATCCTTTAACGTGGCCTCTGGCAACATCAGCTTAGCGTCTGCCATCCCACTTGACTCAGCATCGATGTTTGGTAAATCCCCCACATGGGCGCCTTTCTGATTCATTAATCCATGCTTTTTTTGTGTCGGGTTAAAATGATTCCCTGCACTCTTAAAGTCAGGTCCCTCACACTTTGGAAACTCGTGTATGTGAATCCCATGCGGACCCGCTTCTAGTCCCTCAGCTTTTACCTTTACCTCGACACCTCCAGGCTGTTCGGTAAGTGTCACTGTTCCTATACGATCACCTGCCTGATTATAAAGTGCCGACTCTAAAGGTGAACGTTTTTCTCCACATCCCGTAATCGTTAACAAAGTAGTGAGTACCCCTATTAGAACAAATTTCATGTCGAACGCCCTTTCCAAATCCGTAATCATACAACTAGCTTCCCCAACAAACCGACCATTTATAATCAGAAAAGCAAAGGCGTCTTGATCAGACTCAACAAGCATAAGACTAGCGGCGCAGTCGGTAATTTCCCCCACGGTGGCGATTGACTTATCTCTCGAGGGTCTAGATGCCGGAGCTAGACAAAGAAAAGCGAGAAGAGCGTTGACCTGGTGATTATACTCCACAAACAAAAAACAACACCTGAGATTTCACCTCAAGTGTTGCCCATTAATGATCGTGACGATGCTGATTCTGTGTATCATAAGAAGTGTAGTCCGTTCGCTCCTCTTCTTTTCGTGAAGCTTTAACGATAAAGTACATGGTAACAATAGCTGCTACGATAAAAACTAATAATGTAAGCACCGCTGGAATATATTCAGATTTATCCTCAGGAAAATAAAGAAATTCCATCATAGGAGCATCACATCCTTCCCTTTACCTCTCTATTATAACAAATGACTCTATACTTAAGCAGGTCTTCACCATTTTTTCACATAATCAAACTCTGATATAATAATGAAAAAGGAGGCGTTCATATGACAGAACTTCAAAATGGAGCAATTGTTAAAGCCCATTATAAATCAGGTATCTACATAGGTGAACTCTTGGAGGATCGCAATCAAAACTACTTAGTAAAGATACTCGCTGTGGATAAACACCCTATGCAAGGAGATCTTCATAACCCTGGACAAACAAAAGATGTATTTTTTCATCAAAGAAAAGCATTAAGCTTTCAAGAGAAAGCGAACATTCATAAACAGGCGGTCCATCCATATGAAGAGGAGAATATACCTGACTACCCTACCTCTCTGAGACATTCTGTAGAAAAGTTGAAGAACAAGCTGACGCGTCGTGACACAGATTTTAATCAACATGCCTTAGACCAGCTGATCGATCTTGAAAAGCAATACTTTGGTTAAAAAACACGCTCAATTGGGAGCGTTTTTTTAACTACCGGGTACTCTTAAATCTTTTTTCTTTTTCTGTGGCTTTCCGTAAATTCTCGTTACTATTTTTGGAGCCCGTTCAAATAAAACCATACCTATGAATGCAGCAATGAGAATATAAAGCCCACTGAACGCTTTTAACACGCCTGTTGCTACACCTGCGATAACCACGGAAAACTCACCTCTTGAACATATGGACAAACCTGCTCGTAATGATGCCCGTTTAGGTAATCCATACAATGGTCCACCAAGAATACCAACCAATATCTTTGCAATAATCGACCAAATTAGTACGACAACAAGCAACCCTGCCATTGGCACACCATTTCCTAAATCAATAGTTGTCCCAAAGTAGACAAAAAATGTCGGCAGCAATAAATCTCGTATAGGAAAAACGGTGTGTTCGACCTTTTCAATTTTCCCAATTTCAGCGAGCATCATTCCAGCCAAGAAAGCACCTAATACTTCTGAAAGGCCAAGATATAAGGCTAACCCACCATAAGAGAGTGCGATACCCGTTAACAGCGCAATCTTAAAATCCTCATCCGCTATTCGATCAAGTAACGTCTCAACTTTTTTGAATACTGTTTTCCCTAAAATAATAGCCGCTAAAGTTAAACCTACAATCTTTCCAGTTATAGTAAGAAAGGAAATCGTAGTAAAGGTCTCTCCGGAACTAACCCCAAATAAAATTGCCACGACAATCGGAGCAACAAGATCCTCGAAAATAAGTATGCCAAGAATATATTCCGTTTCAATGTTAGCCATTCGTCCCCGATCATCCAGCAGTTTAGCTGTAATTGATGAGCTTGTGGCATAAGCGATCCCACCGATTAAGAAACTAGAAAATAGATCAAGGTTAAATAAGAGAGCAATACCTGTGGTAACACCTAAGCTTAAGAATAAATCAAGCAATCCCGAAGGCCAGATCTTTTTAGCAATGCCCCCAAGCCGCTTTACATTAAACTCCAATCCTAACAAGAAAAATAGGAGGACAATCCCTATTTCACTTGCAAAGTGAAGCAGCTCGTTCCCCCCAAGACTTCCAGCAAGGACAATTCCTAATAAAATATAAAGAATGACACCTGGCACTTTAATTTTTATACTTAAAAAACCTAAATAAAAAATCGCGATTAAAATCAACCCTGCACCCAACAGGGCAGGAAATTCAGTGTGCACTAATGATCAATCCTTTCCATTGCACAAATCAGTGAAGCTATCAATTTGCTCCTGCTTCCCAATGGTCATAATGACATCTCCCGGCAATAGTTGCGTGTCCGCTTCAGGGATGGCAATGGTTTCATCTTTCTTAATTATACCAATAATTGTCACACCTGTCTTGTTTCTAATCTCAGATTCTTCGATGGTTTGATGTGTAATAGAGGAAGATTCCTTCAATTCAATCCAGTCGATCACGATTTGGTTTTTAAACATTTTTAGCTTGTTCGCATCAACCGGCTGATATGTTGCACCAAGCAATTGTGCACCAAGCTCTCTCGTTTCATCCGATGTTAAGTCCATGGCAAAATCAGCTTCTTCACTATCTGCTTCGTCGAAAAAATAAAGCTCACGTTTACCTGTATGATGTACGATCAGCACAAGCATACTATCTTCCGCAGTCTTCAAGGTAATCTTTTGACCGATACCCGGCAATTGTGAAACAGAAATATTCATACAATGTCCACTCCCTTTTTTCCCGTGTAAATTTTACTCACTTAGTATCGCACTTTTTAACTCTTTGATATTCACATTATTAAAATAATCCAATCAGCTCCATTGATTACATTGCTATATTATCAAGAATAGCCTTGTCAATCTAGACCCTAGTTTGTTTTCTCTTACCTTGTGTGGTAATTTAAAATAGTTAAATGTTTAAGAGGAGGTTATACCAATGAGTGTACATATTGGTGCCAAACCCGGAGATATTGCCGATAAGATTCTACTACCTGGAGATCCATTAAGAGCAAAATATATTGCTGAGAATTTCCTTGAAGATGCAACATGCTACAACGAAGTGCGCGGCATGTATGGCTATACTGGAACCTATAAAGGGGAGCGCATTTCTGTGCAAGGAACAGGCATGGGTGTTCCGTCTATTTCCATTTATATTAATGAACTGATGGAAAGTTATGATGTTCAAAAGTTGATTCGTGTGGGTACGTGTGGTGCCCTGCAAAAAGATGTAAAGGTTCGTGATGTTATTTTGGCCTCGACATCTACTACAGATTCACAAATGAACCGCATGGTATTTGATGGCATTGATTTCGCGCCAACTGCCGACTTTGGACTTTTGAAAAATGCCTATGATGCTGGTGTAAATAAAGGGCTTAAGCTGCGGGTCGGTAATGTCTTTACAAGTGATAGCTTCTATCGTGACAATGCGATGGAACTTTTCAACCTATTAGCCAGATATAATGTTTTAGCCGTTGAAATGGAAACGACAGCATTATATACGCTTGCAGCTAAGTTCAATCGACAAGCGCTCTCTGTTCTTACGGTCAGCGACCACATCTTAACAGGTGAAGAAACGTCGTCAGAAGAACGTCAGACAACCTTTAACGAGATGATCGAAGTAGCCTTAGAGGCAGCGATTCAAGACTAAAAAGCGAAGATTCTTCATCATAAAGTCCGCCCTAGTGCGGGCTTTTTTATTTTTGTATAAAATAAATAATAGTTTGGATTTGAAGGAAAACACTGCATCCCCTGAGCCAGATATGATCATCAATCACAACGCCCAGTCTTTCCCCCCTCACCGTACCACTTTTCGTATAAACGAAGAGCATTTCACCTGTCATTTCCTTTAAAGATTCCACAAGGACAGAATTGATGTTTATAGATACTTCTTTTGAATAAGAGGGCGGCAACTTTAAATGGTCCACTGACTCTCCCCTCCTATCAAGCCTATCCCTCTAGTTTATACGCACGACCTGTCTTTAGCTTGGGTCAAAGTCTGTGAAAAATGAAAACCAACCCCAAATTATGATCAATTTGAGGTTGGTCTTAATATAAATGAGAACTGAGCCTTACCTACCTTGTTAAGATATAATCAGCTAGCGTTCGGGACATTACACCCGTCGGACCTTTTGGACCCAAATCATGTGCTGCTTCAGCAGTAGATGTTCCCGCAATGTCTAAATGAACCCACGGGGTATCCTCTGCAAATTCTCCAACAAATGCACCGCCCATAATGGGGTGTGCCTTACGTGTAGGAGAGTTATTCAAGTCAGCAATTGAACTTTTCCTTACTTGTGCTTGATAGTCCTCATTGTAAGGAAGTTGCCATATCGGCTCACCCATTTTCTCACCACTGTCTTGTACAGTTTTAAAAAAATCTTCACTGTTCGTTAGTGCCCCTGTCATCCATGAACCTAATGCTGTCACCATACCACCTGTTAATGTTGCAACATTGATTATTCGCACAGCATGAAGCTGCTTCGCATAGGTCATCCCATCTGCCAGGGCAAGTCTGCCTTCAGCATCGGTGTTTAATACTTCAATCGTTCTTCCACTTAATGATGTAATCACATCGTCAGGTTTAAATGCTGATCCAGAAATCATATTATCTGTTGACGGAATGACAGCTAACACGTTTTGTTTTGGTTTTAAGCGACCGATTGTTTCCATCGCCCCAAGCACTGCAGCTGCACCACCCATATCGCCTTTCATTCCAGGCATGCCTGTTTTAGATTTTATTGAGTAGCCGCCGGTATCGTATGTAATACCTTTTCCTACAAATGCAGTTACATCTGTCCATTCCTCAAGTCCCTGATATTTCAGTACAATCATTTTGGGAGGCTCCGATGACCCCTGATTTACAGCAAGCAATGCTCCCATCCCAAGCTCCTCCATCTGCTCTTTTTCCAAAATTTCAGCAGTGAAGCCATACTCATCAGCCAAATCCACAGCATATTTCGCCATATGTGCAGAGGTCAGTATATTTGCGGGAAGGTGAACTAAATGACGCGCTTTATTAACACCTTTACTAAAAGCAATCCCCTTTTCCAAAGAGCGTAACAGTATTCCCTCATCCCCATCAGAAATTAGAGTTAGTGAATCAATAGACGTAATTGTTTGCACTTGATTACGTTTGAAGCTTGCCAACTGATAAGTGGCTGTTCCCATAGCCTCAGAAATGATCTCAGCACATTCTTCATTTGAAAGATTATCTGGACGGAAGCTCTCAAGGGCGATAGACAATTGAACGATTTTATCCGCTTGAATCTGTTTAAATAATTTTCCAAAAGCTTTTTTTAGACGTATGCGAGTGAGCTGGCCTTTTTTTCCGAGACCTAGAAAGTAAACACGTTTAACCGGAAGCTGTCCAGAAGATAAGTATTTAGACACGTGCTTATATTCCGTAGAAATATCGCCTTCCTTGACGTATGTATCTACTTGACCTGAGGAATGCTTATTCAGTGACTGAAAGATGAGCTGGTGATGTAAATCCTCATCAAATAAGCCAACAATAAGCGTGTGATCTTGATCGAATAATGTTTTTCGAATGGTAAACATCGTATACACCTCCATTTCTAAGTGTACTAAAAAAAGGAAAGGAATACTTCTGTAAGCCCTTTCGTCTCAATTTAAAGGACTTTTGAAAGTGACATATGGTACAATACGAATAATACTTTATCGGGCTTTCTATCCTATGTAGCCTGCAACGCACGAAAGGATGTCTTTAGACCATATGGATTTACTACAAAATTTTCCTCTATGGGCGTCACTTGCCGCCATACTTTTTGCTCAAGCTATCAAAATTCCAATTCAATTTATTGCCTCAAGAAAATTCGATGCTGGACTTGCTTTCAGCACTGGAGGGATGCCAAGCAGCCATTCAGCCGCAGTTGCTGCCCTCGCGACAGGTGTTGGCGTAGATCAAGGCTTGGATTCTCCTATATTTGCCATTGCCTGTGTATTTTCAATTATCGTTATGTTCGACTCAACAGGAGTACGAAGACAAACAGGAGAACAAGCTATTATGTTAAATATATTATTAAACGACTTTCACCGTTTCGTCGGCGAGGCTAAAGACTGGAGCAATAAAGGAGAATTCCAAAAGAAGGAAGAGTTGAAAGAGCTTTTAGGACATCGGCCAATCGAAGTCTTTTTCGGAGCACTGACGGGCATTGGTCTCACCCTGGTTCTGAATGCCCTGTTCTGAATGCCCTTATCTATTAAAACCTAACAAACCGGCCTCCATACTGCGAGAGCACTGAAAAAGTCTGTTTATAGCGAAAAAGAAGATGGTCACCTACTATGTATAGGTGACCATCTTCTTTTATTTGTCAATATGTCGAGTGGATTCCTTATTAGAATTAACAAATATCACTTTTTCAGTGGCCTCCATACTGCAAGGCCGGTTTTTGTTGCTTACTCTTTCTGTATTTGTGTCCTAAACACTTGTAACGCTTCATTTTTATTGAGTAAAGCCAAATCCTCTTCTGTAAGCGATCCATCGCCTTCCTTAATAACATAAACCTCTACTGACTTCTTACCCCAATGCTCATAAACATCATCTACAGTTGGATAATATAAATCAATTTCATTACCCTGTATCGCAGAACCTTTATCCGCAACGACTCCATACCCATAATTCGGAATGAACAAAATGGTTCCAATCGGATAGACCGATAGATCTGCTGCTATAGTAGAATATAAATCTCTTTTTACACTGACACCTGAATAAGTTATGCCATATTGGGGATGCCCTGGCGTTTTTCCAGTTGATTCGTAACCTGCTGTATACCCTGTTGCCATAACTGTATTACTAGGGTATTGCGACACATCAATTGCATCCAGCAGCGATCCTGGTGCTTCCACAGTAGATGTAGACACATAACGCTTCTGTGCTTTCTTTACTTTAAGCGATTTACTTTCAAGACTTGTTCCTCTTTCGCTCATCATTTCTCCTTCAAAAGCAGACGCTTTTTCATTGCTGTATAGCCAGTTGTCTACATCTTTCAACGTCATATTTGTTATGTTTACCAAAGTAAAATAGATGCCTACAGCGAATAATGTTACAAAAATAAGAGTACGTAAATGTTTTCTCATGAATTATCACCTCACGATGTCATCATGTCCAACATTTACCTCAACTATACAAAAAACACGATGTCGAAGTTCGACATCGTGGTTAACATTAGAACATTTGATAGCCATGTTTCCTTAATAACCTGATTACAATACCAGCTGTAATCGTGCCTGCAAACCCACTGGCAAGAATAACAATATCGACAACTTGTAGATTAGCGAGCTGTACAAAAACGGTCTGAAAAGCTGATGAGGCCTCAGTAAAATAACGGCTTATTTCAAAGTTATCTACAATTAGCAGTACAATGACTGGATAGACAACAGCCATTACCCAGGAGGTCCTCAAAATCATATTTAATAAAAAACCAATACCAAAAAATAGCACAAAAAACAAAAGCATAGATACAACAAACTGAACAATATTCAAAACAAATCCTCCTAATTAAGAAAAGCGGAAGTGCCCGGGTAGACACATTTAGGGAGAGTTCGACTAGGAACGAAGTTAAGGAATTCGGTTAAAAACCGCACGTCCTGTGCCAGCTCCGAACTAACCTAAGTAAACACCACTCCCCTGAATCCTTGAGCCTTAATTCGAAAATGAAATATGTAAGGGATGGCTAATATTTTCAAAAACATTACTGCATTCAAATTATATATTCCTAACTCTAAAAAAGCAAAGGCAGATGTCCTGCCTTTGCTTTAATTCATCTAAATTATTTAAAGAAATTAAGCTTCCCTTTTTTAAGAACAAGTCCGATCCCGCCTAGTTTAAGAAGATAACGATTGTCAATCAGTTTCTTCATTGCTGACGCTGACCAGCCAAATAGCTTCTTATCATCAAATACAACACCAATCGCATCGTTATGTCCTAATGAAGCAACTGTACCTTGGATTTCAGGTGTGAATGATTCTAAATGATTGTTTCCTTGCACAAGCTTTTTAAGATTTTCTGCTGTGTGCTCTGCTTGTTGAATAGCGATTTGTGCTGTTGGAGGATAGGGACGTTCTGTCTCTTCGTTCATGATTAATGCACAATCACCCACGACGAATACGTCATCATAATTCGGTGCTCGCAAATCTCCTCGAACCGGAATTCGCCCGCGATTGGTTTCAAAACCAGCATCAACGATTAGGGAGTTTCCCTGGACTCCAGCTGCCCACACAACTGTATTCGTTGAAATTTCTTCACGTTTTTCATCTTTTTCAAATATTAGTTTATCTTCCGTTACTTCCTTGATCATCGCACCAATCTTGAACTCAACACCGCGTGCCTCAAGGGAGTTCATTGCATATTCCACCAACTCGGGATCAAACCCTGGCAATGCAGTTGGGGCCGCTTCCACATTAATGATCCGCACTTTTTCACGCGGAACGTCGTACTCTTTACAAAGCTCAGGAACACGGTTCGCAAGCTCACCGACAAATTCAATTCCTGTGAAGCCGGCACCACCTACAACAAGATTTAAGCGTTCTTCTTTCTTGTCCGCTTCATTGTTGTATTTAGCGAAGTTATATTCAATATGCTGGCGGATAAGACGCGCACTATTAATACTGCTGATTGTAAATGCATTTTCCTTTAGGCCTTGAATACCGAACGTTGCTGCTTCAAACCCTAATCCGACAACCAGATAATCATAGGATAGTTCGCCGTTCTCTAGAAGCACTTTCTTATCGTCAGGTTGAACCTTGGTTACAGTATCCTGAACGAAGTTAATTTTACTCGTGTCGATGAGATCATTAATTTGCATTCTCGTACGGTCGTGATGCAAAGTCCCAGCCGCATTTTCGTGAAGCCAGGTAGTTTGGTAATGATAGCTGTGCTTGTTGACCAAAGTTATGTTAGCTTCATTTACATTTAGGCTTTTTTGCAACTTAACTGCCGTCATAATTCCACCGTAGCCGGCTCCAATGATCACGATATTCGGATTGTTCATGATTATCACTTCCATCTCGTATTTTTTAACAACATGTTTGCATAAGTAAGAAATCATTCTTTGTGACTCGTTTCACACACTTCATCATAAAAAAAGGCCCATCAATTCTTATTCAAAATTTGTCATAAAATCGTAAAATGTTTTCTAAATTTATCTTAGACTTTTTCCTATCAATTTTCAAGACTTAAGATATTTTCCGAAAGTTATTAATATTCCCACTTTCGGAAAAGGCTTTCAGAACAGCAAAAATGCCATTGAAATAAAATTTATGATAAAATAGAAAAAGTGTAATTTTCTAAGAAGAGGAGGCAAACTA
This sequence comes from Halobacillus amylolyticus, assembly GCF_022921115.1. Lineage (NCBI taxonomy): Bacteria > Bacillati > Bacillota > Bacilli > Caryophanales > Bacillaceae > Halobacillus > Halobacillus amylolyticus. Next base: position 3,992,854 of record NZ_CP095075.1, on the reverse strand, counting down.
ATGGATGACAAAGTATATGATATAACGATAATTGGCGGGGGCCCTGTTGGTTTATTCACAGCATTCTATGGCGGTATGCGACAAGCAAGCGTTAAAATAATAGAGAGTTTACCTCATTTGGGTGGGCAGCTTACTGCTCTTTACCCTGAAAAATATATATTTGATGTAGCAGGATTTCCACGAGTACGCGCACAGGAGCTTGTAGATAACTTAGAAGAACAGGCGTTAGCATTTGATCCGGCTATTTCTCTTGATCAAGCGGTTGAAAGCGTTGAGCGTCTTGAGGATAATTCCCTTAAACTTACAACCAATAAGGAGGTACATTATACACGCACACTCATCATCACAGCAGGGAATGGTGCTTTCCAGCCAAGAAGACTGAAAATTGATGATACAGAAAGATTTGAAGAAACAAACTTGCATTACCATGTGAACGATATGAATAAGTTCGCTGATAAAAATGTTATGATATGCGGCGGCGGCGATTCAGCCGTTGACTGGGCATTGATGCTTGAACCGATCGCGAAACAAGTTTCACTCGTTCACCGTCGTGACAAGTTCCGCGCTCATGAACATAGTGTCGAACAGTTGATGAACTCAAGTGTTAAATTGATGACACCGTTCACGCCTGAAAAAATGATCGGTGAGGATCGGATCAGTCAAGTTGAGCTTCATGAAGTAAAAGGAGATCACGTTGAAACAATCGATGTTGATGAAGTAGTCGTCAACTACGGATTCATTTCATCCTTAGGTCCAATAAAGAATTGGGAGCTCGAAATTGAAAAAAATAGCATTGTCGTTAATTCTAAAATGGAAACCAATATAGAAGGTATCTATGCGGCAGGGGATATTTGCACTTACCCGGGTAAAGTTAAACTGATTGCTTCCGGTTTTGGAGAAGGTCCAACTGCTGTAAATAATGCCAAAGCCTATCTCGACCCTAGTGCACGAGTACAACCTAAGCATTCCACAAGCATGTTTTCCTAACTTATCTAATCAAAGGCTATCTTCAGTTAACTGAGGGTAGCCTTTTTCTATGAACGGGTCAAAAGTTCAGAAAATGTAATTGCACGAAAAAATACGTATTTGCACATAATTTCGATTAACTGCACATAAATCATGATAATTGCACATTTGATTATTTCGCTCCCTATTAAAAAATCCTTCTTCACATTCACTAGAACGTAAAGAAGGATGGACGTGCCACTTAGCAGTTAGGATCTGGTGTACCAGCATTTGTTGCTGTTTTAAAAGAAGAACCACAGCCGCAAGAAACGATCGCGTTCGGGTTATCAATCGTAAACCCGCCGCCCATCATATTTTCCTTAAAATCAATGGTCGTCCCTTCAACGATTGGAATATCTTGTGTATGAATGACTACGGGAATCCCATCCGACATTTCCGTTGTATCTAATTCTTCATTTATCTCATCTTCGAAGCCCATCGCATATGACAATCCACTACAGCCCCCACCTTTCACTCCAAAACGAAGGTGTGCATTGTTCGAATCTTCTTCCTTCAACATTTCTTTAATTCGATGGTTCGCTGCTTCAGTGATATTAAGAATCATCTAGAGCCTCTCCTTTCTTATTCATTAAAGCCAGTATACTAAATTTCCCCCTGCTTGATCAAATAAACACGATTCTCCTTTACAAGAAAAATCCCATTATGAAAAGGATCATAATGGGATTTTTCTAAGCAAAAAGCTGGACACCTTTAAAATAGGGGATTCTCTTCCAGGTGTTGATAAATATTGTCGACAAGCTCTTTTGGTGTGTCAGCCATCACTCGCTCACCATTAACCAAAGCATACAGTCCTTGAGAACATATACCGCAATGGCTAAGGCAACCGTACTCTATAACATCAAGATCAGGGTCTTTTTCAAGCTCTTCCATTGCTTCGTCAGCCCCGCTGATTAAATTATTTACGCAAAATTCAATAATTGGATTCATCCGCTTCACCTCTTTGCCCTGGATGAAACCCCACTAGAATATAATGCTACCACATAAAATGATAAAAAGACACCATATTTCCTTCGTCTATCAGGCTTCAGAAAGTCCTTTCAACCCATGTTGTTCAAGCACGGAACAGACCGATTTCAAGCGGGGAATACCTTCGGCGGCTATTTCGCCATTTATGACTACCAATGGATAAAAAAGCTCATCGGCTAGAATTTGCTTTACATACTTTTGTCCCCTCTCACTACAGTGTTCCGTATGAATATCTACATACGAATATTCCACCTGGCCTTTCCCATACTTTCGGTCGATAGCTGCCTCCAGCCACTCAAACGTTTCCTTGGACCCAGGTGCATTGACACAACTGGCGCACCTCTCTTCTGCCCCATACACTGTTAATTTAACCGCCTTTTCACTCATCTAGGACCCTCCCTCTTGATGGAATGTTTTCTATAATCATTTTACAAAAGAAGATAAAAAAGATAAAATGAAAATAGTTCTCAAGTAAATAATATTGAAGAGACATCCATAGATTTTTTATTGGTTTCGTTTTATAATAGAACATAACGAAAGGGGAAGATTGAACATGGAATCACAAGTTCAAGAAGTACTAAATAAACTTCGCCCATTTTTACTCCGTGACGGAGGGGACGTTGAATTAGTTGACGTTGAGGACGGGATTGTCCGCCTGCGTCTTATGGGAGCATGCGGGAACTGTCCAAGCTCTACGATTACATTAAAAGCAGGAATTGAGCGTGCACTTTCCCAAGAAGTTCCGGGGATTCATGAAGTCGAACAAGTATTCTAAATCATTGTAAAAGCCGTACACCAAAACTGTGTGCGGCTTTTTTACTATCTACTAATTAACAGGAGTTGACGGATCTTTCCCCTGCAGAACATTAAGAACATTGTCAAGACTTAATTTCATCATGTTATACCTTGTTTCACGGCTTGCTGATCCAATATGGGGCAAACAAACCACTTCATTAAGTGATAAGAGTGGATGAGTTGCCGAGATTGGTTCTTCTTCAAACACATCGAGTCCTGCTCCCTTAATCTCACCTGACGTAATAGCATGAAATAATGCCTTTTCATCCATCACTTTCCCTCGAGAAACATTAATAAAAATAGCCTCACGCTTCATTTTATTAAAAACTACCTCATTGAATAATTTCTCCGTTTCCTCTGTCAGGGGGACTAGTGAAACAACAAAATCAGCTTTATTTATCAGATGATCAAAGCTTACATACTCGACACCTAACTTATCCTCGACCTCTTGTTTACGTGTGCGATTGTAGTAAAGTACGTTCATATCGAAACCTCTCGCTCGCTTAGCAACCGCTTCACCGATACGACCCATGCCGACAATTCCTATCGTTTTATGATGGATATCCGATCCAGCCATCAGCAAGGGAGACCAATGCTTCCATTCCCCTTCCTTTACAAAGGCTGCAGCTTCCATCATCCGACGAGCTGTCGCCATTAATAAGCCAAATGTTAAATCAGCTGTAGTTTCTGTCAAGACGTCAGGGGTATTCGTAACGGTAATATTGTGTTTCTTTGCGGCTTCAATATCAATATTATCAAAACCAACAGCTAAATTAGCGACTACTTTTAAGTTTTCAGCCTGACGAAGTACATCCTCATGAATGGAATCACTAAGCATTGTCAGTAGTCCATCTGCTTGTTTCGCTTCTTTCAAGAGCCTTTCTGGCTTAACTGCTTCTTCCTTACTATCCCACATTGTAATATCGAGATGTTCTCGAAAGGGGTCCACCACTTCATCAGGGAGCTTTCTGGTTATAAATAAATAGGGCTTAGTCATTCTATCCATCCTTTCAGATTATTCCTACCCGTATTATAAACGAAATGGAGCAATAAAACATATTATGGAATGTCAGTTTGATTTTTTGATATAATGCAAGTATACCCAGTTCATCTTCACAAACAGAAACAGTTCAAATTGTTGTAACTAAGTACAAGGAGGTTGATGTCATGACTGCAGAAGATCGATCAATATCGGTGTTAGAAAAAACGGCAAGAGAGTGGCTGACAGATCGTGGTGTAACCATTGATGATATGGCAGAACTTGTCCATTACCTTCAATCCAAATACCACCCTAGCCTCACAATGGAGGATTGTCGATATAATGTCGATCAAGTACTTAAAAAACGTGAGGTACAGAATGCAATTGTAACAGGCATCCAGCTCGATAAGCTTGCTGAACAAAAGAAGCTTGAAGAACCCCTTCAATCGACTATAGAAGTGGATGAAGGATTATACGGAGTGGATGAAATTATTGCTTTCTCGATCGTAAATGTATATGGATCAATTGGATTTACTAATTATGGCTATATCGATAAGCAAAAACCAGGAATCCTACAGGCTCTCAATGATAAATCATCAGGACAGTGTCATACCTTCTTAGATGACATTGTTGGTGCCATCGCTGCTGCCGCTTCAAGCAGACTTGCTCACAGCGCCGTCGGTGAAGCAGAAGAAGAATAACATAATAAACATCCATCCTCAAAAGCCACGCCTAGCGCGTGGCTTTTTAAACTTTCTGAAACCTCTAGCTTTTTTATTCGTATGTAATAATAGTAGTTAAATGACATCTGTGGAAGGGATTGGATTTATGAGGAAGTTAAAGGAAAAGTGGGTTTGGATCGGCCCTTTACTCGTTATTTTAATCGGCGTATCTATTTTATTTGCCGAGAATTATCAAGAAGTAACCGAACCACCAAACGAAAGTTGGAGTCGGGAAGTGGAGATAGGAAGTACACCAACGCTCATTGAACCACACATAACCGACACTAGAGATGGAAATATTTCAGTATCTTATGTAACGAAAGAAGGAGTTCAACAAAAATTACTTAACGAAACCTATCAAGTGGTTTCAGAAAACTCTTATGATATCCCATACGATAAATGGACACGAGCATATTTTGATGGTGAACAGTTAATTTATTCAGATTACTATGCTATATATGACGGGGAAACCAAAGAAAAGATCGCTGATGCTTCTCAGTTTATCCCGCTGAATAATAAAGTGATTTACCGTCAAGGACAGGAAATTTCCACTTTACAGCCGGAGACTATGGAGTCTTTCCCTCTCCTTACTCTAGACAATGAAAATGTCGAGATCAGCACATATCAAACGGATTCGGACACCTATTTACTGACACAAAAAACAGATCAAGCAGGCATTGATGTTACTTTTTACGAACTGACAGAGAATCAAGCATCAGAAATGGCATCAGCACAATTTAAAACGAAACCTTCAGAAGTAGCTGAATCTATTCAATTCACTATTACAGATGACCAATATACTTTGCTTTTACAAACTTTACAGAAACAGAGCATGTCTGGGGAGCCTGTCTACCATTATTATTTTTCTCAACAACCATTGAATGAGCATCCAAAGTTTACACAAATTGAATTCTCAGATCCGGTCGGGCAAGCAAAACTGACAGAAGTCTCAGATTTTGAAATGAAGTCAGAGGATGGTCACACTAATCTTTTATTTAAAGCGTTCGGTCATACAGAAACTGGTTATCGTAAGGGTAAGCAATTTAATATCTATGAAGCCACGTTAACGGATAATGGTGTAACGAATACGACCCGATTAAGCAACACTCCCAATTCTTCAGCTACTCCTGAATGGATTAATAAGGAGGCGATCGCTTGGCTGGATATGCAAGGGGACGAAAACCGCCTGCTTCTCTCCTCATCAAATCCAGAGATCATCCAACAAGCGAAGCAGGTCTCAGGAGCATATCTTATTGGTGCTTTAGGAAAAACCTTAGGAATGCTTTCCTCCAGCTTCTTGGCTATAGCTGTTGGTGTCATTTGGTATATTTGGCCGTTAGTTTTCGTTGCCGTTATGATGTTTAGCTCTAACAGATCCTTTGATAGAGATCGAGCATGGGTATTTTTCTTAGGAGCTTCTATTTATCTCGGAGCCGCTCTTTTGTTTAAAGATCTTATTTTCACATCAAGACTTCTATCACAAGCTCCCGAATATTTGAGTTTTGCAGGTAGTTCCATCTTCTACATCTTTATATTTGCCCTAATAACGCACGGCATCATGCGAATGAATTCAAAAGATTGGTCGATCACTGTCCGCCTGGGTTATTTCGTTGGAGTCCACCTTCTGTTTATCACTATTTTCTTTGGTCCCTATCTTACTTGAGAAGCAAAGTCACCCACCTGACTTTGCTTCTGTCTTATTGCTTCAACCAATCATATAAATCTTTCACCTTATAAGTGGGCTGTTTTATCATATGTTGGATATCCTTAAACGAAGTGACTCCAGTCTCAACCATTAATGTGTCAAGTCCAGCGTTTATCCCCGCTAAAATGTCTGTCTCATAGTTATCTCCAACCATGAGCACCTCACTTTTTTCAAGACCCACCCTGCTAAGTGCCAGCTCCATCGCAATAGCTTCGGGTTTTCCTACAAATGTAGGCTCTATCCCAGTGCTAACCGAAATCACCGATGTTAACGCCCCATTTCCCGGAAGCATCCCTCTATCAGTCGGAATGGCAGCATCTTTATTCGTACTAATTAGCTTCGCGCCATTTCGAACATTTAAACAAGCCATTGAAAGTTTTTCATAAGAGATATTTCGGTCAATACCGATGATGACATAATCGGCCCCTTGCTCTGTTATTTCATGACCTTCTTGTTCGAGAGCTGCATATAACCCTTCTTCCCCTATTACATACACCTTCGCCTTTTCTTGTAATGATGTGACGTAATTAGCAGTAGCTAAACTGGATGTAAACACCAGTCCATCCCGGGCAGTAATACCCATGTTGTTCAACTTTTCTGCCACCTGCTCAGGCCTTGAAGACGAGTTATTGGTCAAAAACATAAACGGTACAGATTGATTTCGTATAAACTCGACAAACTCAGCTGCCCCGGGAATCGGTTCATTTCCCCTGTACATCGTTCCATCTAGATCAATAAAATAGGCTTTATATTGTTTCATTTATATAGCACCTGCTCTCTGCATGACTTCATTTACTATTATATTCGCGCTATTAAACAGGAGTATTGCACCTACTCTTTTGAAAAAGCACTTACAGGCCCGAGTTCCTCATCTAAATACCTACGAATACGCTCTGGAAACTGTGTAAATGATTTACTGTGTGTATCCCAAATAGTTATGATTGCCTCATGGTCAACAGTTAAATACTGCTGAACCACTATTTTGCGAAGTTTGATGATAGCTTTATATGCTTCGATTTCTTGTTTAGGAAGAACTTTTTCATCGGTTAAAATATCAATAATATCCTCATAACTACCTGGATCGCGCATAATAAATCCATCGATCATATGATTTCCTACGTCAATGATGATTTCAACGGTTATGTGCGTCATCCTTTCTAACAATAAATAGTCAGTGAATGTGCGGTATGCATGTTCTTTTTGTTCCGAGATTAAAGTCTCCATATATGATAATAACTCTTCAATTTTTTTCCGATCGACAAAGTACATGAAGCAATCCTCCCTATTTTTCACTCTTTCACTTAAATTAGAATAACACAATTGTCGTTTCTAGGGATAATAGGATGTATATTTACGTTTTTGTGCAAATTCTGCTATAGTATATAGTGGAATTAAAGGAATCGGAGGCGAACATATTGGATAGAGAACTCGCATTAGAACTAGTACGTGTGACGGAGGCAGCAGCGATCGCTTCCGCTCAATGGATGGGCCGCGGTGATAAAATGAATGCCGATGATGCGGCCACGACAGCCATGAGAACAATGTTTGACTCAGTATCGATGGACGGCGTTGTTGTCATAGGTGAAGGAGAATTGGACGAGGCTCCTATGCTGTATATCGGAGAAGAACTTGGTGACAAAACGGGCCCCAAAGTCGACATTGCTGTTGATCCATTAGAAGGAACAAATATTGTTGCAAAAGGACATAATAATGCTGTGGCTGTTATTGCCGCTGCTAAACGCGGGACATTATTACATGCCCCCGATATGTACATGGATAAAATCGCAGTAGGTAAGAATGCTAAAGGACTAATACACATTGACGATCCGATCGAACGTACGATTGATATTGTAGCAAGAGCCAATAATAAACGTGTCGCAGATCTCACGGTTATCATTCAGGAGCGTGAGAGACATCAAGATATTATGGATCGAGTTATTAAAAAAGGGGCACGGGTAAAACTCTTTGGTGACGGTGATGTAGGTGCCTCTATTGCTACTTGTCTACCCCAGACTGGAGTTGATCTTTTCGTTGGAACCGGCGGTGCACCAGAAGGCGTTATTTCTGCCGCTGCGATTAAAAGCCTTGGTGGTGACATGCAGGCACGGCTCGTACCACAAAATGAAGAAGAAACTGAACGATGCCAGACAATGGGACTTGAAAATCCATTGCAACACCTCACACTAAACGACCTCGTTAAAAGTGATGACGCTATCTTTGCTGCTACAGGTGTGACTGAAGGTGAACTGTTAAATGGCGTCAAGTTTCTCGGTGGTGACTTAGTAGAAACAGATTCCATAGTCATGCGTGCTAAAACTCGTACTGTTCGTTTTGTAAAAGCCAACCATCACTTAGATTATAAACCTCACTTAAAGATAATCCGCGATTAGGAGTTGACCAAATGGCTAATTATCAGATTTTCAAGGACGAAACGGAAAATACTACTACTCGATTTGTAGTATTTTCTGCAGGCAGCAGCCGCTTTGAATTTGCTTTTTTACATGCAGACCAGTTCGCTGATAAAACCATGCTATTAGACCTTGAAAGCAAAAGGCTAGGGCTAGTTGACCACCAAACCTTAGATGAGCCTGGCCGTCTTGAGCACATATTTCAAATGAACGAAATTGATGCAGAGCAGCTAAGGGCATGTTTACACGACCTAATTTAATTTAATTTTCTATAACAGTCATCCCTCCGTCGTTGCCAAAACAGCGACGGAGGATGTTTTTTGAAGGTTCTTAAAAACCGGTGTGCCTTTATGCACACCGGTTTATTGATTAACTTTTTTTAAAACAAAGTAAGCACAGCCAAAATTACAGTATTCGTACAAATAATCCTCAAGTGTGCTTATTTTCGTTTCAAAAGTTGCTTTAGAATTCTGATCGTCATAAAAGCCTTTGAGCCGAAGTTGACCATAGCCCCAATCTCCGACGATGAAATCATATTTGCTTAAAATATCACTAAAACGCCCTTCCAAATCTTCCTCATTAAAAGCTTCCCGATAATCCTCTTTAATTTCATATGTTTTTCCAAATAGTTCAATCACTATGATCACCTCTTACCTTGTCATTAGTGTACCATATTTAGAAACAATGACGGAAATAGATCACTAAAAATTTTGTATCATTCTTTAAAATCAGTCCAACCTAATAACAAGTTGATATATAACAGGAGGATTCAAACATGAAGACCTATAGATTACTCCCTATATTAATGGGACTCAGTTTTATGTTGTTGGCGGGTTGTACCGAGGCACAGGAAGAGGAGGCGAAAAACCAAGAACCTGATCAAGCCCTGCACAGTAATGAGATGGATGATTATAATGACCGCTCCATGGATGGCCAAGTGGGCTATGTACGATATAAACAAGGTCAGTTTGATCAAAATGCTGAAAAGAACCAAAGCATTAAGGTAAACCGCGAAAAGGTTGCGGATATGATTACCCGGATGATTCTCCAATATGATGGCTTTGAAGATGTAGCTACACTGGTTACCGATGAAGAGGTTCTTGTTGCTTATCAAGCTCCCGAAGGACAGGAAAGAGACTTATCAGCAGATATGGTTCAAAAAACGGCCTATTCATTAGTTCCGAGTTTCTATCATGTATACGTTTCTGATAACCCTTCTGCATTTGGTGATATTCAAAGCTTAAGCACATCAACCGTTTACGATGATCAATACGAGGAAGTCATTGATGACATTGTTAATAAAATGAAACAAGCACCCCAGGGTAGGGTAGAGCAAACGAATGACAATGAGGCAGAATAGCACTTGCCTGACATTTCCAAGCATAAGTCTAGATTATAAATGGCAAGCTAACTGTACCACTTAATTTGAAGGTGAATGAAATGAACATTCGTTCCAAAGTACTTTTAACTATTCTGATCGCAGGTATATGTCAGCTGTTTTTGGTAAATTATGTTTTCGCAAGTGAAGAATCTGAACGCATGGCCCTCTATAAAAAAACATCAGCTGTAACCGATATCCCATGGTACTATTTTGCTGCTATTGATCAATATGAACGGCAAATACACGACGATCCCCCTGAGTACAGGGTAACAGCCATTCAACCTGATCCGTTATTTTGGAATGGGATCGATTATCCTTCGATGTTTTTTCCATCGGGATGGGGCGCTAGCGGAAATGGCGATAAAAAAATCGACATCACAAATGATGAAGATATTCTTTGGTCTTTAGGGAACTATATTAAATCATACGGAACAACAAAAGATGATATAAGGATAGCTCTCTGGAATTATTACAAACGTGATCTAACCGTACAAACAATTATGAATACAGCTAAGGTATTTAAAAAATTCCAAACGGTCTCTCTCGAAGATAGAGATTTCCCGTTACCACTGGAAGCCAATTACAGCTACAATAACACATGGGGCGATGCACGTGGCTTTGGAGGACGCCGGATTCATGAAGGAACGGACATCTTTGCAAACTATGGTGTCCCCGTTAAGTCGACGACCTATGGAGTTGTTGAGATGAAAGGCTGGAATGAATATGGTGGTTGGAGAATTGGCATCCGCGATATTTTTAACATTTATCACTATTATGCTCATTTAAATGGCTTTAAAGATGGAGTGAACGTTGGAGATGTAGTTAAGCCTGGGGATGTAATAGGCAGCGTTGGCGCCACTGGTTATGGACCACCAGGAACATCAGGAAAATTCCCTCCACATTTACACTACGGAATGTACCAGGATAATGGCGAGCATGAATGGTCCTTTGATCCTTATCCCTATTTAAAGAGATGGGAAAAATTAGCCCGTGAACAATAGGAAAAGAGCCCGAGTATTCTGTACTAACAGAATACCCGGGCTTTTATCTTAACTATTCCTTGATTTAGACTTTCTTACTGCATTGGCAATACTGAGAGTCAGGCCACCCCAAATAATAACAATAGTTATAATAAACATGACAATAGCCATTAGCGAGCAACCTCCTTCTTATCATCATCTGAATCTGTTTGATCCAATTCATTGTTCGGCCATTTTTTCATTGACATTAATGAACCAACAAAGATTGCACCAATTGCGACGATCCATCCAAAGTTGAATAGGAAATCAATCGGGTACCCTCCATATGCAGCCGATAATTCTGCTCGCAGGTTTTGCAGCATCATATAACCAAGGACGATCGGCGTAATGACACCTAAACAGAAGCGCCACCACGTTCCCAATCTAATATCAGATATTTCATTTGCATGAGATTGAAATCCCTTAAGACCTTTAGCAAACCAAGCTAAAGCTACAACTTCAAACAATCCAGCTAAGGCCACACCAAAATTGTTAATGAAGTGGTCAACTGTATCTAATAGGTTCAGTCCTCCCTGTGTTGCATAAAGAAGAGAGAGAGCCGCAGCAAAGCCGCCGCCGAACATAATAGACTTACCTCTTGAGATATTAAATTTCTCAGATACCGCAGCTACATAGGTCTCAGTAATAGAGATAAGTGACGACAATCCAGCTAACACGAGGGAAGCGAAGAACAGAAAGCCAAAGATTCTTGGAATACCTGGAATTTGACTAACAATTTCCGGGAATACCATGAATGCAAGGCCGACCCCTCCGACTCCCTTTTCAGCAGCCAGTTGACTTACAGTTGTATCATAGGTGAAAGCCATAAATCCAATGGCTGCAAATACTCCAATCCCTGCAAGAATTTCAAAGGAAGAGTTTGCAAAACCTGTAATAAAGGCATTGTTTGTAATATCTGATTTCTTCGGTAAATACGAAGAGTAAGTAATCATAATAGCAAAAGCGATGGATAAACTAAAGAATATTTGTCCATATGCCGCAACCCATACTTGCGGGTCGGCTATACTCGACCAATCAGGGGTGAAGAACGCAGACAAACCAGATGCAGCCCCCTCAAGTGTAATAGCACGAATAACGATGATGATAAATAACACAACTAAGGTTGGAATGAAAATTTTATTAGCTTTCTCAATTCCTTTTTTAACGCCTTTTGAAAGGACCCCTAATGTAATTACCCATACGATAAGAAGAGGAAGTAAAACTTTAGGTACAAGTCCTCCAAATGTACCTGGATCTGTTAACGTTAAAAACTCTCCAACAAAAAAGCTTGTCGGATCATCACCCCAAGAAAGATTAAATGAGTAATAAGCATACATAATTGCCCAAGCAATAATTACGGCATAATAGGTCGAAATAACGAATGCTATGGTAACTTGCCACCAACCAATCCATTCAAAGCCTTTTCGCACTCTCCCAAGTGATTTAGGAGCAGAGCCGCGATATTTGTGCCCCACCGTGTACTCTAAAATTAATAATGGTATACCAGCAGTTAATAAAGCAAATAAGTAAGGAATAATAAATGCTCCGCCGCCGCTTTCATAAGCTGTAGCAGGAAAGCGCCAAATGTTGCCTAAACCAATTGCTGAACCCATGGCAGCAAATAAGAATCCTGCCCTTGACCCCCATTGTGATCGATTTTCCATGTCTGAAGACCTCCCTTTAATAATCAGAATTCTCCTTCTATACTTGTATGTGACAAGCAAGTGAAAGAGAATGTTTTAAATCTTTATTTTTTTCTGATTATTTATACTTAGATTATAACCATACTGTTAAAGAGATGTCAAAGCTATATTATGGGTACATCTATAGGGAAGATCAGTAGCTTCTGCTTCTTTATTTGGGACTGAAATAAATTTCCCATAAAAAAGAGGAGCACTTCAAGAGCACTCCTCTTCCAATATATTTACTTTATCGAATAATTTCCTAGAAAAATATAGTGGATCAATACTGCTGAGATACCTATCACAATTAATGTCAACAAGAACGCCAACAGCAGTTGTCCAGTAAATCCAAGTATTAAATAACCAACAGCAGCAGCGATAGCCGCAATGAATGCATATGGCAACTGTGTCATCACATGGTCAATGTGATTGGAGCCAGCCCCAGTTGAAGAAAGGATAGTTGTATCAGAGATCGGTGAACAATGATCACCAAACACAGACCCAGCAAGAACTGCGGATAAAGCTGGTAATACTAAATTCACATCAATTCCAGCGGCAATTTCACCTGCGATTGGAAGCATAATCCCAAACGTGCCCCAAGATGTTCCTGTAGCTAAGGCCATGAAACCTGCCACAATAAAAATAAGGAAAGGTAAGAATGCTGTGTTAATCGATGACTGGTTAACAAGGGTAACTAAATACTCACCTGTTCCAAGCTGACCAATTACATCGCCAATCATCCATGCAAAGATGAGGATATACACGGCCGGAAGCATTGCCTTCACACCTTCCGTTAAGACATGATTGATACCCGACTTGGGCTCTTCCTGTCTAATATAAAGACCTCCTGCCACAAGAACAGCTAATACACCGCCTATGAATAAAGAAATGTTTACATTAGTGTTAGCAAAAATACTTATCAGGTTTACTGCTTCTGTTGAATTTCGTATCCCTGTAATAACCATTGATGCAACAGTTACTAAGATTAACGTCACAATAGGCCAAATTAGATGGGAGATCCGTCCATGGTCGTGCCTTTCGAATTCATCGTTTAAATCTCCCGGAACATCTCCTGTTTTATTAGGGTCGATCAGCTCACCTGTCTGCACGGCTCGCTTTTCATGCGTACGCATTGAACCAATATCTATTTTCATAAATACAGTCAAGAAGACGAGTAACAGGGCTGCAAAAACGTAAAAATTGTATGGAATCATTCTAATAAAGGCCTCAAACGCTTGATAATTGGCAATTTCATTAGCTGCTAAAATACTGCCAATTGTTCCAATAATATAAGCTCCCCAGCTTGAAATCGGTGAAATAACGGTAATTGGCGCCGAGGTGGAATCTATATAATACGCTAATTTTGCCCGAGAAATTTTATGACGATCTGTAACAGGCCTCGCCACCTGCCCAACAGCTAACGCGTTAAAATAATCATCGATAAAAATGGTAATACCTAATAAGACTGGAACAAGCTTTGCCCCTTTACGAGTTTTAATACGGGCTACTGCCCATTTACCAAAAGCTCTGCTACCACCGGAAGCTGTCATAAAAGCTGTTGCAACACCAAGCAGTAATAAGAAAGTTAGCAGATAAATATTACCTGTGTTGATAGCACCTTCGCTATAAAAAATGGTAGCAAATACAGTCCAAATCATTTGCAGACCATCTACTACATTGAATTGTGTAAGCATTAAAGCTCCGACAATGATACCTGCCGCCAGGGACAGGATAACTTTTCTCGTTGCAATAACAAGAACAAGCATGAGTAATGGTGGAATAAGTGAATAAATTGTTCCTTCCAAAATGTTTCCCCTCCGTTTATCTTAAGATGATAAAGAGGTGCTTTGCGGAAGACTACTGGAGATAAAATTGAGGAATTTTGAAAAGCTTTTAAACGCAAAAAAGACAATGATAGAAAATAACCTATCATTGCCCTACAGCAGCAATTTGATTATCCTCCATTTCGATCAGTAGCGCACCATGCACCTTAAAAGCATGCATGACAGTGTATCCCTTGTTCAGGTACACACCAGAATAATGCAGCGTGACTGCTGCAATAAACTTCGGCAGGTCTCCCCTTTCGTAAACGTGGTCATCGTTGTCATCCTCACACTGAATTACTAATGAAGCCTGCGCCTCTACCTCACCGATCTGATAAGGTCACGCATATTTAATTTCTTAAATAGTTTACCAAGATCTATCGATTATTGCAAGCCTGTCATTGGTAGTGAAAAGGTTGGAGATTCCTCCTCTCCGTCGCCATTATAAAACTCAGGAACCTCTCCCACTATGGTACTCGTATCGATAGGAATGTCATTGTCTACAATGATCGTTTCTCCTGAAAAAGGAATAACCACTCGTAAACTCACTTTAAAGTTAAGGGATAACTCAAAAAAAGCTGAGTTAATCCCATATTCCTTAATCTCATTTACAAATTGTGATTGAACATCGCCGATGACTTGAAGCTGCACTGGAACCTTTGGCCCAAGGTTAGCCAGGATCGTGTTGTTCGTGGCTAAGCCAATCGGAACTTCAATCAATGTGGCTGGCTCTTCTCCCTTATCTTTTTCTTTTCCGTTTCTATTTATATCTGAATCTAATGTCGTATCTTCCAACGGCAATTCATTTTGCTCCATTCGTCTAAGGAAATTTTGCACTCGTAGTGTAGTATTTCTTAATGCTTTATTGACAACTGCGGAATTCCAGCCCATATAGGTGATATTTCCCTCATTATCCTTTTCAATCCTAACCAAATTTTCAAATTGTAAATCTTCTGCTATCTGTCTGCTCACTGCTTCATTGATAGCGTCTCTTGCTAACTGCTGTGCCTTTGTTTCGGCAATTCCTTGTAAAACTGGTGTAATTCCTCTGTCAATTAACCATAAACATGAACCTGTAATGATAGCAAAACAAATAAATGTGATAAGAATTCTTTTCCCTATTGAGGGTGGATTCGTCTTTTTAGTTCCCATAAAACAACCCCTCCTGCCCTATCTATATGTCGGGAAAGAGGGGTTTAAGCATCAAGTTGTATAAGTTGTATCACATTTTATGATTTGAACCATCAGACGGCTGATCATCGCTTCATTATATCTTGAAAGAATGATTGCAAAGCCTTGGAACTCATTTTTAAGTGCTTAGAGATTTTGCAAGAACATCGCGAAGCAGTTCTGGCATATAATACGTTTTATTTTTAGCATAGGCAATTTCAGGAAAAAGCCTTCCGAATGTAAAAGTATCTGCGGTAGCCAAGGTATAAGTTTTTTGTTTATCAATATTCATTCCATTCATACGTACGCTTTTCACATGAAATTCACCGTCAGAACCTTCAACAACCTCGATGTCAACACCCGTAAACACCATTTTACCAATCACTTCACCTCGAAAACCTAAACCTTTCAAGCGAATTTCCGTTAATTTTCTTGTATGAGCCACTCGAATGACCTCAAGCAGTTCGTCCCCAGCAAGCTCCACTTTACACGGATTCATTGGATGCGGACATATTCTATGGATATCCTCAGATGTCACTTGCCCTTCACCTAGATGATCAAGCAACACACCAGCATTCAACATTGCGAGGTCAGCACCTGTCCAACGCTGCATTTCTTTCGTGAATTTTCTCATAAGCGGTGTTTCCTTAAACCAGGCAATTTTTAAAGTCTTCTCCAAGTAAGCTACAGGAGTTTGCAGATGCTCAACCGCACGTCTTCTCATCTCTTCCAGTTGTTCATTTGCAACGGCATCCTTATTCATATTTTCCGTAGATACTGCATAAGCTTCCTTTTTACTTAAGGATTGTGCCGCATGATCCCACTCTAATATGATTTCTCCTAAATGTGTGCCGTGTTTTCCAGCAGCAGTTAAGATAGCATTCCCTTTATGCTCACCGTTTTGAAAAAGGTGATGAGTATGTCCACCAATAATAACGTCAATTCCCGGATAATGTCTCGCGATCTCTTCATCATCGTACATACCGAGATGCGAGAGTAGCACAACAATGTCAGCTTGTTCCTGAATCTCTGTAATAAGACGGTCTAATACATCAAAAGGCGAAGTAATCGACCAGCCCAACATCCTATAAAATGTTTCAAATGGTGCAGTTAAACCAAGAACAGCTACCTTAACTCCATGCTTCGTTTGAAAAATTTTGTATGGTTTTAACCAATCTGGCTGGGTGGGTTCTTGCGAATGTAAGTTGGCGCAAACCACATCAAAATCAGCTTCATCATATAATGAATATAAATCTTCATAGGATAATGTAATTCCTTCGTTATTACCTAAGTTCGCGAAGCTGTAGCCTGCCTGATTCAAAAGCTCGACATTGCCTTTGCCCATCAACCCTTCTGTTATCGGGTGAAAACGATCCACATGGTCGCCATTGTCTAACAGCCAGTAACTTTCTTCATTTATATGATGTATCTTTTTTCGTTGATTGAAATAGCCGACAATTTGAGGCCAATTCTCAAAGTGACTATGCAAGTCGCTGGTATAGTATAAAAAGATCTTTTCTTTCATTATCAGTCTCCTTATCCAATCCCTTGCCAAATTAACCGTATTCCAACTAGGATAAGCAAAATACGTAAAAACCATTCCACTGCTTGCCCATTTAATTTCCGATTAACAAATGCACCGCACATACCACCTGCATAAGCACCCGGGATAAAGTACAAGGCACGGCTCCATTCGACATGACCTAAATAAATATGTGTTGCTGAACTTGTTATACTTGCAAAGAATATCATAAACATCGATGTAGCTGTTGCAATATGTGGTGGGAATCTAAAAAGCAGGATCAAAACGGGTACAGTAAGCGAGCCCCCTCCGATTCCAAGCAGTCCTGATAATACCCCCACACTAAAGGATAAAACGAAACCAATCCCTAATGGAAATGTATAGGAAATTGTTTGATCATTTAGTACAGCCGTCCTCTTTATACCATTGATTGAGAACCTGTTTCCTTTCCCTCGACTCCTAGGCAGGAAAAATAATAGCGATATAACGATCATTACACTTCCAAATATTAATGCAAAACTATCTGTTCGAAAAAATTGATTGAGCCACGACCCAAAGATGCCCCCTGGAATACTCCCAATCAACAGAAGTAATCCTGCCTTCAAATCTACTCGTTTATGCTTAAGATAGGACAATGTTGATGAAAGTCCTGTGAAAATCATGACAACTAGTGAGATTCCTACAATCTTCTGTGGCGTGACCCAGTCAAACATATGATGGTGATCACCTAAGAATAAAAGAGCAGGAACTAATATAGACCCTCCGCCTAATCCCGCTACGCTTCCAACAAAAGATGCTAAAAACCCGATTACTAAAGCAATTGCGATAAACATGGACAACCTTCTATCTGTATTAGAGATAATATTATAGTATCATGTTTTCTATGACGAAAACATGATTTAGAAAGAGAATGCAACTCTTCAAGTGGTCATAAAGAGAATTTTAGTAAAGATTGTTGTTGTATATGAAGACCTCAGGGGGCTCGCATATTTCCCTCTGCTACCTGTTGATCCATCCTTTTATAAAGGTAAATAAATTACTTTAACTAGCAACAAACTCCTAGAAAATAGCCGAAATTAAAAAAACCGCACAGATGTAAACATCCGTGCGGCAGTGGTTCTTTTATTAACCAATAGAACCTTCCATCTCGAATTTGATAAGACGATTCATTTCTACAGCGTATTCCATTGGAAGTTCTTTCGTAAATGGTTCAATGAAGCCCATTACGATCATTTCAGTTGCTTCCTCTTCGGAAATGCCGCGGCTCATCAGATAGAACAGTTGCTCTTCAGATACTTTAGAAACTTTCGCTTCGTGTTCTAGAGAGATGTTTTCATTCATGATTTCGTTATAAGGAATCGTATCTGACGTAGATTTATTATCCATAATCAACGTATCACACTCAACATTTGAGCGGGCACCTTCCGCTTTACGTCCAAATTGTACAATCCCACGGTATGTTACTTTACCACCATGTTTAGAGATTGATTTCGAAACGATAGTAGAGGAAGTATTAGGAGCCAAGTGATGCATTTTTGCTCCAGCATCCTGGTGCTGTCCCTTACCGGCAAGGGCGATAGAAAGCGTCATTCCTCGGGCACCTTCACCTTTTAGAAGAACAGATGGATATTTCATGGTAAGCTTAGAGCCTAAGTTTCCATCTACCCACTCCATTGTTGCATTTTCTTCAGCCACAGCACGCTTAGTAACAAGATTATAAACGTTATTTGCCCAGTTCTGAATCGTTGTATAACGGCAATAGGCATCTTTTTTAACAAAGATTTCAACAACCGCACTGTGCAGGGAACTGGAAGAATAAGTTGGAGCCGTGCAACCTTCTACATAGTGAACAGATGCGCCTTCGTCAACAATGATCAGTGTACGCTCGAACTGTCCCATGTTCTCAGAATTAATTCGGAAATAAGCCTGTAATGGCGTTTCTACTTTTTGTCCTTTTGGAACATAAATGAAGGAACCGCCAGACCATACCGCCGAGTTTAACGCTGAGAATTTGTTATCAGATGATGGAATTACTTTAGCAAAGTACTCTTTAAAGAGCTCTTCGTTTTCCTTCAGTGCAGAGTCTGTATCTTTGAAGATAACACCTAGATCTTCAAGGTCTTTCTCCATGTTGTGATAGACAACCTCAGATTCGTACTGTGCGGAAACCCCAGCTAGATATTTTTGCTCTGCTTCAGGAATTCCAAGACGATCGAAAGTGTTCTTGATTTCTTCAGGTACTTCATCCCATGAACGTTCAGAACCTTCAGATGGTTTGACGTAATAGGTAATATCATCAAAGTCCAGTTCGGACAAGTCACCGCCCCATTGAGGCATTGGCTTTTTGTAGAACTGCTCAAGCGACTTCAGACGGTAATCAAGCATCCACTGTGGTTCTTCTTTGTAATCGGAGATTTGCTTAACAACTTCTGCTGTCAAGCCTTTTTCAGTACGAAAAATAGAGACATCTTTTTCATGAAAGCCGTATTGATATTCTCCAACCTCTGGCTCTTTTTTAGCCATTTAAATACCTCCTTTTAGTATATAAAAACAATTAAGCTTCTTGTTCGTCGTCCACACCTTTTTCCATTGCCTTCCATGCAAGCGTAGCACATTTAATACGTGCTGGAAACTTAGCTACACCTTGTAGAGCTTCAATGTCTCCAAGGTCGATGTTTTCATCCTCAACTTCATTTCCAAGCATTAACTCAGAAAACATGTGTGACATCTTCACTGCATCTTCAATTTTCTGACCTTTAATGGCCTGTGTCATCATCGATGCTGAGGACATGCTGATTGAACAGCCTTCCCCATCAAATTTAGCATCTTCAACTACGCCTTCGTTTACTTGCAACTGAAGTTGTATTCGATCACCACACGTTGGGTTATTCATATCAACAGTAAGGTGATCTCCCTCTACTGTACCACGATTACGAGGATTTTTGTAATGATCCATTATAACTTGGCGGTAGAGTGTATCTAGGTTATTAAAAGACATCGCCAAAATACTCCTTTGTTGTTTGTAATCCCTGAACGAGTCGATCGATATCTTCTTCTGTGTTGTAAAGATAGAAGCTGGCTCGGGCTGTAGCAGAAACGTCTAGCCACTTCATTAATGGCTGAGCACAATGGTGACCAGCACGAACAGCTATCCCCTCCGCATCAAGTACTGTTGCCAAATCATGCGGATGTACATCTGCCAGGTTGAAAGTCACTAAGCCTGCTCGTTTATCAGGACCATAGATCGTTAACCCTTCGATTGTGTTCATTTGCTGCTGTGCATACTCAACAAGCTTATGCTCATGCTCGGCTATTTCATCTAATCCAACTTCATTAAGGAAATCAATTGCAGCACCAAGACCTACAGCACCTGCAATAATTGGCGTACCCCCTTCAAATTTCCAAGGGAGCTCCTTCCACGTTGAATCATAAAGATTAACAAAGTCGATCATCTCTCCACCAAACTCGACAGGCTCCATCTCATTTAGTAGGGACCGCTTCCCGTACAGAACACCGATTCCTGTAGGACCACACATTTTGTGACCTGAAAAAGCATAAAAGTCACAGTCAAGATCCTGTACATCCACATTCAAATGTGGAGCACCTTGAGCTCCATCAACTAGCATGACAGCCCCATTACGGTGGGCTACAGCAGCAATTTCCTTAATAGGGTTAATTGTTCCAAGAACGTTTGACACATGAGCAATGGCTACAATTTTCGTATTTTCAGTGACCGTCTTCTCAACATCGTTTAAAGAAACGGTTCCATCATCCTGTAAAGGCATATACTTCAAAGTTGCTCCAGTTGCTTTAGCCAATTGCTGCCAAGGAATAATATTACTATGGTGTTCCATCGGTGTGATTACAATCTCATCACCTTCACCCAGGTTTGCATGCCCATAGCTTACAGCGACTGTATTAATCGCTGTTGTTGTTCCTCTAGTGAAAATGATCTCTTGCGTACTTGCTGCATGAATAAATCTACGAACCTTTTCACGAGCACCTTCATACTCATCTGTTGCCCGTGTCCCAAGTGTATGCACACCACGGTGTACATTGGAATTGTAGCCGCGATAATACTCATCCAGTTTCTCAATTACCTTTGTAGGCTTTTGAGATGTAGCGGAAGAGTCTAAATATACAAGCGGGTGTCCATTCACTTCCTGATGCAGAATCGGGAAAGCATCACGAACCGCTTTGATATCCATTAATAAACTTTCCTTTCAATCACTTTCGTTAACTGCTCTTTTACAGCTTTTACAGGGAGCTGATTTACAACAGGTGCCAGGAAGCCGTGAATAACTAAACGCTCAGCCTCTACCTTAGATATCCCGCGGCTCATCAAGTAATAAAGCTGAATTGGATCTACACGACCGACAGAAGCTGCGTGACCTGCCGTTACATCATCTTCGTCGATAAGCAAAATAGGGTTTGCATCCCCACGTGCATCCTTACTTAACATAAGAACACGTGATTCCTGCTCCGCATTTGACTTAGTGGCACCATGCTCAATTTTCCCGATTCCATTAAAGATGCCTGAAGACTTATCTTTCATAACACCATGTTGAAGAATATATCCTTCTGATCCTTTTCCAAAGTGCGTAATGTTTGCTGTGAAGTTCTGCTTTTGTTCTCCACGACCGATCGCGACTGTCTTGGCATTAGAAACAGAGTTATCACCAACTAAATGCGTGATATTCTCTGAAATTGTATCGCCTTCATTCATCTGCCCGAGTGCCCACTCGATCGTTGCATCACGATCAGCAACCCCGCGTCGATTTGTATAAACGGTTGTACCCACATCAAAGTTATCAACCGCTCCAAAGTCAATTTTAGAACCAGCTTTAGCAAAAACTTCTGTGATATTATTAGCAGATGTTTTTTCTTCTTTATTATGAGAAATATAGTTCTCAACATACGTTACTGAACTATTCTCTTCTGCCACGACTAAGACATGGTTTATTAGTGAAGCTTCTGGGTCTTCCTGCCAGAAAATAGCCTGTAAAGGTTCTTCAATCTCCACATTCTTAGGGACATATAAGAAAACTCCACCATTCATAAGAGCAGCGTGCAATGCTGTCAAGCGGTGCTCATCAACATGAACAGCTTCTGTCATATAGTATTGTTGAACCAAATCAGCATGCTCACGTAGAGCTGTACTCATATCTGTAAAAATCACGCCAAGTTCTTTTAACTTTGGATCCAAGCTTCCATAAGCGACAGTATGATTACGCTGAATTACTAGGTTTTGTTGTTCTTTATCTTGATCCAAGAAATTTTGAATCTCTCTAGGGAGATCTCCAAGTGATTGAATCTTATCTCCATTTACATCATGTTTGAAATCAGAAAAGTTCCATTTACTCACATTTGTTTTATCAGGCTTTGGCATCTGTAAAGATTCCGATTTATCCAATGCACGCAGACGAAGATTTTTCATCCACTCTGGTTCGTTTAAGCCTTGAGAGAATTGTGTTACATATTCTTTGTCGTATGGTAGTGAGACTTCTACAGTCATAATGATCCCTCCTATCTATTACGCTTGTTGACCGATTGTTTCGTCTTCGATGCCAAGCTCTTGCTTGATCCAATCGTAACCTTCTTCTTCAAGACGTTGTGCTAATTCAGGTCCACCCGATTTAACAACACGCCCTTGCATCATCACGTGTACTTTGTCTGGTGTAATATAATTAAGAAGACGTTGATAGTGTGTAATCATCAAGCATCCGAATGTATCATTACGCATCTGGTTGATCCCTTTTGCTACCACCTTTAATGCGTCAATATCTAAACCAGAATCAATTTCATCCAAAATAGCAATGGCTGGCTTAACCATCATCAGCTGAAGAATTTCATTACGTTTTTTCTCACCGCCAGAGAATCCCTCATTAAGGTAACGCTGGGCCATATTCTTATCCATATCAAGGGTATCCATCGTGCCATCCATTTCCTTAATGAATTTCATTAAAGAAATTTCATCGCCTTCTTCACGCTGAGCATTAATCGCTGTACGAAGGAAGTCGGAGTTCGTTACACCGCTGATTTCACTTGGGTATTGCATAGCCAAGAATAAGCCTGCTTGAGCACGCTCGTCCACTTCCATTTCAAGAACGTTTTCTCCATCAAGGAGAATTTCACCTTGAGTCACTTCATATTTCGGGTGTCCCATAACAGCAGAGGCAAGTGTCGATTTACCCGTTCCGTTAGGCCCCATAACAGCGTGGAACTCTCCACCTGTAATTGTCAGATTTACACCTTTTAAGATTTGCTGACCTTCAATTTCTACGTGAAGATCTTTGATTTCAAGCGTTGATCCTGCCATAAATAATACCTCCAGTAAATCTATTATTATTGAATGTGTTGGTTGTTGTGGATCAAAAACCATTCTCAATTTATTCTCATTACAATCTTATATCATTTAGAATCTGATATCAACTCATTTCCACTGATTCGGGAACACTTCAACATTTGGATAAGGATAGACCTTATCACGCATTTCATTCTAATTCTTTCCTTATTATATTAACATAAAGATACATAACAAAAAAATCAGGTGGACTTAAACCACCTGATTCTTCACTCGTCTATTTATGAAGTTGACGATCTACTTGTGCGACCATTTTCTGACTTTGTTCGAATTCTCGTTGGCGCTTTTCCTCGACTTTTAATCTTTCATCCAACCTGCTGCTGTACTCTGCGTAGCTTATGTTGTGTGCTTGATGCATCGCTTTTTCCATTTCAGCAGTGTAATTCAAACTCAGATAGTCACTAATAATAAATCAACCCTTTCAGATTTTTTACACAATTTAGCATACCACAGTACTCTACCCTCGCCAAAGTCGGTATAAACTTAAAAATTGGTTTGTATCCTGATTTTGAATAAAAATACAAGTTCATACAACTATATATTTATCATACATTGGATTTTCTCCAATTTTCAACCTATTTCCTAGTGTTTGGTTTTTGATAAATCTGTGTAAGCATCTTGTACAAGTGTTACTGCCTGACTCAGTGCAGCACCGCCCCCAAACGCTGCGGCTACACCACATGCTTCCATAACTTCCTGTTCACTTGCTCCCTGATCTACACAGCCCTTCGTATGGTAAACCATGCAATATTCATCTTGTGCAACAATGCTTATCCCTAAAGCCATTAACTGTTTTTGCTTTTTAGAAAGTTCTCCTTCTTTAAAGCAGCTTTCCGAAAACTCATTAAAATGATGAGCAACTTCCGGCATTTTATCGGCAAAGATTCCTATTCCATGCTTATACTCTTGTAAAAAAGCTGTTGTCCAATTTACTTCTTGTTCCATGAATAATGCCTCCCTAAATGAAATGCGTGACTCCGAATAGTATAAACGGGGTCACGCATTTTATTCCTTACATTATTCTGCAGAACCGTCTACAGGAACAACTGCACCTTCATATTCTTCCATAATAAAGGTCTGAATTTCTTCAGAATGGAGCACTTCTACTAGAGTATTTAATGCTTTAGAATCTTTATCTTCACTCTTTGCTGCAATTACATTTACATATGGAGACTCAGAGTCCTCCAATATAAGAGCATCCTCAGTCGGGTTTAACCCCGCCTGAATAGCGTAATTCGTGTTAATAGCTACAAGTGCATCTTCTGAACGCTTATACGTTTCCGGAAGAAAAGCTGCATCTATTCCTGTATCGAATTTCAAATTTTTAGGGTTTTCTACAATATCATCAACAGTCGCCTCTACTTTATCGACACTTTCGTCCAACTTGATTAATCCCTCTTTTTCAAGTAAGGAAAGAATACGACCGTGATCGGCAACAGACCGACTCATAATGACCGTTGTTCCTTCTTGAATCTCATCTAAACTAGAAATATTCTTGGAATAGATACCCATAGGCTCAATATGAATGCCACCAAGGTTTGCAAAATCATATCCATGTTGCTCTTCCTGGGCATTCAAGTAAGGGATATGCTGGAAGTAGTTAGCATCAAGAACCCCTGCTGCTAAATCCTTGTTCGGTAAAATATAGTCTTGATATTCTTCAATCTTTAGAGTGATTCCTTTTTCTTCAAGGATCGGCTTTGCCTGCTCCAGAATTTCAGAGTGCGGCACACTTGTGGCCCCTACAGTAATTTCTGTTTGCCCTTCTCCACCCTCGCTGTTGTCACCAGATGAATTCTCCTCTTCAGAAGAACCACATGCTGCTAGAACTAAAATAAATAATACCGCCAAAATACTAGTCCATAATTTTTTCAACTTTTCCATCCCCTTTTCTAATTAAAAACTATCTTTTATCCAACTTACGGGATATAAAATCGCCGATGAATTGGAAAATGAATACAATGATTACAATTAATATTGTACAGAATAACACCACATCAAAGTCACTACGCTGAAAACCGTAGAAATAAGCAAAGTCGCCTAGTCCACCGGCTCCGATCACGCCAGCCACTGCTGTATAACCAATTAAAGCTATGGCTGTAACTGTAATACCTGAAACAAGTGCTGGCATCGACTCTGGAAGCAGAACTTTAAAGATAATCGTGGAATACTTAGCCCCCATCGATTTAGCAGCCTCAAGTACACCTTTATCCACTTCTTTCAATGCAATCTCCACCAGTCTCGCGTAGAATGGTGCACCACCTATAATCAGCGCAGGCAATGCCGCTTTTGGACCGCGAATCGTTCCCATAAGAAAGTCAGTAAAAGGAAATAATAGCAGGATTAAGATAATAAACGGAATAGCCCTAAAAACGTTTACTACTGCTGCAGTGACCCAATTTAGGGCTTTATTTTTCCAAATGCCCCCGGGACCTGACAAGTATAAAAGTAAACCAAGAATTAGCCCGAGAATAAAAGTTCCCGCAACAGAAATAATCGTCATGTACAACGTTTCATTCGTTGCCGTGATCATATCCTCTATCTTCACGTTAGGAAACAGGTTATTAAACATTCGGACTCACCTCCAGTTGAACTGAGGTGGTTTTAATATAAGCAATGGCCCGATCAATTTCTCCTTTGTCTCCATTGAATTGGACAAACAGCGTTCCATATGCTCCTTTTTGCGTCTGGGTTATTTTTCCATGGAGGATATTAATATCCACATCAAATTTTCTAGACAATTCACTAATCAGCGCCTGATTGGTGCTTTCACCAACAAAATGAAGTTTAATAATCTCACCTGTTTTATAGGTTTCATTAATAAGCTCGAGTGAGTGTTTTCGATCAGGGTCCCCCATTACTTGATCAACAAAACGTTTAGTTACTTGCTGTTTCGGATATAAAAATACGTCTAATACATCGCCCGACTCGACGACTTGCCCTTGTTCCATTACAGCAACACGATGACATATTTTGCGAATTACGTGCATTTCATGAGTGATCAGTACAATTGTTAGCCCTAATTTATTATTAATATCCACTAGCAAATCTAAAATAGAATCCGTTGTTTCCGGATCTAGAGCTGAAGTAGCCTCATCACACAGCAGCACTTTCGGATTGTTAGCTAAAGCACGAGCAATCCCTACACGTTGCTTTTGGCCACCACTTAGCTGGGATGGATAAGAGCCTCCTCTTCCAGATAACCCGACAAGATCAATCAATTCGTTGACCCGATTTTTACGGTCCTCTTTTTTCATTCCTGCTATTTCTAATGGAAAGGCAATGTTATCGAAAACCGTTCTTGACCATAGTAGGTTAAAGTGTTGAAAAATCATGCCCATCTCTTGCCTAGCTAAACGAAGCTTATTCTTGTTCAATTTCGTCACATCTTGATTATCAATAGTGACATTTCCATCGCTCGGCTCTTCAAGACGATTCAAAAGCCTGATAAACGTACTTTTACCTGCGCCACTATACCCAATGACCCCAAAAATCTCCCCTTTTTCAATGGAAAGATCCATTTTATCTACTGCACGAACGTCTTGATCTTTCGTATGAAAGACCTTAGACAAATCCTTTATCGAAATCAAAATTGTTCCTCCTCTATACAAAAAACGCCTTTCTGCAAGAGAACAGAAAGGCGTTTACACGTCCTGGTGGTCTGTTCTCTTATCTGCCAAAGTTGTTAACTTTGCAGGAATTGGCACCTTTTCAAGTTAACAAAAACTTGACGGTTGCCGGGCATCAACGGGCCAGTCCCTCCACCTCTCTGGATAAGAGATATATATTTTAATGCATTACTGCTTTAGGTTGACTAAGCATCACAAACAGGATTCTAGCACCCTGTATATCCACTGTCAACAAAAAAACACAAAAAAATCTCTTCGTCATAAGAAGAGATGTCCTCATTGATTCTCTTCTCATCTTTCAAAGCGAG
The DNA here is from genome assembly GCF_022921115.1 of Halobacillus amylolyticus. NCBI lineage: Bacteria > Bacillati > Bacillota > Bacilli > Caryophanales > Bacillaceae > Halobacillus > Halobacillus amylolyticus. The sequence goes on along the minus strand of NZ_CP095075.1, from coordinate 3,965,355 downwards.
ATGCTTTGCTGGAGTTAGCACCGTGTTCATTCAAACCGGTTGCCGGGCATCATAGGGCCAGTCCCTTAGCCACTCTGGATAAGTATAGATGTCGCTATTCGCTTAAAAAATATGTTAGCATGGTCATGCATTTAAGTCAATTAAAATGAGAGGTGAACAAAAATTGAAAAAAGCTATAGACTTTCAGTTACCATATATAGATTCTAATGAAACGTACCAATTAAGTAATGACCTTGGCAAAGTAATCGTATTAACATTTTGGGTCTCTTGGTGTCCAGACTGTGGGGTCGATTTACCAAGAAAAGAACAGCTCTTTCAATCAATAAATCATGAAAAAGTACAAATGGTAACAATTAATGTACAGGGACGTGAGAGAAATATTGAAGATGGTGAAATTTTCGCTGAAAAGTTCCTCGCCCAGCCAACCCTAGTAGACAATCATCGTAAAGTGTACGATGCGTACAATTGTGCAGGAGTACCAACCACGATCATAATTAATAAAGATGGTTACATCACACATCAGTTTGGTGATAAAGCATCTTTATTAACTATTGTAGAGGCGATTGGTACTTTAATTTAATGAGAAAGCACCAGTAGTGATTCAACTAAAAGGATATCCCTATATTCGCCTTCAAGTCTAACGATGGAACGTGGTAGTGAAGTTAATTTCAAATTACCACCAAAAAGCTGTTGGAAAACTTTATTAGAGGACGAAATCGTAAGTGCGCTACTGACGGTGTTTTCATGCACAAGTTTCATCCCCTCTCTTGTAATAGATACATTAATAAACTCAGACCGATGATCTTGAATCTTTAAAAACACTTGTCTCTTCTTCCATTTTGGGAGTAAGTCTTTTCTGTTATTCACCCGTTTGATCCATTCCTCTATCATTTCAACCAAAACAAGCCCCCCTTAGTAACTTTATTTAAAGTTTTCGAGGTAAAGGGGGCAGAAACCTTCCCTGATTGCATAGAATCGTTCTTCATTTCCCGGGAAATAAGGCTATCTTTCTACATATTCTGATACTTTGTCAAGCATATTTGGCACAGAGTGAAAGGCATACACTTTTTCTATCACATACCCGCTCTTCATTATTAGCAGACAAGGAACACTTTCGATCTTATAGTCCTGCATCAGGTCTGGATTCAAAGAGGCGTTTAATTCATAAAAAAGCTCTGTCTGGTACAAGTCTTCAATTGTGTCTAACATTTTCCTGGCAACGTGACAGGTTCCACAAAAAGGGCTGTGAATAAATGTAAGTGCTTGCTTTTGCTCGCAGAGTTGTTTAGCTACATTTAATCGTTCTAAAGAAAGCAAGTTGCCCCTCCTAAATTAAGTAAATCGGCTTAACGTTAAAATGCCGGCTAAGCAGAGCACGAGCCAATTCGGGCTCTGGTGTGGCTGCAACTTCTCTAAAAGCTTTATCAATATAAATATGGAGCGCATGAGGGAGTTCCTCTGTTAGCTGCTTTCGAAGTTTATAGCCAGAATCGTCTTCGTCAACCAAGATAAATACAGGACGATGATCAAGGTTGTTATCGAGGATTAACTCCTCCATTCGCTCAACACCTAACGTCCCGTGTGTACATATAATCTCAACAGGGTCTTTCAAGACTTTGTTCAGCTTCTTTTTATCAGTAATCCCTTCAACGATCACAATTCTTTCTTCATTCAACCCTATCACCCACTATACAGAAGCAGACCATGCTGTGTTAGCATGGTCTGCACATGATTAATATCAGTCTATGATCATGCAGGCAAAGACCACAGGTAACCTTGCCTGTACCTTCTTCTAAGAAAATGTTCTCCTAGTCTTCGTTAATCATTTCTTCATACTGTTCAGGAGACATTAGCTCGTCCATTTCAGATGAATCATTTGGTTCAACAACGATCATCCACGCTTTATCATATGGGGATTCGTTAACGAATTCCGGACTGTCTTCAAGCTCCTCATTAATTTCTACCACTTTTCCACTTAGCGGCGCATATAACTCTGACACTGTCTTAACAGATTCAACACTGCCGAATGGCTCATCTGCTTCAATATCGTCGCCTACTTCTGGAAGTTCTACGAAGACAATATCCCCAAGTTCAGATTGTGCGAAGTCGGTAATTCCAATACGAACTTTGCTGTCTTCCTCTTTCACCCATTCATGCTCTTCAGAATAACGTAAATCTTTAGGTAAACTCATACCTATCCCTCCAAATTAAAAATAATAAATAATAATTATAAACATAAAAGCTTTGTGCTTTTATTTCCAGCCTTCTGCTCACTGGACCCATGTGGCAGTGAACTGCTCTTCTTTAAATCCAATGGTCACTTTCTTTCCGTCTGTTACAATCGGCCGTTTAATTAACATACCATCAGAAGCAAGATACTGAATCATTTCTTTTTCTGATGCATTCTTTAACTTATCTTTCATATTATGTTCGCGATACTTCTTCCCGCTTGTATTAAAAAACTTACGGGCTGGGATTTCACTATGATTAATAAGTTCTTGAAGCTCGTCTTCACTTGGTGTTTGATCAACGATATGTACTGTTTCATAATTTAACCCTTGATCGTCCAACCATTTTTTAGCTTTCTTGCATGTTCCACAATTAGGATACCAATAGAAGGTTAATGACATTATTTATCCTCCTTCACTCATGGTTGATTCTTATTCTACCACACTAACACTAAAAATATCATTTGATAGTTCATAATGACAGTAATTCCTTTCAACAAAAGCGCAGGTGCCCGGGTAGGGGAAGTTCGGCTAAAACCGAAACGTCCTGTTTCAACGCCGAACGACCCCACGTCGTGTGGGGCCAAGTATAAGCGGAGCGGCGCAGTGAAGTGGTTTTTCTTCATGAAGGCGAACTGCTAGTCTTGCGTGTCTGGGCGCCGCAGCTTGACACAAGAACAGCAGAAAAGTAAAACCCTGACTATGAGTAACTTCACAGCCAGGGCTTTCCGTTATTTAAACCACATACTTTTGTTCTTTAATTAATGAACTAGCAATTTCACGCTTTTTAGCAATCACATTCGTAGGTGTATGGCGTGTTAGTTTACGTAAAGCACCAAGCATCATGCGTAACGAATCACCAGACTCGGCAGCAATTAATGTTTCTTTCGCGTGGCCTTCAATTCGGTTGAAGGCCTCCTGTACATAAACTTGTGTGTAAAGAAGCTTTTGTTTGTTTTTATCTTCTCCCTGTTTTTGAATGGCTTTCTCTGTCCGTAAGATGGCAGATTCGATGTTATAAATCTCGCCGGTAATGTCCGCGATATTCACGAGTATTTCTTGTTCATTCTCTAGTTTTTCACCGTATTTCTGTGCGGCAAGTCCAGCTGCTAACAAGGCAATTTTCTTGGCATTTTTCAGGATATACCTTTCTTTTTCAAGGGCTTCATCGCCTGGCTCCTCAGGCATCATTGTCATGATTTCCTCTTGTAGCGCCTGGGCTTTTTGTAACAGCGGCAGTTCACCTTTCATGGCTTTCTTAAGCAATGTGCCTGGAACAATCATTCGGTTAATTTCATTTGTCCCTTCAAAAATACGATTAATCCGTGAATCGCGATACATGCGCTCAACTTCGTACTCTTGCATAAACCCATATCCGCCGTGAATTTGAACGGCTTCATCAGCAGCAAAATCCAACAATTCAGTAGCAAACACCTTATTTAAGGAACATTCAATAGCATATTCTGCAATCACCTTTGCCACTGCGGCCCCATCTTTTAATTCTTCCTTAGTTAATTTACCCATGCTTTGTTCAAACAACCCGACCGTACGGTAGACGGAACTTTCGTTAGCATAGGTGTTCACCGCTACAGATGCCAGCTTTTCTTGAATTAACGGAAAACTTGAGATCGGTGTTTTAAACTGTTTTCGTTCGCTAGCGTATTTCACGGCTACTTCGATGGCTTTTTTCGCTCCGCCAACACCGCCTATAGCCAGCTTATAGCGACCCACGTTAAGAATATTAAATGCGATCACATGTCCTTTTCCGATTTCACCAAGTACATTCTCAACAGGAACTTCGACATCTTCAAGCACTAATGTACGTGTTGAGGAACTCTTGATCCCCATCTTCTTCTCTTCAGGTCCTGTAGAAACCCCTTTATAATCACGTTCAACTATAAATGCGGTAAACTTTTCTCCATCAACTTTTGCGTAAACAACGAACACATCAGCAAAGGCAGAATTCGTAATCCACTGTTTCTCACCATTTAAGACATAATGTGTACCCGCTTCATTAAGCGTTGCTTTTGTCTTCGCACCTAAGGCATCAGATCCTGATCCAGGTTCAGTAAGAGCATAGGCAGCCAATTTCTCTCCTGTAGCTAATTGGGGCAAATACTTTTGTTTCTGGTCTTCGTTCCCGAAAAACACGATAGGAAGTGAACCAATTCCAACATGAGCTCCATGTGTGACAGAAAAGCCGCCAACCCTAGAGATTTTTTCTGTAATGAGAGAGGAACTGATCTTATCTAATTGCAGGCCGCCATATTCTTCTGGCACATCAGCACCTAGTAAGCCAAGCTCACCAGCTTTTTTCAGCAATGCTACAGAGTGTTCAAACTCTTGATTTTCTAGCTTTTCAATCTTTGGAACTACTTCACCTAAAACGAAATCCTCTGTCGTCTTCGCAATCATATGATGCTCATCAGTAAAATCCTCAGGTGTAATTACATCATCCGCTGATAAATCCTCTACTAGAAAACCGCCGCCTTTGATTATTTCCTTCGTTTCACTCATCCTAGTTCCCCCTCTTATAATAGCTCAAATACTCCTGCAGCTCCCATTCCACCGCCAATACACATGGTGACAACTCCAAATTGCTCGTTTCTTCTTTTCATTTCATGAATTAAACTTAATGTAAGCTTTGTCCCTGTACAGCCAAGCGGATGACCTAATGCAATCGCTCCACCATTTACATTGACCTTATTTATGTCTATACCAAGCTTGCGAATCACTCGTAAAGATTGAGAAGCAAAAGCTTCATTTAGTTCAAACAAACCAATGTCAGAAAGCTCAAGTCCAGCTAATTTCAGAGCCTTAGGAACAGCCTCAATAGGACCTACACCCATGATTTCGGGTTCCACTCCTGCTACGGCGAAAGAACGGAACTTTACCAATGGTGTCAAACCCTCAGCTTGAGCCTTTTCACGATCCATCACGAGGACAGATGCTGCCCCATCACTCATTTGTGATGAATTTCCTGCTGTCACAGAACCCGTTACAGAGAAGGCTGGTTTTAACTTAGCTAAAACTTCTGCTGTCGTTCCCTCTCGCACCCCTTCATCCATGGAAAAAGTCGTCGTATGTTCTGCAAGTTTATTGTCAGCACCTAGAACTCTGTTCCTTACTTCAACTGGAACAATTTCATCCTCAAACTTTCCTTCTTTCAAGGCTTTAGCTGCACGTTCATGACTTTGGACAGCAAAAGCATCCTGATCTTCACGAGAAATATGAAAACGATTCGCAACTTCCTCAGCTGTGTGCCCCATTGACATATAATATTCAGGTGCTTGCTCGACAAGTTGAATATTGGGTTTGATAACGTGGCCGCCCATGGGAATTAAGCTCATTGACTCAGCTCCGCCTGCAAGTGCTGTCTCACTATGCCCAAGCATAATCTTTTCGGCTGCATAAGCGATACTCTGTAGTCCGGATGAACAGTAGCGGTTGATTGTAACTGCCGGCACTTGATGCGGCAAGCCAGCTAGCCCAGCTATATTGCGTGCCATATTCATTCCTTGTTCGGCTTCAGGCATGGCACAGCCAATAATGAGATCATCGATTGGTCCATCATAATTTCCTGCTCTATTTAATGTTTCTCTAATCGTTAAGGCGGCCAGATCATCCGGGCGCGTATGGGCAAGTGTTCCTTTTTTTGCACGGCCCACAGGTGTTCTGGCCCCTGCTACAATTACTGCATCCTTCACGGTCCTTCCCCCTTTTATGTTTTAATTGCGAAGTGGTTTACCTTTCACTAACATGTGTTGCATCCTCGCTTGGGTCTTGGCTTCACCAATTAAACTTAAAAATGCTTCTTTTTCTAAATCAAGTAAGTATTGTTCATCAACGAGGGTTCCTTCTTTTACGCGTCCACCTGCTAATACGTAAGCAAGCTTTTCAGCTATCTTAAGATCGTGTTCGCTGGCATATCCGCTTAGCACTAAAGATTTCGCACCAAGCAGCATCGTTGCATAACCCTGTTCTCCTACAACAGGTACCTTTGTTCGCTTAGGCTTCTTATAACCGGATTTAGCTAGCCCAAGTACCTTTTGTTTCGCATCGTATAGTAAATGATCCCCATTGGTACTGATGGCATCCTGCTGATCCAAGAAACCATTCTCTTTCGCTTCCTCTCCCGATGTTGATACGTGAGCCATTGCGATTTTTTCAAAAACGCTGTTAGCTATCTCCTGTAAATCAACATCCAATCCCTGTGGAATATTGCGCAGGTGTTTTATATAGAGTTCTTTATTTCCGCCTCCGCCAGGAATGAGGCCTACTCCTGGTTCCACTAACCCCATATATGTTTCACTGGAAGCCTGAATCGCCGAAGCAGGCAAGCAAACTTCTGCACCTCCACCTAATGTCATGCCGAATGGAGCAGAGACAACTGGCTTATCTGAATATTTTATCTTCATCATGGCATCCTGGAATTGCTTCACAACCATTTCAATTTCAAAGAAGTTGAAATCCTGTGCTTCCATTAGCATCATTCCAAGATTCGCGCCAACACAGAAGTTTTTGCCTTGATTCCCGATTACCAGCCCCTGATAGTTACGATCCACTTCATCAATGGCATAATTAATCATCTTAATAATATCAAGCCCAATGGCGTTACTTTGGGAGTGAAATTCCAACCCAAGCACTCCATCACCAAGATCAACCAAGCTTGATCCAGAATTTTTCTTGACAACTTCTTTCGTCTCCTTTAATCGTTTCAGGTTTATGCTTTTCGGGTTAGAATGTTTTTGTTCGTAAGAACCTCGGTCATAATAGTAAACGTTTCCATTTTTTTGTTTATAAAAATGTTCATGCCCTTCACTAACCATTTCTTCAATCCATGAAGGCATTGTTTCTCCCTCGGACTTCATCCGCTCAACAGATTCTTTGACTCCAATTGCATCCCATATTTCAAAAGGACCCATTTCCCAGCCGAAACCCCAGCGCATCGCTTCATCAATAGAAGGAACATCGTCAGCTATCTCTCCATATAATTCAGCTGAATACACAAGAACAGGCTTCATGATTGACCATATGAGGTCCCCAGCACGGTCACCTTTAGCAGATACAATCGCTTTTAATTTTCGCTTTGCTCCTTTTTCCTGCTTAGCAATTTCTGTAGCTTGCGTTTTAAGTTTCTGTCTTGGTTCATAATCAAGTGTTTCAGTGTTTAACTGGAGAATTTCACTTCCTTCTGCCCCTCGCTTCTTAAGGAAAAATCCTTGCCCGCTTTTTGCGCCCAGCCTGCCCTTTTCAAGCATGGATTTCATAAAATCAGGAACTTCGAACATTTGTTTTTCTTTTCCTTCGACCTGGTCATGAACATTGTTTGCCACATGAATAAATGTATCTAGTCCTACGACATCAAGGGTCCTAAACGTTGCACTTTTAGGTCTCCCGATTAAAGGACCTGTGACAGAATCAACTTCACCGACACTATACTTGCCTTTAAGCATTTCTTGTACAGTCACGAGTAAGCCATACGTTCCGATTCGATTAGCAATAAAGTTAGGGGTATCCTTTGCTTCCACAACTCCCTTACCAAGGACATCTTCACCAAATGTCTTCATAAAAGCTAATACATCAGGGTCGGTGTTTTTCGTAGGGATAACTTCCAGTAACTTTAAATAACGAGGCGGGTTGAAAAAATGTGTACCAAGAAAATGTTTTTGAAAATCTTCGCTACAATCTGCTGCCATCGCTTCTATGGATATCCCGGATGTATTTGAACTGATAATACTTCCTGGTTTGCGATAACGATCCACGCCTGCAAAAACCTTTTTCTTAATGTCAAGGTTTTCTACAACAACCTCGATCACCCAATCAACCTCTTGAAGTTTTTCCATATCATCCGTCATATTACCGACTTCAATTAGGTCCAAGCTTGCTTTGCTGGTTAGTGGTGATGGCTTCTGTTTCTTCAATGCTGCTTTATTAGTTGAGACAATACGATTACGGACAGCACGATCTTCTAGTGACAACCCCTTCTTTTTTTCAGCTTCATTTAGCTCACGAGGTACAACATCCAACATTAATGTTGGAATCCCCATATTAGCCAGATGGGCAGCAATTCCGGCTCCCATTACACCTGAACCTAAAACAGCTGCGCGCTCGATTTTTCGAGTCATGTGATATCCTCCCATTCTATTTCACTTTTTGAATGAACACTCATTCATTTTATGGTTAAAAAAATACCTTGGCATTTCCAAGTATCTAATTTTACTATAAAATATATTCTGACATTTCGCAATCTTTTTGTAGATAATTCTGTAAGAAAAGCACAAACCTAATTGCGTGTTTATGCCTTTCTATAGATGAGCTATTTCCCGATAACACCTTTAAGAACGAAGGCTACATTGGCCGGCCGCTCAGCTAAACGACGCATAAAATATCCGTACCAGTCGTTCCCAAAAGGGACGTAGACACGCATTTTATAGCCTTCTTGTTGTAATTCCTGTTGGCGTTCTACACGAATTCCGTAAAGCATTTGGAATTCAAACTGATCTTTAGGTATATTACTTTCCTCAACGATTTGCTTTGTATATTCAATCATTGCATCGTCATGTGTGGCTATGGCTGTATAGTTGCCGTTTAACAAGTGCATTTTAATAATTTTCTTATAGTTCTCATCAACATCTTTCTTATCTGGAAAAGCAACTTTAGGTGATTCCTTATATGCCCCTTTTACAAGACGAAGATTTGGATTGTATTGATTTAAGTCCTCAACATCCTCTGCCGTACGGTATAAGTATGCTTGTAGAACTGTACCAATATGCTCGAACTCTGAACGCAGCTGCTTAAAAATATCAAGCGTCCTTTGACAACGTTCATGGTCTTCCATATCGATCGTTATAAATACATCCTTCTCTTCTGCAACTTTGAGAATTCGTCTCATGTTTTCGATAACGATATCTTCTGATATATCAAGCCCCATCGAGGTAAGTTTTAAGGACAGCTGGGAATCCAGCCCATTGTCGGCTATCGCCTTTACGGCTGCAATACACCCATCTGCAGCCTCTTTTGCTTCCTTTTCTGTATCGATAAATTCACCCAGATGATCAATAGTCACAGACAGACTCTTTCCATTCAATTGTTGAATCGTAGTTACAGCGTTAGGAATGGTTTCACCTGCGACAAATCGGCCTGCTCCAAACCGCAATCCATAACGTTTGGCTAGCTTAGTGAAAAACCGATTTTTAGATAAAAATAAAAAGAAATTACGGAGAAGTTGTTCCATACAAAAACCCCCTGCCACTAATGTTCGACCATAGAAGCTTATCTTTAAGTAAACCATAAGAGTAGAATATTACGAAAAATTTAATTTGTAACCGGTAACATAATGATATTTTATCACCTTTTCATGAAAATGGGTATTATTTCGTACAGAAATTCGACAGGAACTTATTTATTTATCTCATATTAAATTGAATATCGATCATACTAAAATGAATGATGATAAGGAGAGTGAACGATTATGCAGCAAAATCAATTCGGCCAATTTAAGGAATCACAACCGATGGCTCAAGTACCTGCTATCGTAAGCACCAAGGACCAGCTTTATATTTCAGATATGCTATCTTGGAATTTAAATGCATGCAAGAAAGCCCATTTTTTTGCACAAAATTGTCAAACGCCAGAACTACAGCAAGCCTTAGAACAAGCTGGGCAGATGCACCAACGACATTATGATCGAATTCTTAATCACTTGAACATGCAAAACAAGCCTAACTAAGGAGTGATCCACATGAATCAGAATCAACCTTCCAATAAAATTCAGAACCCTGAAACATCTGTTCCTAAGACTCCTCAGATGAACGAGCGTGATTTTATTAATGATCAGCTCACAACTGAAAAATATATGACTGGTGCATACTCCGTTGCTCTAAACGAAGCAAGTAATGAAACATTGTACCAAGATCTATCTACGATTTTTAAAGAAACACAGGACTGTCAACGCAATTTGTACAATCTTATGTTCAAAAATGGCTGGTATGCTGTTGAACAAGCCGAGCAGCCGAAGATCCAACAATCTTATCAGCAATTTAACGGGTATAAAACACAGTTGCCATACTCGGTACAATAATCGTTTAAAATTTAAAACAGCCTGACCCTTCCTGATTAGAAGGGTCAGGCTGTTCTATTAACCTACAGGCTGATAACCTTGAGCTTTAATTGCTTCTTTCATTAAATCTTTGCTTACATAGGATTCATCATAAGTCACATCCACTTTTCCACTACTTACATCAACATCGACACCATAAACCCCTTCAAGTGCATTTAACACATCTTTTACCGCTTTCTCACAGTGATCGCAAGTCATTCCATTAACTTCTAATGTTAATTGCATATCTTTCACCCTTTCTCACTTTTGCGAAATAAGCTTGACCATCTTATATGTATGGTGTTCCACAATAGAGCCAACTTCTAACTTCTTTTCTCTTTTCCAGCACACATTTTCGCATTATTAAGCTTTTTCCTAACGTGATACAATAATAAAAGCTTGAGGGGAGATGATGCACTTTGAGAAGTTCTGTTTACTTAGGGATTGCTTTAGGCGGCGGGGCAGGATCTGCGATACGATATTGGCTGTCAGAAGCTTTCAATCTAGGGGGACTTCTCCCTTATGGTACATTGTTTGCAAATTTGGCGGGATGTTTTCTGCTAAGTTTTTTATATCAAAAATTCCTTGTTTCAGCATTGTCTAAGACAATTCAGAAAGCAGTCACAACAGGATTTGTTGGATCTTTAACTACCTTTTCCACTTACTCCGTAGAAAGTGTCAGGCTGTTTGAAGAGCATTTATTTACAGGAGTTGTTTATATCATGCTTTCATTAGTTGGCGGACTTGCCATGACATGGATGGGTTTTAAGGTGGGGGGTGGCAAATGATCTCATCAGTCAGTGTATTTATAGGAGGGATGATTGGAGCTGTTCTTCGTTATGAAATAAGCAGATTCAATAGAAACGCGCCCCTTCCATGGGGAACAGCTATTGTAAATGTTACCGGCGGGATGCTGCTTGGCCTTATGATCCGCTTCCAAGATTCGCTTCCTCTTTCTGATTGGGTACGGTTATTAGTAACTGTAGGGTTTTGCGGGGGTTTCACAACTTTCTCTACATTTAGCTATGAAGTATTTGATTTAATTAAAAAGAGAGCGTACTTCTTCGCATTTTTTTACGGGGTAGGTTCAACTTTACTCACTATCTTAGGAATTTACCTAGTTTCTCTTTTTTGAACGACACTAAAAGGGTGATACAGACTTCTCAAGTCCGTATCACCTAAGCATCTAACTCACTACTTCTTTAAGGACATGCATTTCCTCATGATCTAACAGATTTTTGTTAATCATCTCATAAATGTCCTTATTCATATGCTCCTTGAGGTCCTTGGTCTCATCTTTATTACCGACTAAATAAATTTGCTTCCAACCATAATCTTTAGCTAGCTTATCAAGCTTTGGTGCGACATTTTTATACCAGCGATAACGATTTGCTTCAAAGCGTTCCTGGAATTCATCTTGCTTGGAGCTTTTCGCACCACCCTTTCCCATGGATGCATCCGCGTGGTGCGGTCCTTGGTGCTGCTTCCAGTCTTCAGTATCTAAATCAAGCTCAAGCATCTGAGTATCATTCAACCGACCAAGCTCTGCATCAATTAATTTAATTTTATTTTTTTGTGTTAAAACGACACCTGTTTTTGGAAAGGCCTCCTGCATCTCTTTTAGTTGGTCAAGCACAGGGGACTCTTCCCAATAAAACTCACTCGTTACCGGCATTTGCAATCGCTCAGCAAACCAAACGGATTCATCTGCTGTAGCAAAAAGCACGACACTTTTAGCAAAATGCTGTTCATTTTCATCAATATAATTTTGCACTTTCTCCTTAACAACCGCAAAATTTCGTTTTTCCTCAGAGTCATTCTCCTGTTGAAGATATGATTCAAAGTTATTTAGTCCATTTTTAAGATGAATTCGCCATTCACCACCTTGCTGTTCGGGATCAGAAGGGTCTGTATTCAAATACATAGTGAATACTCGTTGAGGTTTCTCCAAGTGTACTTGTTCTAACTTTTTAATTTCAGTTTTCAAATCCATATGGTTCATCGACTCCTTTTAGTTATAGAATCGGTTATCTATAATGACTATTTCCGGTAAGGAAATCGATTAAACATACACCTGTGGTTGACTATCTTCTTTCTATTCTATTGTGTATTTCTGTTCGCAATTGTTTAATTTCTTCAAAGAACCGTTCCTTCTCGCTTTCATTCAACTGTGCCTCACCATATCGTACTTTTTGATATAAATCAGTTTTCACTACATTGAACTGTACACGGCTGAACCATTCTTCTATTGATTCACTCTTTTTTCTTCCAAAACCTTGTTTATTGGCGAATTTCTCAAACTGATAGAATTGCTTACGAACGGCCCCTGTCTCTTTACTTCTCCAAAACAGTGAACGTTTTTCCTTGTTTTCCTGGAGTTCTTCATCTGAAATGGAAGAATAGTAAACAGAAGGAGTGTTACTTTTCTCTTCCACTTGTTGTTTTCTTTTCCGGCTCATAACAAAAATAACGATTGTTACAATGATCACAATTGCTATAATCGATCCCCATTGAATAACCTGTCCCACCTCGCTAACCTGGTTTTCATCAGGTATTAGCTTTTCAAGATTTTCTTTCGTCCCTTCTTCTTCAAACTGGTTATTCATGTCAATCCTTGGCTTTTTATCGATCGGTTGAATGTTCGAAACATCTATTCCTACTGATTCTAAGGTAAAAAGAAAACCCTTTACTCCTTGCAAAAAAAGACCTGTAATTAAAAGCCAAACGGATTCGACGATCCACCTTACCGGACTTAAAGCTAAGATCACTACGGTAGCTCCGGAGATAAATAGTAAAAAGCCACTGTAAAGGCTCTGTTTCCCTTTTTTTCGTTCGTTTTGTGGAACTTGATAGAAATGAGCGATTAGATGACCAAATAAAATGACGATAAACTGGAACATCAAAGCATATACAAGTACTCGTTCATAAGTAACCATCAATTCTACAAACACAAATACAATACTTGATAGCAAAATAATCGCTTCATTTTCTTTATTTGGTTCATGTTCATGTACTAAAAAACGCCAGACAAGAACCGATGTCGCAAGGATTGCTATGGATACAGGAAAACTAAATAAAAAGATAGCTGCAGCTACTACTACAGGTACTGCAAGCACGAAAGGAGCAAATGTCAGATTCCTTAATCTGGCCACCTTAAAACAAACAAAAGATAGAAGAAGCGACAGAATATAAAACCAAAAGTTGACCACAAGCTCGCTGATATGAATAAAAGGAAACAACAAAAAATATAACAAGACACCTTCACTTACATATTGGTAGAATTGGGTAATCGATCTCTGACTCTCAAGCATGAACCGCCCTCCTTTTTTCTAAAGGAACAGCAACAGCTTGACCTTGTTCTTCCATAACTTGAAACAAACGTATCCCTCTAGCCTGCCAAATTTCCAGCTGTTTTCGGGCCCCATTGGGAATTTCACCAATAATAATGATTGTTTTCCTTTTATATAATTGAGCTTCCATCCTATGTACTAACTCATCTAACGGCAAGATAAATTGATCCTTCCTAATTCTTGCCAACGTTTCTAAAGATTCACGTAAATGTTGATTCCCTATACCTTCTTCCTGATAATAGTAAGGTGGATTTTGCTGTTTACGTCCATTAATATACATATCTGCCTGGTAGCCCTTTCTAACTGCATATTGGCTTAAAAAAGCTGCATATGAGAGCAGATTTTCCAACTGTTTTGAAATATGCACATTTCCAAGCTTCGTTTCTTCTGAAATATTAACAACGATAGACCAGCTGATATCTACCTGTTTCTCGAGAACCTTCGTCCTTAATTGCTGTGTTTTGGCAGATGCCTTCCAATGAATTCGATGGAAAGGATCACTCGAGACATACTCCCTCGTACCTAGGGGTGTTAACACATCTTCATATGGAGAAAGAAGTGCAGCATGACTGCCTTGTGCTATTTCAAAAATGGCTTCTATTCCCTTTACTGATTTAAGCTCAGGGTAAACGATTAGTTCTGTCTCAAAATCAGGCAAGTATTTCATCATGTTCGGGTTAAATTTTATTAAATGAGGAAAAAAGAATGTAATATCACTAATCCTAGCCACGCCTCTTTGTTTCGCAACTACAGGGAGTTGCACGGTAGTCTCACCTTTTCTCATTAATGAAAGGGGCAAAGAATACTTGTATCCGGCGGGTGTATCTCGATAAGGATAAGCTTCTGATACCACAGTAGACCCTGTTACGAACTGAAGTTTCCCATTAATTACAGGTGCCTTTGAATAATTTTGCAATTTAAAGTAGATGTTCCCTTGATCATTAGGAAACATGCGAATCGACTGTCTTCGATTGACCAAATGAAGCTTCCCACCGCTCCACCTGTCATAGGCTTTACTAGCGATAAATAACGTCAACATTAATCCGGAGGGAATCAGCAGGATGGTTCTGTCCGTATACACCGCTACTACAAATGTTAAAATAAAAGAGGCAATCAAAAAATCATATTGTTTACGTGAATCACTATCTATTTCTTTGTGCCATTGCCTCAAGAGTTTTCCCCTGCCTCCACCGGAACAGGAACTTGTTCAATAATTTCAGCGACCACCTGTTCCGTCGTTTTTCTGATGGCCCCCTCCATAGAAAGCACGATTCGATGTTCAAATACATAAGGAACAAGCACTTTTACATCGTCAGGAGTGACATACGATCGATCTTTCAATAATGCCCTTGCTTGCACTGCTCTCATAAATACAAGTGCTCCTCTTGTACTGACACCTAAATCAATATCTGGGTGATTTCTCGTTAGTCTGACTAAGTCAAGCAAGTAATTAACAGTGTCTTGGGCAACTGTAATTTTCTTTACTTCTTCACGTAATCGAAGCACCTCCTCCATTTTAAGCGATGCCCGCAGTTCTTGAATCGGCTCCTCTAAACGATAGGTATTGAGAATATTTTTCTCTTCATTCATTGACGGATAGCCCATATTTATTTTAAAAATAAAACGGTCAAGTTGTGCCTCAGGCAGAGGGAATGTTCCGTGATTTCCCTCTACAGGATTCTGTGTCGCAATAACGAAAAAAGGTGGGGCAATATGTAACGTCTCTCCATCAACCGTTGTTTGCTTCTCTTCCATCACTTCAAGCAGGCTTGATTGAGTCTTCGGAGTTGCCCGATTGATCTCATCCGCTAAAAGCACGTTCGTCATAACGGGCCCCTCCCGTAGTTCGAACTCCTGTGTTTTCGGATTAAAAAACTGAATCCCTGTCACATCACTTGGTAGAACGTCAGGAGTAAATTGTACCCGGCTGAATTGACCATTCATGATTTTCGCAAAACTCTTGGCAAGTTTTGTCTTGCCAGAACCAGGGACGCTTTCTAATAAAACATGTCCATCTGAGAGTATTGCGGTAAAAAGCAATTCTATGACCTCATCTTTTCCGATAATAACTTGTCCAATCGATTTTTTTGCTTGATCTATAGAATGTAGCACTAGATCTCCCCTTTTAATTTTCCTTTTTATCTTTCTATTGTAACATTCACTATAAAAAACTTTCCTATGATAAGCCAAAACTAAAGTATCTTCGCTGGAGAGCCCTCCTGATAAGATTATAAAATTCAAAAAAACAACCTGCTTTAGTGTTAGCAGGTTGTTTTTACATTCTTATTTAGTCCACTCAGCTATAACATCTTGATGATTATCGATCCAGTTCTGTGCTCCCTCTTCAGGACTCTCCGCGTCATTCAATGCAGCCATTAGACTTCCTAGTTGTTGGTCATTCATCATGAAGTTATCGAACCATTTAACCACTTCAGGCTGATCCTCTTCTAACCCTAATCGTGCTGCATAAGAAATGTCTTCAGAATCACCATAAACATTTTTTGGATCTTCTAAGAATTTAAGATCCAGTTGGGCAAATGCATAGTGAGGTTTCCAAAGTGTAACCGCAATCGGTTCTTCTTCTTGCATGGAGTTTTTCAGTTCAGCCATCATTGTCGGCCCAGAGGATGATGCAAGTGTATAGTTATCCAGGTTATACTCTTTTAGCACCTTTTCTGTAAAAGACATAATGCTTGACCCTGCATCAATTCCTACGATTCTTTGATCAGGAAACTTCTCAGGCTGCTTTTTAAGATCTTCAATTGTATTAACATCTTCCATGTAGGATGGCACGGCAATTCCTAGTTTCGTACCTTCATACCACGTATCACGCCAGTCAATATCTTCTTTATATTTATCATAGAAGGCCTTATCTGTGTTTGGTAACCATATTTCCATCCCAATATCTAAATCACCACTTGAGAGTGCTTCGTAAAGAAAGCCTTTTTGTACTTGTTTAAGCTCTACATTGTAGCCCTTTTCTTCTAGAATAATTTTCCACATATTTGAGACAGCGACGTTTTCTGCCCAGTTGTTCATACCGATACTAATTGTGCCTTTATCTCCTGAAGTATCTTCCTCACCATCACTACTAGTAGAACCAGATTCGGACTCCCCACAAGCAGTAAGCACAAGAAGGATACTCAAGCAAACAACAGGTAACCATTTGCGTAATTTTCTCATATTCATTCCTCCTCCATTTTTTATATGTAACTATATAAAGCTGACAGATTTCAACACAATTTTGTATTTTACCATAAAATAAATTAAGTTCAAACATTTTATACTGTACAAAAAATAGATATTACTTCAAAACACAAATATTCCCACCTCAGGTCATCCAGAATTTGGATGACCTGAGGTGGGCAATTTTGGCAATTTTTACTTTTTATTTATTTTGGTTTTTGTTGTGGACCCGTTGATCTGCTTCACGACTTCTTTCTAATGCTTCAAAATCCTCATGGTCTGCAATTTCCTCAGAGAATTCTATATCCCTGCCAGGATGTTTTTGCTGATCTGGAGTCTGCGGAAGTTTGTGTTTCTTCTTCCCTTTACCGCTGTTATGCTCATCTCTACCCATCATTTTACCTCCTTCTTCTTCATTGTTCCCCTATTATTTGCCTGAACAAAGTTTCTATTCTATACTAAACATAACTTTATAAGCTGTTTTCTAGGGTTCCGCGTTCATATGAGCGGACTGGTCCGAGAGAAGACACACAGTTAATCACGCTGTGACACGGAGGGAAAAAAGCCCGGGAGATATCTCATTAGCAGATATCTCCTTTTTTATTTAAAAGGGAGGCATACGCCATGAATAAGGAATGGGGGAAATTAATCGTAGCCGCACTCTTCGAAGTCGGCTGGGTAATTGGACTGAAACATGCCGACAGTTGGCTGGATTGGTCCGGAACATTAATAGCTATTTATATCAGCTTTCACTTACTTATTGCATCTGGTAAGAAGCTCCCAGTTGGAACAGCCTATGCTGTATTTACCGGTTTAGGAACTGCAGGGACTGTCCTGGCCGAAATCCTCCTATTTGGAGTGCCATTTCAGTGGTCAAAAATCCTACTCATCTTATTTTTGTTAAGCGGAATTATTGGATTGAAGGTATTAACTGATTCCCATGACAAGAAGGAAGGTGAAACAGCATGAGCTGGATTATCTTAATAGCCGCTGGATTGTTTGAGATGTTTGGTGTGACGATGATCAACCAGTACCATAAGTCTCGTTCCGTTACAGCCCTCATAGCTATGTTACTCGGGTTTGCGCTCAGCTTCGTTTGCCTTTCAATAGCGATGAAGGAACTACCTATGGGAACAGCCTATGCTGTTTGGACAGGTACTGGTGCCGCTGGCGGTGCGATTCTAGGGATGATCTATTTCGATGAACCAGCCGAATGGAAACGGCTCGTTTGTATCGGAATTATCATAACTGCAGCTGTCGGTTTAAAATTAATAAGCTAAAAAACCAGCATCCTCTAAAGACAGAGGGTGCTGGTTTAAACTAGTTATGGATGAACAACTCAAATACATGACCGAAATCTTTCACATGATACTTCTCTTTTGTTTCTAACAGCCAGTTAAATGCAGCTTCATTAATATCCTTAAATTCTTCTGACACACGAGTTTCTTGACTGCGGCTATTTTGCAAAGTTGAGGAAGCTGTCTGTAAGCTTTGCTTAGCATAACCAGTTACGATGTCATTCTCATGATTAATCTCGTCTATTTTAAGTAATGATTTATAGAGGTCTTTAAGATCTTCGATAAATTTCTTATGCACATCAATATCAAATTGAGTATTGCCTAACTGAAATTTAATTTCAACATCTAAATCAATGGTACCCGCTGTTTCAAGTTCAACATTTGAGAATTGATTGGTACTGTAAGAATACCTGCGGAGTGTGCGCTGCTTACTCGCCGCACTCGTGCCATCGACATGAATAAGCGCCTTATTTGTAAAGCAATATTCATCTGCTTTCGATTTAATTAGGAAGTAAATTTTTTCATCATCTTCATGCATGACATAATCGTCAGCGTCTACTTTATCGTAATCCTCAGGTTTGATAACACTGCCGATGTCACTTAAGCCTAAAGCATCTGTAGCCATTTTCTTAAACATATCCATCATCCTCCCATATTAATGAATTACGATACCATTCTATCACTAATAATAGCCATATTGTGTAAAAACACTCATGAACCCACCTCAGGTCATCCAAATTGTGGATGACCTGAGGTGGGATAAAATGTTAAATAATCAGGAAGTGTGTACTGATTTTTGTGATACATGTACCTTGTTGTTTCTTGTAATGGAGAAATAGGCTGTTCCTAGGGCAAGTATAACAAATAGCCCGCCAACAGAGGCATTATGAGTGACAGAAGCCTGTTCAATAACAAAGGCTCCTACAGTTGATCCTAGTGCAATTCCGAAATGCAAAGCAGAATTATTCAAACTCTGTTGAATCTCAGAAGTTTCCGGAGCTGAGTGAATCAAGTAGCTTTGCTGTGCAGGAGTAATCGCCCAGCTCAACATACTCCACACAACCATAACCACTAAGAATAACGGGAGTGAGAATGTAACAAATGGAATCATAAAAATCGCGACGGCAAAGACAGTAATGATGCCAATAATACTGCGCTCTGCCCCCCACTTGTCAGATATAATACCGCCGATACCGCCTCCAAGTACTGCTGCAACTCCAAAGATCAAGTACACAATGCTCACCCAAGCCGCATTCAAGTCCATCGTTGACTTAAGAAATGGTGTTAAATAAGCATAAAGCGTTAAGTGACCCGTCAAAAATAAAAACGACGTTAACTGAGCCGTGAAAATTTTATTATCCTTTAATGTACGCATCTGCTCCCTAAGGGGAATCACGGGTTTAGGTTCAATTTTCCCTAAGAAAATTGCCACACCTGCCATTGAAAGCAAGGTTAGGATCGCAATAAACAGAAACGGGGCACGCCAGCCGAATGCATTGCCAATTGTTAAACCAATCGGTACACCGAGCACAAGCGATCCACTAATTCCCATAAAAATCGTACCGATTGCACGCGCCCGATACTCTTTTTTCACAATCGTCGACGCAATCGTAACACCAAGTACAACGAGCAATGACCCACTAGCAGCGGAAATGACTCGAGCAAGCATGATCACCGCATAGTTCGGACTCCAGAATGCAAGCATATTTCCTAGAAAAAAGATCAATAGAAATACGAGAGTTAAACTCTTCCGCTCATATTTAGCGGTTGCCGTTAGCAAGATCGGTGAAGCGATCGCAAATACAAGTGAAAAAACGGTAATCAGCAGGCCGGCTTGACCTAGCGTCACGCCTAAATCAGTTGCAATTAAATCTAACGTCCCCCCTATAATTAATTCAACTGTTCCAACAACGAAGGATACAATCGCTAACATGTACACTTTTTTATCCATATAAAACGTCCCTTTCTATTTGGTTACCACCATAATGGTAACCAAATATCCACGTAAAAACAAGAGGAAATTATTGATTTTACGAAATGAATAAATATGTGTATTCTTTAAGCACTAAATGTTTTTAAATGAGGGTGTAACTATGCTAGAAAAATTTGGATTTACTCAATATGAAAGTCAAGTATTTGAAGTCTTAACCGCAAGTGATCAGCCGCTTGATGCTAGTTCAATCGTAAAATATTCTCATGTTCCAAAATCGAAGGTCTATGAAGTTCTTAACAGGTTAGTGGAAAAAGGCTTGCTGCTCACTTCCTTTCATGAACGTAAAAAGCTTTATAGTGCCCTATCCTTAGAAACAACTATAAAAAAATTAACCCTCGAGTTTGAGGAAAACGTGAAAGAGCTTAAACATCGTGAATATACTTTAACCCCTAACGATGACCGAGTGTGGACATTGCAAGGTCAACCGGCCATCACTTCATTAGTTAAAGAGCTTATAGAGCAAGCAGAGCATTCCATTTACCTATCAGGTTGGAGTGACGATATCCAGCCAATGCTTTCCGAACTAGAATCACATAATAAGCGAGGGATTAAGGTAGAAGTATTGTCTGTTGGAGAAGTCCAATCACTGCTAAGCGATATCCATGTGCTCCTGCCTGATGAAAGACACGAGGCATTAGAAAGGCATAAACTCATCATCATTGATGAAAGAGAAATGCTTTTCGCTGGTGTAGAGAATCAAACATGGCATGGCTTAAAAACCATGTCAAATCCGCTCGTCAAGTTTTTCACTGAATTCTTCTATCACGATATAGCTCTGACAGAGATCACAAAAAAATATGAATCCATCCTCATGCAAGACGAAGAAATCAAAAACATCCTCATGAAGCTACGTTACTAACCCAACCATTTCCTTCCACCTCAGGTCATCCAAAATTTGGATGACCTGAGGTGGAAGGTTTTTACTTTATAGAACCAAAAAAAGCCATGATGAAGCATTCATCATGGCTTAAATCGGCAAAAGCCGTCTTCTATATAATCTTATGACCATCTCAATAAAAAATGGTGGAAACCTCTTAGGAAAAAAGCGTCTTTGGTAATAAGCATAATAGGCCCTCTTTAGATCTGGCCAATGAGGGCATTCTTTTTCCTGAGTAAACCTTACCACATCAATCAATTTTATTTTATGATCATTTGTCAGGATAATATTTCTAAGATGAATATCAGAAGGGTTCAATCCTTTCGCACGGGCATAATTCAACGCCTCATCGACCATATCTACCATGCTAGGAGTGATTGGAATACCGCTAACTAAACAGTCGTAAAGGGTCATTCCCTCTAAATACTCTATAACTAAGTATCCTTCGCCCACTTCAATCAACTGGGGATAATATACATAATTTGAAAGCTGCTCATAAATCTTCCCTTCCTTTTCAGCCAAATCCCGCTGTTCGGAATAGAAAACCTTTACTGCCTTCATTGAACCAACCACCCTAAACACAGCCGCACTTCTACCCTGCCCAATTAATTGGAGCTCACTAGGTATTTCAATGACTTGATCTTTGTCAAACTTGATAGCAAGGATCAATTCCTTGATCGGTTTCATATCCATCCCCTCATTAGTAACCCTCTTTAATTTTTGTCTTTTTATCATTATATCAAACCGTTAGGAATTATGATTACAATATGTTTAAACAACTATGTAAACAAATAGCAGCATCAAGGGATCAATCGTTTTCCTAAACTAGGGAGCATTACATCAAGCAAAAGTAAACCCCACGATTTTCCTGATATTTTTTTCAAGCCTTCAACTCCATCAAAAGCTTTGACCGCTTCATACCCTTCATAACTCAGTTCGAGCTCCAATACGCGTGCGATTTTCTCTTCATCTTCAATGATTAGAACCCTAGGCTTATTCATATTGCTCCCCCCTTAACTTACATCAATGATTCTCGTTATTTTAGCACAGTTTTTCCCATTCAAAGTTAATAAAATTCACCCTTTTGACAATGATAATCATTTTCAATTAAAATAGAACGTAGGAGGGGATCCTGTATGGACTTGTATTTTATCGTCAAACATGCCTTTGACTATACCAATGAATCCGCCTATCAAGAACTCCGTCAAACGGATTCATTTAAGAAGCACGACATGATTGAAGTGACAGCTCCACCGCATTACGTGGATCCAATTGGTTGGTATTTGTCGCTATCATTTGACGATCATGACTTTTATATGTCAGCAAGTAGGCTCGAAAGTTATTATAAACAGGGATATGTAGCTACTATGGATGACCTTTTACTGGCAAGAAATTATAATCTGTATAAAATAAACTGGGCTCTGGATGAAAGAAATAAGGAACAGTTTGACCGTCATACCAAACATTTATATGAAATAGAGAATTTCATAAAAAGGGCTGAAGAAGCTGTCAAACCTGGCATTCCTTCCCTTTGAGACTTATGAAGGGGCTGGGACATAACTAGCCTGAAATAATAAAAAAGGTTCCGATCATCGGTTTTTGATGATCGGAACCTTTTTTTATTGAATGAGGAAAGTTATTGGCCTTACTCTGCTGCCTTTGAGCGGTGTACTTTCTCAAGTTCACCGCCATGAAGGCAAATCCTAATTCATTCTTCACACTCTCCTGACCCCTTACGGACATTCGAGTGAAACGCAAATTAGCCTTCAGAAATCCAAAAAATGGTTCTACATCGACTTTACGTTTACCATAAAGTTCGCCCATTTTCTCTTCTGAAAGCAGTTCTCTGACCATATGTTTTTGTTCTTCCCATTTTTCATTGTAATAGATCTTGCGATTGTTGCCTTCTTTAGCCTTGGTACATTGACTACGGAGAGGGCAACCGGAACAGTCTTCACACTCGTACACCTTAAACTTCCGGACAAAGCCATAACGATCAGTCTTGTGGGAAAAATACCGGAACGTCAGTTGTTTTCCGTTCGGACAAATGAATGCATCATCTTCTTCGCTGTACTCCCAATTGGCTGAATGAAATGCCTTCTTTTTAAAACTTTTCTTCTTCTCTTTGCGGTACGTATTGTACGTGATCAATGGCGTGCGCTTGCGATTCTCCTGGACTTCTTCATAATTTTCTTCGCTTCCATACCCACTATCGGCGACAAGATGATCGGGTAGTTCAAAGAAGTGTTGTTCGATGTGATCCAGGAAAGGAAGGAACGTGCGCGTATCCGTTGGGTTCGGAAAAACATCATAAGCGAGCGCATATTGGCCTTCGGTCGCCACCTGTATATTATAACCGGCTTTCAGTTGCCCGTTCTTCATATAATCATCTTTCATTCGCATAAACGTGGCGTCATGGTCGGTCTTGGAATAACTGTTTCGTTCTCCAAAGATTTCCGTGTCGCTTTCGTATTTCTGCTTGCGCGCCGCAAAATCCTGAAACTGTTTATGGGATTGCTTTGGCTCTTTGCGCTCGGAACGAAGTTGTTTCCGTTCGCTCACTTCTTCGCTCTCTTCGATTTTCTGGCTCCATTCTTCGACCTTTTCTTCCAACCTTTCAGCTATATCTGTAAGCTCTTTGACCGATAATTCTTCCGGATTTTCCCGTACGATTTCTGGGATGATTTCCTTTTCAACCAATTCATCATACATGCGGTTGGACTTTTCGATCAGATTGGCGTTGTAATTTTCCACAGCCTTACGCCAGACAAATGTAAACTTATTGGCATTGGCTTCAATCTTGGTTCCATCGATGAAAATCGCTTCGTCATCAATCAACTCTTCCTGAACAAGTTGGCAACGGAACTGGACAAAGCACTCACGGAGGAGGGCTTGCACGTCGGGGTGGACACGGAATCGATTAATGGTTCGATAGCTCGGTTCATAACCTTGAGCTAACCACATCATGCGGACACTATCTTGGAGAAGCGCTTCGATTTTCCTTCCGGAGAAAACCGATTGCGTGTAGGCGCATACAATGATTTTCATCATCATTCGGGGATGGTAAGCCGGACAGCCCGTCTTCCGTAAGAAAGCAGCGAAGGCTTCGTTTGGAATCTGTTCGACTAGATCGTGGACGGCATAGGCGATATCATTTTCTTGGAGTTTCATTTCTAAATCCAGGGGCAAAATCACTTGATTCATGTTATACTGTTTAAACATAAGGACACCTCCGATGGTTATTGTGTGGTAACTATAATTTTATCAGAGTGTGTCCTTATTTTGTTTTCAAAATAGAATTTATTTAGATTAAAATAAAAGAGTAGCCCGCCGAACAAAAACTTTGTTCGGCGGGCTACTCTTCGTTTAGGAGACTGGGTTTTGTCCCACCCTCTTTTTTTATTTCTTGCGTTTTCTTGTAATTGACTTTCCTTCATGACTCACAAGCCGTCCATCCTTATCAACCTGGTCAATTTGGGCATCGTACGTTCCCTCGGTCAACGTGTCAGTCACTTGCTCATGCGTAGTTGCTAACCCCTGGGACGTATCATCCCTCCGCTGATAATCAGCCGCTTCATAATAACGTTCACCAATCGATTCTTGTTTTTTACGCTTACTCATAATAAAAACCTCCTTTATTCCCTCATAGCTTTTGCTAAACGGCAAAGAATAACCACACATGCTACTTATCCACTATTGCTTATATTAGAAAAGGAGAACTCAATATGAAGGCTGTTACTTACCAGGGAATTAAGGATGTCAAAGTGAAGGAAGTACCTAATGCAACCATTAAAAAAAGGGATGATATTTTAGTAAGAATCACAAATACTGCCATCTGTGGATCAGACCTGCATCTAGTCCACGGCATGATCCCCCACTTCCCTGAAGATTATATCATTGGACATGAACCAATGGGCATTGTTGAAGAAGTCGGCCCAGAAGTCACTAGAGTAAAAAAAGGGGATCGGGTGATCATACCATTTAACGTTGCCTGTGGAGAATGTATGTATTGCAAAATGGATCTTGAAAGTCAATGTGATAACTCAAATGAATATGGTGAAGCTGGCGGTTTTCTTGGTTATTCCAATACATTTGGTGGTTACCCAGGCGGACAGGCCGAGCTCCTGCGTGTCCCTTATGGAAACTTTACACCATTTGTTGTTCCGGAAGATAGTGAACTAGAAGATGAGAAGTTACTTTTCCTATCTGATATTATTCCGACAGCTTACTGGGGCATTGAACAAGCAGAAGTCAAAAAAGATGATACGGTCGTAGTCCTCGGCTGCGGTCCTGTTGGGTTGTTAGCCCAAAAATTCGCCTGGATGAAAGGAGCAAAAAGGGTTATTGCCATTGATTATGTAAAATATCGTTTAGAACACGCTAAGCGCACAAACAAGGTAGAAGTATTTGACTTCTCAAAAACAAAAGACCTTGGCTCCCACATCAAAGAGATTACGGGCGGCGGTGCTGATGCCGTCATTGATTGCGTGGGAATGGACGGAAAGAAAAATGTTGCTGAGATGGTTGAAAGTGCTTTGAAACTCCAAGGTGGAGCAATGGGCGCTATTCAGCTGGCAAGTAAAATCGTGCGAAAAGGCGGAACGATAAGCCTCGTTGGGGTATATGGAACACGTTATAATCAGTTCCCGCTCGGTGATTTCTTTGCAAGGAACATCACATTAAAAATGGGTCAAGCACCAGTGATCCATTACATGCCCGAATTATATAAAAAAATTAAAAATGAGGAATTTGATCCAACCGATATTATTACACACCGTCTGCCGCTTGACAAAGCGGAGCACGGCTACGATATCTTTGATGAAAAGCATGACGATTGTATAAAAGTTATCTTGCAGCCGTAAGAGATAAAATGCGGATAAACGTTTGCTTAGTAAGCCAGACTAATCAATGGAGGTGTCGCTTATGAGCAAGAAAAGTAATTCAGACAAAAGAAAAGTTGACCCTACGGTAAACAAACAAGGCTTAACGGAAGATGTCGCAGATCAACAGCCTGATTCACAGTTAGAGCAACGTGCTAAAAGACGAAATACAAAGTAGAACAAGCTGACTTTCTTAGTCAGCTTGTTCTTTTTCCATCATCTTTTTTACAAAAGTGGTATGTGCCTCTGTTTGATAGGTTTGATAAATGATTTGTGATAATCTGATCGGATCACCAAAAAAGAACCTTTCATATAACGACTGTCTTGAACCAAACCCACTCATACATAGATCAAAAGCTAAAGTAAATAATTGGACACGTTCACGCCCTCCGACTTCAAACCCTTGCAAATAATGATCCAGCTTACTTCCAATCGATGATCGAAATTGTGCTTCCTCTGGGATCGTAACCATCCCACTCGCTCCAAGCAATTGGATGATCTCAGTAAATCTCGGGTAACTTTCTTGGAACTGATTGACAGCTACGTAAAGTGGCATCCGCTTGGGAATCATGATCCCTTGGGCATTACGCGTAGCATTTTTTTCTGAGGCAAGCAGTAATGCTTTTGAAGACTCAAGCCCCTTAATAATCTCTGCCACTTTGCTTTGGACATGCTGATATTCACTTATATTAATTGTATCGACGATCATTTGCGCCAAACCAAGAATAAACTCTGCCTTAATTACTTGCCTTGAGACAATTTGGTGGAGGGTAAAGGGTACAAAGTTTCCTTTTGTATAAAACTCGTTCGCTGCTTTAATATTGTCATAAAAAAACACGCGTTCCCAAGGCACAACCACCTCATCAAATAGGACGATTGAATCCATCTCTTCAAATCGTGAGCTAAGCGGTGAATTATAGCTGGAATCATCACTTACAAACGATTTCCTACAGATAAACTTCAAGCCTTCTGTATCACTAGGAATAGAAAAAGCAAACGCATGAGCTTTATCCTGTACTCCCGGGGCTGAGAATACAATGATCTCGTCAGTGATCCCCCCTTGAGTTGCCAATAGCTTTGCTCCACTGATTACGAGTCCTTCCTCGATTCGTTTAACCACTCGCGCATTGGTTACATCCTCTTCTATAAATGCCAATTTTGAACGATTATTTTGAGGATTTACGAATGTATGTGTGAAGGATAGATCATGTGTACAGGCATACTCATAAAACCTTTCTAAACGCTCTGGGAAACAATTTGGTTCACCCTTTAGCACATGCACTGAACTCGCAAAGGCAGCTAACACCGTATTCATATAATCTGGACTTCTGCCCATTAACCCCGCTGAATGGCGGGCCCATACTTGAATCATTTCTCTTCGCCGCTCCAGATCAGCCCGTGATTTAGGAATTAAATAGGACATTCCTGTACGTTCTTCATCAGAATTAAGAGCATATGTCATCCTATCCTGTAGTCTCGTTATGTGTTGTAAGTCATATAATTCGGCCTGACTTTTTATGATTCCTTTAAAAGCTGGATGTTCGGAAATCTTCCCCTTCACTCGTTCTCCTTTAATCCATACGTCTGTCTTCAGTCGATTTATTCTTTCCTTATACTGCTTTCCTGTTCGCACTCCCATACCATCACCCCTTCGTTCGATCCCATGAAGTTCGTTATCATTTTATGATTTGGTGGATAGAGTGTGCCTAAGATGATGCGGCAGGAAGAGGCAGCAAATAAGGCCCACCTCAAAGTCGGTGAGCCTTATTGCTTAGGATTGCGTTACTGTCTCATTTTTAAATTGTTCAGACTCCGTTGATCCTTTTAATGCTGTGGTTGAAGAGGTTCCACCTGTAACCACTTGGGCCACTTCATCAAAATAGCCTGTGCCTACCTCACGCTGGTGACGAGTCGCGGAATAGCCGTAACGCTCACTGGCAAACTCAGCTTGCTGCAACTCAGAATAAGCCTCCATTCCCCGCTCTTTATACTGACGAGCAAGCTCAAACATTCCGTGATTAAGTGCATGGAATCCAGCCAATGTGACAAACTGGAATTTATAGCCCATTTCACCTAACTTTTGCTGAAAATGAGCGATTGTAGCATCATCAAGTTTATGCTTCCAGTTAAAGGATGGCGAACAATTATAGGCTAGGAGCTTTCCTGGAAACTTTTCATGAATCGCTTCGGCGAATTGTCTAGCTTCCTCTAAATCCGGCTCAGATGTCTCACACCATACCAAGTCAGCATAAGGGGCGTAGGCCAATCCGCGAGCAATTGCTTGATCAATGCCTGCTTTTGTTTTGAAAAATCCTTCTGGTGTCCGTTCACCTGTCATAAATTCCTCATCAATTGGATCAACGTCACTCGTAATCAAGTCGGCTGCATTGGCATCCGTCCGGGCGATGATAATGGTTGGTACCCCCATGGTATCAGCGGCAAATCTGGCTGAGATTAAGTTCCGGACAGCTGTCTGTGTTGGCAGAAGCACCTTTCCACCAAGGTGCCCGCATTTTTTTTCAGAGGAAAGTTGGTCCTCAAAATGGACAGCAGCTGCCCCAGCTTCAATCATCCCTTCATTAGTTCAAAAACGTTCAGCTGCCCGCCAAACCCTGCTTCTGCATCAGCAACGATCGGGGCAAACCAATCGGTCTCGCTGTTTCCTTCCATGTGATGAATTTGATCCGCGCGCTGCAGAGCCTGGTTAATACGTTTGACCACCTGCGGGACACTATTCGCCGGATATAAACTTTGGTCTGGATACATGTGTCCAGACAAATTGGCATCTGCCGCTACCTGCCAGCCGCTTAAGTAAATTGCCTTTAACCCTGCTTTAACTTGCTGCATAGCTTGATTTCCGGTCAATGCCCCAAGTGCATGAACAAACTCTTCTTCATGAAGCAGTTTCCACAGTTTTTCTGACCCTTTTTCAGCTAATGTGTGTTGTATATCTATAGATCCTCTTAGGCGAATCACATCTTCCGCTTCATAGGGCCTTGTTACTCCTTCCCATCTGTCTGATTGTTCCCATTGTTGACGCAAGCTTTCAACGCGCTCATTCCCCATAGCAATTCCTCCTTGTAATTTTTCACTAAAATCCTAATTAAGTTCATACCCTGCTGATTTAATCTGTATTGCCCAGCCCTTCACTGTTATATATTATAAGTTATTTTTTAATAATGTTATATAACAACAATGACGAAAAATTATTCTTCTTCTTTCTTAGCTAGGCAATGATTACACTCCATCATATATGTGTAGTTGCTCCCCTCTATCTCCGCACCACACTGCGGGCAAGGTATTCCAACTGTTTGACGCGTTTGATTCGTTTTCATTTTGCTTCCTCCTTTTTTATAACAGATTTTATTTTCTCTATCTGTTATAAAACAGTTTACGATGGATGAGGTGGAAATGCAACCATTAATTTGAATTTTTCTAAAATTAGGTGATCTATGCTATAAAAAATGGCCGCCTCCTGGTAGTGAAGCGGCCATTTTTAGAAGCATCAAATTTTTATGCGCGATTTAGTGAGGTATTTGCGTATTTCAGGGAGTTTTTTCGTAGTTAACTCGTTTTATGCACGATCTGAGGCCAATAAATGCGTATTTACAATTCTCGCCTATTTTCATGTTCACTATCAAAAAAACCCGCCCAATCAAGGGCAGGCTGTCTACTTACTATGAGAATATCTGATCAATCCGCTCCACTTCATCATCCGTAAGCTTAACGTCCATTGTCCGAAGATTATCGACAACCTGACTTTTCCGCTTCGCCCCAGGAATAATCGCATCAACAGAATCACGGGTTAAGTACCACGCAAGGACAACATGTGCTATCTCGGCTCCTTTAGATTCAGCAATATCACGGACTTTCTCTACTTTTTCCAGGTTCCGTACAAACTCTTCTCCCTGAAAAAGAGGGTTCTCCGCACGAATGTCATCAAATGTTGCGTTTTTATCATACTTACCTGCTAACAAACCTGATGCCAGCGGAAAATAGGGAACGAAAGTAATATCATTCGTCGCTGTATAGGGAAGTAATTCCTGTTCTGCTTCACGTTTGAACAAATTGTATTCCGACTGGATTACGTCAACGTAACCATCTTTATTCGCTTCTTTCAACTGGTCCACAGAAAAGTTGGACACCCCAATCGAGCGTATTTTACCAGCATCCCTCAATTCCTTCAACGCGCCCACAGCTTCATCCTTAGGTGTATTTTCATCAGGAAAATGAATATAGAACAAATCAATGTAATCCGTCTGCAGCCGATTCAGACTGGCATCGACCGCTTCTTTTAAAAAGGCAGGAGAATTATTAAACACAACATCATCTCCTTTAAATTGGTGAGCTCCTTTTGTTGCGAGGACAATCTCATCACGTTTCCCATGCTCTTTCACCACTTGTCCTGTCAGCTCTTCTGAACGTTCCGGACCATAAATAAACGCTGTGTCCAGAAAATTCATGCCATGTTCAATCGCTGTTCGAACAACATCCTTGCCTGCTTCCTCGTCCAAATCAGGATATAAATTATGTCCGCCGACCGCATTTGTGCCAAGACCAATAGGATTCACTTTCAGATCAGATTTACCTAAACGTATATGTTGTACCATTATTTCATTCCTTTCAGAGATAATATGACACATAATACGTTCTACCACTTTTTAACAAAAACGAAACCTTTTGCTTCTATTTTATCGTCAAACGAGCCAAAGCATTGGTAACTTTTCCAAACTCTGAAGCGTGCGGACGATCCTCGCCATCTTCGTATCCATAGTCAACCATGCGGTTACGATTTAAACACAGCTTAGTAAACTCCCCCTTAAAAAAATCAAACAAACGAAAACGGTCTTCTAAATGCGGGAATTTGTTTTGATAATCAATAATCGCACCAGCTAATTTATCCCAAAACTCTCTTTCAGGCAATAACTGATGGTTGTCCATAATGGACGCCAAGTATCGTAAATGACAAATGAATAACCCTGTAAAAATAAACTGAGTCAGGCCTTCCGGCGGTTCACTTCTTAGTACTTGCTTAAGCTCATCTGGCAGCGCATTCAACTCCTCAAAAGGCTGGTCACTAATATTGACATCATCAACAAAATCTTTCACAGCTAACCGATGTGGTTTATAATTTTTTAAAACAAGTATGGTATTTTGACCATGCGGGGAAAATACCGTCCCATATTGATACAGAAAATGGAGAAGTGGATCCATCACTACTTGGAACAAGTCATCAATCCACTTGTCTGCAGGAAGATCAGAGTTCTCGATTAAACTTTGTATAAGAGGCTTTTCCTGTTTATCTTCATGAAGCAAGGCAGCTAACGTGATAGCCTGCTCCCCTTCTTCAAGGTATGAATAAATGCTTTCTCTAAAAATGACACCTAGCATTTCATGGTATTGATAAGGAGCTTGCTTGATCTGACCATAATAACGATGATCGACATTAATACTAGCGACTTCACCTGGCAGAATCACCTGGCATTCATCTTTTAAAAATGAGTCTTTTTCATAAATACCTTTGATAAATTCTGTTATTTGTGGGGCAATGACAGTTCTTTCAGATGGGAGCCCTCTATATACAAGTGTATTTAAAATGCTCATCGGCAGTTTGACATGATTTTTCTTGTGATCCGTTTGATTAACAAATGTTCTAATCGATTGCTGTGGTAGATAGTCATCTTTTCCCTCCCCTAATGGAATAAGATATCTGTTTGCTATCTCCTCAGCGAACTGTTGAATAATCACATTTTTCCATTGCCACACGTGGACGGGCATAAAGTAGTAGTCCTCTGGTTGAACTCCGTATTTCCTTATCTCATTCGTAAATCGCTCAATTTCAACAGTGGATAGCTCTTGATCGATAAGGGTTTCATAAGAAAGGCTCTGGACAGAATGAAAATTTGCCTTGCTGTGATGGACAGCAATCCAGAGTAATTTTACTTCCTGCTGTTGTTCAGGGGCGTATGCCAAATAGTCATCATAACCGAACCCGATTCGCCCCTTGTTGTACGTAATCCAGGGGTGCCCCGTCATTTCCCCTTCAAGCAACGCATAATCCTCATGTATTAATTGATCAGAGCTTGGTGCATCCTCCCTTGAGATATGGGCATCAGCCAACAATGTGTGATTTAGTTCTTTGATTAAATGACTAACCGTTTCAGGTGACATGGCAATTAGTTGTTGTAAATCAAGGAGCAACTCAATCGCACTTGCTGCCTCTTTCACATCTCCATCTTCCACGACTTCAACAGAGTCTGCTCGAACATCGAAGCTATCAAAATACCGCTTTTTCGCGAGAAATTGATAGGACTTACATTGATTAATAACGAGTCTATATGCTGTAAGCTCACCCTCAGAAATAACCTCCGGCTGAATCATATCCTCATACATATATTCAGAAATCATCTTGGCTAAAAGCTGTTTGTTCACTTGTCCCCATCTTCCCTTGTTCAAAACTTCTTTTAGCTCATCCTTGTATAACATGCTACCCCTTCTTTCTGTGATTGTTTTACAGTCCCAAACGTTTGAAAAACATTTTGATCCTGCAACGGGAAGACTTCTCTTCCGGCGATACTGTTGATAATGACAGCATTTCGATAAGCACCCAGGCCAAGATCAGGAGCCCCCACACCGTGTGTATGCATTTCAGCGTTTTGTACAAAGATCGCATTGTCACTGGAAATTCTATAGTCTTGTGCTACTTGATATCTTCCCTGATCATCCCGGTTAATAAGATGAGAAATTGGAGAGAGAAACTGCGGGTTCGCCGTTTTATAACCCGTTCCAAGGATGACAACATCACTTTCATGTTTAAAGTCCTCCCTGTTACCGAGTGACGTCCTTGCATGGTCCACTTCGAACCTGCTTGATTAATAGACATGATTTCGGACATCGCTTGTAAGTGAACATTCATGCTTTGGTTTCCGACCGTTCCTTCATACAGACAATCGTATAATTCTGAGATCGTTTCCATACTGATTCCCTTGTATAAAAGATCCTGATCCTTTACTAGTCCATCCTTCTTATGTTGGGATAATTTATAAAAGAACTCAGTATAATCTGGTGAAAAATATTCAAGACCTAATTTTGAATATTCCATTGGAAAAAAGCCTTTAGACCGTGTGTACCAATGTAATTCAGTTTCTTCTCCCTTTTCTTTCAGCAAGTCCAGAAAAACCTCCGCTGCACTTTGTCCTGATCCTACTACCGTAATCGAATCTGCTTTTGATACCCTTTCCTTGTTCACCAAATATTCTGAGGTATGAAAGAGTGTCTCCCCTACATTGTTGTGCAGATTTGAGGGGATAGCAGGTACAGAACCTATCCCTACAACAAGGTTCCTCGTCAATAATCGCTCGTTTCTCTGTTGAATAAGATTTTCAACATGCACTTCATACACTTCTTCTCCATCATCCAGTTGAAATTTATGAACAGATTGTACATCCATACTAAACTTGCATCTACTTAATTGATTGGATACCCAACGACAGTAGTGGTTATATTCCTTACGTGAGATATGAAATTTTTCGAGAAAATAAAAATGATATAAACGCCCATGCTGCTGCAAATAATTCAAGAAACTATATTCACTCTTTACATTCGCCATACTTACGAGATCAGCCAAAAAAGGAACTTGTAGTGTGGTGCCTTCGATCATCATTCCTGGATGCCAATCAAACTCCTGCTTCTTATCAAGAAACATTCCATCCATCTCATCTACGTCGTCTAATAACGCAGCAAGCCCTAAGTTAAAAGGTCCTAAACCGATTCCGATGACATCATAAACCTGTTCTTTGTCTTCCTCATGAGTAGACATGTGCCCACCTCTTTTCATAAATATCGCGCTCACAACACATTAACATCGCTGTTTTATCAGGCAGTTTAATAGGTTTCACTTGTTTAAAACCGCATTTTTCAAAAACATGGATCATTTTCTTATTTCTATGATCAGGTTCAGCAATCACTCTTTGAGTGTTTAGATAGTTAAATTGGACGCTTACCATAGCCCTTAATAGTGGAAGTGCCAGCCCTTTGCCGAGGTAATCTTTTTCACCAATCAGCAGGTGAATGCCTTGATCAAATGGTTGTGCCGGATAACTGCCTTCCACCACATCCCCTTCACCCAGTAAGACTCAAAGTAGCTCATAGGCTGGCCGTCCAGTAGTCCTATATATAAACACTGATGCTGATCATCCATTGCTTTTTCCATATGCTCCAACAATTCCTCTTTAGAAAAATTGAGTTGCCAATATGGAATAACATGACTCTCATGCATCCATTTAAAAACAAACTGGAAATCCCTTTTTAAATCAAATGGCCTAAATGAAATCGACTGGTTTATCGTGTGATCAAAAACCTTATGTTCCATATACTTCTTCCTCCTCTCTAAAAAGAGGATTGTCCACACGAGTATATACAGACTGATTTTCTAATGTACCTTCCAATTCATCCATGTCATAGAATCGGGTTAACAGATTTGCTTTACAAGGCAATGTCGGGTCATTCAAAAGCGAATTCAATAATGTTAGTGATTCATTTGTTTGGTCGTGATGGTACGCTAGTCGTTCTCTTAAAACATCGAGTAAACGTTCTTCTGTAATTAACCGATTCATTCCAAAGCTATTGATTAAACCAAATAGATGATTTAAGAAAAAGTAATATCTAAACCGTTCAACAGCAATTTCATCAGAACAAATCGTATCACTTTTCTCATTTAATTCTGGTAAATAGGCTCTAAGAAGATCCACTTTCGATTCGCTGAAATAGTACCCCTGATTATCACGGTAATAAAAATGAGCGGGGTATCCGTTTTCCAACTTTACTAAGGAATTTTGTTGATGAGCCTCCAAGGCAATTCCATATGTTTTGTACAACCACATCAGCGGATCCAGGGTTAATGATAAATATCGCTTAAACCAATCCAGGCTGACTGCTTCTAATGACCTTCCTTCAGTCGTGGCAATATTCTCTATGACTACTTGTAATCTCGACCGTTGACTATAAGCATGGTCCTGACATAATCCAGCAATCAACGTAATTTGATCACTTTCTAAATGAAAAGGATTGTTACGTAGAACGACATCATAGGCCGAACTTGAGTGAGGCAGCTTAAGTTTGATATAGGCAGGATCTTGGATCACTTCAAAATTGGGGTGAGCTTTGGATAGACTCTCTCCAACTTCTGTGTTTAACAGATGAGAAACCTCAACCCCTCTATCTAATTCCTTTTGCTGATTGATTCGTAACGAATTCGTAATTTTTATGGGTAGCGAAAACTTATACATGTATTTGGAATCTTTCCTAAACACGGTACGGAATGATGATGTCGGTGAGTATTTTGAACCCATTGGGCCTAGATAAACCAGCTCTTTCTTATCCATCAAAGATAAAACTTCATCCTCTTCAAGCATTTCCTTAGCTTGTAGAGGATGGATTGGGAATACCACCGAATTCTCACTTTCCTCAAGAATTTGCTCTAAGGTTTCAACGTCTATTTCGGGATCACTGTTCAGCTGTTCTATCATTTGATCACCCGCAGAATCACATAAACTGCTGTCTTGAATGATATAATCTTTGTTCACCCTAAAATAATGGAGTTGGAAATCCCCCTTCATTTCAGGTGAGTAGAGCTCGTCTTCTTTTTTTGATATCCCTTGTTTACTTTTAGGTGTCGGATGCAATAAGTGCCCCAATAATAGCGATTGTTCCGCTTCAATAAAATCAAAGTCTTCCTGGACTAACTTCTCCGCTTCCGCACTGCGATATTCGATATACCTTTTCATGTTCTGACAGCTGAGAATCACTCTTAGCATAAGTTCATCCTGCGCTTCCTCTTGTTGATGCTTGAGAGACAGTTCTTTCGTAATTAAGGAAACGAGTGAAATATAGTCAAGAGAAACAAGTTCATAACTGTCTGATATTTTTAAATAGAGTGGAAATATCAATTTATGACGTCCTGTAAGCGACCAATAATCAACAGGAAAGAGAAGCGTCCTGCTTTGGTATGGCAACGCACAGACAATAACTCTTTCTACGTTCATCGTTAGCTGTGGTAAATTCTTGCTGCTTTCTATTTTGTATTGACCTGTTTCCCGTAGATAGCAATTGACGAAGCTTTGCATCGTGGCTTTCTCTGCCACTAGTCTAGAGTCAGTCATTGGATCATCCTCCTTTTTTCCAGTTCCTTAACCCCAAGAAATTCTATCTCCTTTATAATAGATTGGATATTTTGAATTTCCGTCCTTGGATTAAGCAAAGTAAATTTTAAATACGTAGCCTTTTGAACTTTGGTTTTTGCAATAACAGCTATTCCTTTATGCAGCAACTGTTGTTGGATGGAATGATTCAACGTATTTAGTTGTTCTTCAGGAACAGCCTCAGGTTGAAATCGAAAGATAACAGTATTTAACTCTGGATTTACATTTAATACGTTAAATGCTTCTAACCTATCGATGAGCTGTGCGGATTTTTTAGCAAGTGAAAAAGTGTGATCAATCATTTCACGAAAACGATCTATGCCAACAACTCTTAATGAGACAAAAAGTTTAAACGCATCAAATCGTCTCGTAGTCACAACAGATTTGTTTACTAAATTAACAATTCCTTCTGCTTCATCTGATTCAGGATTTAAATAGTCAGCGTGATGGTTTGTATAGGTAAATGAACGGCTATCATTGACTAGAAAAGCACCACAACTGATTGGCTGATAAAATAATTTGTGAAAGTCTACAGTAATCGAATCTGCGGATTGAATCCCATCTAACTTATAGGCATGAGTATGGCTTACTATCAATGCTCCGCCAAACGCAGCGTCGACATGAAGCCACAACCCATTCGAGTGAGCTGCCTCAGCCAGTTCTGCAAGTGGATCAATGCTGCCAAAATCCGTCGTCCCGCAAGTCCCAACTAAAGCAAATG
This sequence comes from Halobacillus amylolyticus, assembly GCF_022921115.1. Taxonomy (NCBI): domain Bacteria; kingdom Bacillati; phylum Bacillota; class Bacilli; order Caryophanales; family Bacillaceae; genus Halobacillus; species Halobacillus amylolyticus. Next base: position 3,928,522 of record NZ_CP095075.1, on the reverse strand, counting down.
GTAAGGAGCCTTCTTCCCTTAACTCACGTAATTTTTCATATAAGTGAGGGACACTGAGCCTATGATGATCATCTGTTTTTATTGTTACGACCGCATCCGCCCCTAACCCTAGCTGCGAAGCGGACTTCTGGACAGTAAAGTGAGCTTCCACAGAGCATAGAATTTTCATCCTTTTAAAGCCTTCAGGTAACCCATGTTTTTGTACAGTACATCCCCAATACTTTTCACAAAAGGAATCCCTGGCCAATAGAAGCCCCATATAATTGGATTGGCTGCCCCCGCTTGAAAATACTCCATCTGCTTCAGCGGGAAGCCCAAATCGATTTGTTAACCATGAAATCATTTCTTTTTCTACATAGGTAGCTGCTGTACTTTGTTCCCATGAATCCATGGATTGATTAAGTGAACTGATCATCATTTCAGCTGCGATCCCAGAAAGTAATGGAGGACAATGTAAATGAGCTACACTCTTCTCATGGGATATATGAAGGCTGTTTTTTAAAATAGGTACATCTATTGCCTCTAAAAAATCACTTAATGATTCCCCTCGCTTAGCTAGCTGGGACAACCCAAGGATTTCTTTTTGGATTTCAGATGGTTTCTTACCAATGTATGGACGATCAACATTAGAAAAAACTTCCTTAAGTTTAGTTGATACTTGTTTCACAACATCTTCATAAGCCTCTATTCCTTTAGGTCCTTTGTGCAAAAACAGATCATCGAATGGTTTGTTATCCTTCGTTTGATATATGGATTCCACTGGAACTACCTCATTTCTAGTGCAGCGGTAATCGATGCATTTATAATAGCCGCTACTTCATCAATTTGATCTTTCGTAATGGTTAATGGAGGTAACATTCGAATCACGCTTCCATGTCTCCCGCCAACTTCCACGATCAATCCACGTTCCAGGCACTGACGCTGAATCGCACCGGCCAGGTCTGGATTGGCAGGATAGCTGCCATTGCCGGCTTGCTTCATCGCTGGGTTGACAATTTCAATCCCAATCATCAATCCTCTGCCCCTCACATCTCCTAATTCAGGAGCTCTTTCTTGAATGTTAGCTAGCTTGTTTATCAATCGTTCCCCCATCTCTTCAGCGTGTGCCGCCAAATGATTCTTTTTAATATATTTGATCGTGGCGGTTCCCGCTGCCATAGCCAATTGGTTCCCTCTAAACGTTCCAATATGGGCACCGGGAGACCATTTATCCAACTCTTTATCATAAATAACTACGGATAACGGCAAGCTGCCTCCGATAGCTTTTGATAAAACAATGACGTCAGGTACGATATCTGCGTGTTCGAAAGCGAAGAACTTACCTGTACGCCCGATACCTGTTTGGATCTCATCGATAATAAGCGGAATGCCTCTTTCCCTTGTTATTCGTCTCATTTCTTTTAACCACTCTACATTCGCAGGAATCGATCCTCCTTCACCTTGAACGACTTCTAAAATCATGGCTGCAGGCGGCAGAATCCCACTCTCTGGATCATCTAACATGTTCTCAATATACTGGCTGCTTAACTGGTGGCTTGCTTCCCCTCCTACACCAAATGGGCAACGATAATCGTAGGGATAAGGTAGAAAATGAGTATTAGGCATTAATCCCTGAACGTTTTCCTTAGGTCCTAACGTTCCACTGATTGCCATCGTTCCATTTGTAGACCCATGGTAGCCCCCATGAAACGATAAAATCCCCCCTTTACCTGTTGCAGTTTTTACTAGTTTCATAGCTGCTTCAATCGCGTCCCCACCTGTAGGACCGCAAAATTGAATTTTAGCTTTTTCAGCAAACCCCTGTGGCAGGGTAGAGAATAATTCACTTACAAATGTTTCCTTTACACGTGTTGTAAGATCTAACGTATGTAAAGGTTTTCCACTTTTCAGCATGTCCGTCATGGCTTCGACTACAGTTGGATGATTATGTCCAAGAGCCAACGTACCCGCTCCTGCTAGACAGTCATAGTACTGCTTCCCATCCATATCTGTAACATGAATCCCTTTTGCCTGATCGATTGCTATCGGAATCCTGCGTGGGTAAGAGCGAGCATTAGATTCTCTTAGCTCTTGTGTCGTTAATAATGATTGATTTGTATCCTTCGCTTGAGTCTGCATGGAAAAAATCCCTCCACTAATTGATAATTATTTTCAATTGATTGCAACACAATCATAGTTGATAATGATTATCAGTGTCAACGAAACTTGTGTACCACTTAAATAAAAGAAATTAAAAATTTTGCTCAGATATTCCCTTACAGATCAAACCCACCCTAAAACCCGCAAAAATCCCATTAAAATAAGAGATACGCCTCATTAGACGTATCTCTTTCTTTAGAAAACTTAATTAGGTTTTGTGCCATTCGTTGGTCTCTATAAAAGGGGTCTTTTTTACCAAATTATTCACACGATATGCTTCGTACAATTGTACAAATCACATATCCACTTTCCCTCAGTTTTATTTAAAATGGTTACAGATGTATTATCCAACCTCTTATCCTCATTCATAGTAGTAACCAACCATTCTACAAGATGGCCAATAAAAGCACCGTGACTCACAATAAGCACCCGTTGATTCGGATGTTTTTCAACGATTTCCTTGATAAATGACATGCCTCGTTCGATTACACTTGGCTGTTTTTCGATACCTAGATCAAGATCACGCCAATCTCTCCCCCATTTTTCAATTCTCTCTTCTTCCGTCGTCCCCTCTATTTGACCACCGGCTACCTCTTTAATTCTTTGATCGAAATCAATTTCATCAATGTTTAACTGCTCAGCTATAACTTCTGCGGTTTGGTTTGCCCTTTTTAGAGGACTCGAGTAAATGATCTCCCAATTCTCATGAAGCAGACGTTCAGCCAGCTTCTCTGCTTCCCCTCTCCCCTGTTCATCTAATGGAATGTCCGAATTTCCTTGCGCCCTTCCCTCTTGATTCCAAGGCGTACTTCCGTGACGAATCAGACCAAGTGTCGTCATGTTAAACCTCCTAGTGCTGCCGTTTTTATCATTCCAGTAAAAAAGAGCCGAAATGGCTCTTTTTTACTTTTATTCTAGTTCAAGGTCAGTAACTGCACCTTTTGCTGACGAGGAAACAAGGCGCGCATACTTTGCCAACATACCTGTCTTATGCCTCGGCTCAGGTTTAACCCATTCTTTCTTACGTTGCTCTAGTTCTTCATCTGTTACGTGAAAATTAATTTGTTGTGTATCACTATCGATTGTAATTTTGTCGCCCTCTTTCAGAAGCCCGACTGGCCCACCGACGAACGCTTCAGGAGCGACATGTCCAATCACAAATCCATGCGAGCCCCCTGAGAATCGCCCGTCCGTCAATAGAGCGACTTTACCTCCAAGACCTTTCCCGACAATCATCGATGTGATCGAAAGCATCTCTGGCATTCCAGGCCCACCTTTTGGACCAACGTTACGGATGACGACAACATCGCCTTCCTTCACTTGATCTTCAACAATGGCTGTAGTCGCCTCTGCTTCACTATCAAAAACGCGTGCAGGCCCCTCAAAACGGCTGATCTTTTGACCAGACATTTTTGCAACAGCCCCTTCAGGCGCAAGGTTTCCTTTTAGTAAGACAAGTGGTCCATTCGGTTTGATCGGCTCATCAAACGGCACGATCACTTTCTGCCCCTCTTTTAATGGGTCTGCTTCAGCAAGATTTTCAGCTAACGTTTTTCCAGTAACTGTTAAGCAATCACCGTGAAGCAGGTCATGTTCAAGAAGCAGTTTCATTACAGCAGGGACACCACCGCTTTCATATAAATCTTGCATAACATATTTCCCGCTCGGTTTCATGTCTGCAATGTGGGGAACGTTTTGGCGTACCCTTTCAAAATCATCAAGGGAAAGATCAACCCCCGCTGAATGAGCCATTGCCGTTAAATGAAGCAACGCATTCGTTGACCCGCCAAGAGCCATCACTACGGTTATGGCATTTTCAAAAGCTTCTTTCGTCATAATGTCACGAGGATAGATCCCTTTTTCAAGCAGCTGTACAACCATTTCGCCTGCTTGTTTACATTCTTGTTCCTTATAGTCATTTACGGCCGGGGTAGAAGACGAACCTGGGATGCTCATTCCTAATGCTTCAACCGCCGCGGCCATTGTATTTGCTGTGTACATCCCGCCACAGGCCCCAGCACCCGGACAGGCGTGACACTCTACTTTATGAAGTTGCTCATCATTGATCGTCCCTTCATGATACTGGCCGACAGCCTCGAAGGAGGACACAATGTCAATATCCTTCCCGTTCAACTTACCAGGCTGGATTGTTCCCCCATACACATAGACGGAAGGGATATTCAAACGCCCGATGGCCATAACACAGCCCGGTGTAGTCTTGTCACATCCACCAATCGCAACAACCCCGTCTAAACGTTCTGCATTCGTAACCGTTTCGATGGAATCGGCAATGATTTCCCGACTTGGTAGTGAATAATGCATGCCTTCATGGCCCATCGCAATGCCATCAGAAACAGTAATCGTGTTAAAGATCATCGGAGCTCCGCCATTGTCAGCCGCTCCTTGTTTGGCCTCTTTCGCCAAGTCATCAATATGTATGTTGCAAGGAGTTACTTCACTCCATGTGCTGGCAATACCAATCATCGGCTTTTTAAAATCTTCATCCTTGAAGCCGACCGCTCGCAGCATGGAACGGTTAGGCACACGGTTTACCCCTTCACTGATCACTTTACTGCGGATACGCAAATCCTTTTTCTCATCCATTGTCCCCATCCTCTCTAATGTAAAAGCACTAACTATTATCAAAAAACTATTTACAAGTATGATACAGATTTGCAACAAAATTCGCAATCAATATTCAGAAAATATGGAACTTTCCTAATAGAAAAGCGCTTCCTTTGCTTCTACATCCGTAAGGAATTTTTCAGTAGAAAAAAACTCCAACCTATACTAGACAGCTAGACTAGTAGGTTTGGAGCCTTTTTCATCACTCTTTATTTAAATTCTCTTGTTGCTGCAACAGCTTTCTTCCAACCTTCATAAAGTTTATCCCGTTGTTCAACTTCCATGTTATCTTTAAACGTATATTCATTCTGCCATTGTTGGGCAATTTCCTCTTTATCCTTCCAATAGCCTACAGCCAATCCAGCAAGATAGGCAGCCCCTAAAGCTGTCGTTTCTTGAACAACAGGTCTTTCAACTGGAACACTAAGCATATCGCTTTGGAACTGCATTAAGAAATTATTTTTTACAGCACCGCCATCAACGCGTAATGTTTTTAAATCTATCCCTGAATCTGCGATCATCGCATCAAGGACATCCTTAGTTTGATAAGCTAATGACTCTAATGTTGCCCGAATCACGTGATCTTTTGAAGTACCACGCGTTAGCCCGAACATGGCTCCACGTGCATCACTGTCCCAATATGGTGTCCCTAATCCTACAAATGCGGGCACGAGGTAAACTCCTTCAGTAGATTCAACTGCTCTGGCTAAATCTTCACTTTGGGGAGCACTTTCAATAAGATTTAATCCATCGCGAAGCCACTGAATGGCGGATCCCGCTACGAAAATACTGCCTTCAAGCGCATACTCTACTTTACCGTCCACACCCCACGCTAACGTTGTTAACAATCCGTGATCAGAGGTAACTCCTTCTTCTCCGGTATTCATTAACATAAAGCAACCCGTACCGTACGTATTCTTCGCCATTCCTTTATCAAAACAAGCTTGCCCAAATAAGGCTGCTTGCTGGTCTCCGGCAATCCCAGCAATCGGTACCTCATAGCCGAAGAAATGGTAATCCACCGTTTTTGCATACACTTCTGAGGACTGTTTCACCTCTGGAAGCATGCTTTTCGGCACATTTAAAATATCTAGTAATTCATCATCCCATTTAAGATCATAAATATTGAACATTAGTGTCCGTGACGCGTTGGAATAGTCTGTGATGTGAGTTTTACCTCCTGATAACTTATAGACGAGCCATGTATCCATCGTGCCAAATAATAAATCACCGTTTTCTGCTTTCTCGCGGGCTCCCTCGACGTTATCCAAAATCCACTTCACTTTCGTCCCGGAAAAATACGGGTCTAGTAGAAGTCCTGTTTTTTCTCTAAACAGAGCATTATGACCTTTTTCACGCAACTCCTTGCAAATATCCTCCGTTTGACGAGATTGCCAAACGATCGCTTTATAAATCGGCTTTCCTGTATGTTTATCCCACACGACCGTTGTTTCTCGTTGATTGGTAATGCCAATCCCTGCTATTTGATCAGGCTCGATGTCTGCTTTTCTAAGTACATCGGCAATACAGGCGAGAACTGATGTCCATATTTCATTTGCATCATGCTCAACCCAGCCTGGTTTGGGGAAGAATTGCTCAAACTCCTTTTGTCCTGTTTCAACTATTTCTCCTTTTTTGTTAAATAGAATAGCCCGTGAACTTGTCGTACCTTGGTCTAAAGATAGGATGAACTTCTCACTCATAAAAATCGCCTCCATATATGTTTTTTAATACGTGTTCGAAAAGTTGCTGAATCACCAAGTTTTTGTACTGCTTTTAGACTACTTTTTCTTCTATTTTATCTGCCATGGTTTCACCTTTTTTTAGCTCGGATCTGGCTGCACCAACTAAAATCACCGCCATGACCACGCTTAAAACCCAAAACAAAGCTGTAAATTCCCCTAAGAATAACGCACGGTAAAATACTGCACCATAGATTCCGCCTAATATGGGGCCAACTACCGGAATCCAAGCATATCCCCAATCCGATCCACCCTTTCCGGGAATAGGAAGTAAGGCGTGGGCAATTCGCGGACCAAGATCACGTGCTGGGTTAATCGCATACCCTGTTGCTCCCCCTAAGGACATACCGATCGCTACAATTAGGGCACCAACAATGAGGGGATTCAATCCTTCGGTAAAGTCATTCGCACCAATAAACATAAGCCCCATTAGCAATACGAATGTTCCAACCATTTCACTGACTAAGTTGGAGGAAGGACTTCGTACGGCCGGATCTGTAGCAAACACACCAAGCTTTGCTGCCTGATCCTTCGTTTTTTTCCAGTGCGGCAAGTAATTGAAAAATACAATGACAGCTCCAATGGCAGCTCCAATCATTTGTGCACTAACGTATAACGGAACTTTTGACCATGGAAATTCGCCTGCAGCTGCAAAACCGAGCGTAACAGCCGGGTTAATATGGGCCCCTGTAAAGCTTCCTACAGCATAAACCCCCATAGTAACGGCCAGCCCCCACCCAATTGTAACGACAACCCAACCTGCACCTTCAGCCTTAGAGTCTTTTAGAACGACTCCACCGACAACTCCACTGCCAAAAATGATGAGGATCATCGTACCAATAAGTTCAGCAACAAATTCCGACATAGTAGTCTCACTCCTTTTTTTAGTTAACCTTATTCTGGAAAACAAAAAAGAGACCCCACTAAATCGCAAGCACTTCCCTTAAGTAAAGTGCTAGAATTAGTGTGAGTCTCCATGTCTCCGTCACGTAGTTAACTTGTTACTTACAACTTATACCATAATGAAAACGCTGTCAACAGTTTCGACGAAATTAATGAGGAGATTTTTTAAATCAATTTGCTTTTTTCAAGGATTATTTCACTTCTCCTACGATATAATTGTATAAAAATCACTTTGATTATGATTGGATTTGTTATAAACTTCAGTAATGAAGAAAACTTCAAATAGGAATGGTGTTCATGTTCAATAAACAAAAAACTCACGATAAATTGTTAGAGCTTGTGAAAGCAGAAAATATTAAAGCTGAGGAAGATTTAAGAAATCATTTATATACAAAACTGGGTGGGAAAGCTGACTTTTTTATTACCCCTACCACCTATGAAGAAATTCAAAATGTGGTGAAATTCTCAAATGAGGAGAACATTCCGTTTACGTTACTAGGAAATGGTTCGAATTTGATTATAAAAGATGGTGGAATTCGCGGAATTGTTATTAATCTCACACATCTTAATAAGATTTCTTCAGAAGAAAATACACTTGTCGCGCAAAGTGGTTCAAGAATCATTGATGCCTCCTTCCATGCCATGGAACAACGCCTGTCAGGACTTGAATTCGCGTGTGGGATCCCCGGTACAGTAGGCGGTGCTCTTTACATGAATGCAGGTGCTTATGGTGGGGAAATCAAAGATGTACTCGATTATGCTTATGTTGTCGATAAGCAGGGTAATATCGTAAAAAGATTAGCATCTGAGCTCGATTTAGATTATCGCACGAGTAACATTCCCGATAATGGCGACATTGTCATTGAGGCTACTTTTAATCTTAAACCTGCCAAATATGAAGAAATTAAAGCCATTGTGGATGACCTCACATATAAAAGAGAGTCCAAACAGCCACTTGAATACCCGTCATGCGGAAGTGTGTTTAAGCGCCCTCCAGGATATTTTGCAGGCAAGCTGATTCAAGATAGCAAGCTGCAAGGAACAAATATCGGCGGTGCTGAAGTATCAACAAAGCATGCTGGCTTTATCGTTAACAAGGATAATGCAACAACAACAGACTATATTTCCCTAATTGAACACGTCCAGAAGACAGTAAAGGAAAAGTTTGGTGTCGAACTTGAAAGGGAAGTTAGAATTATTGGTGAAGATATAGAATAACGTAAAAAACTGCGCACCCCATGCGCAGTTTTTTGTTAGATCCCTTCACTAGTTAGCCAGCGTCGATTATGATCTTTTTCTAATAAGAAGGCGGGGTATCATAAACATCTTTTGGTGCTGGAGATAGTTTTGCTTTATCCCCATAAGGGACAGGTTGAGATACGTAGTTAAACGCCCCTCTTCCATCAGGTGCTACTCCTTGTGCCCAAGGACCATCAGCATCTGCTTGACCTCTTGAAGTATTGTAGAAATCATAAGATACCGCCTGCAACTCACATTCGCGAGGGAAGGTTGTTGGAACAACGACATCTTGTGCTTCCTGTTCAAGTTCGTGAATGGCTTCAATCCATTGGTTTTGATGGGCGGTATCACGAGCTAATAGAAAACTTAATGTATCTTTAACTAAAGGATCATCTGAAATAGTGTAAAGGCGTGCTACCTGCAGGCGTCCCTGCGATTCTGCATTTAAATTAGCACGGAAATCGGCTAGAAGATTGCCACTTGAAATAATGTAATCTGCCGTCCAGCGGTTTCCCACACTGTCAGATGGCATGGCACCAAGGCCGGAAACGATGGCATGCTGCGGGTTCATTCCTCCCAGAACAGCTGCAACAGCAGGATCGGTTTTGTACGCATTCTCTTGCCCTTCAAGGCATTCCAGCGACGTACCATCTAATAAACGGGCAATTAAAGTAGACAGGATTTCAACGTGAGCGATTTCCTCTGTTCCAATATCCAAAAGTAAATCACGGTATTTTTTATTTGCTCTGACATTAAATCCTTGCATGAGATACTGCATCATAACAGATATTTCTCCCCACTGTCCCCCTAAAACCTCCTGAAGCTTTTTTGCATACTCCGGATCGGGACGTGAAACCTTTGCCTCATATTGTAACTCTTTTACGTGATAAAACATTCAATCCACTCCTCTTTGTGGGCTACATTCATTACCATATGTAAGGAATACGGATAGGTGTTTGTCTTACCATAGTTTAATTCACGAATAGCCTAAATATAATGAGACAACGTCCGTAGGCCCATCTAATGAATAGGGTATAAAGACAATTTTACAGTTATGATGCCCTCGTAGCTCATACAACCATTGTATTTACACGATATTTGATGCTTTCCATCAGTTCCCGAGAAGAGATTGATCCAAAAGCGATTGGGTCTGCGCTGAATTGGTGGACATGAAGTACACGGAAGCTCTATTGGTTTTACTGGACTTTTCTGTGAGACACTATCGTCCGAACTTCTGTTGACGGGCGAAAAGATTGAACAGTTTCTGGAGAAATTTTTTTAATCAGTTGCCGCTTTTCTTGAAAAAAGGATACAGATCGGTCAAGCCGCCTAAATAGAAAAGTGATGAACCTTGAAAAATCAATACTTATTCAACTTTTAGTGGGGGTGGAAGTTGAGTTAATAAAAAAGAGTCATTCATCCCCCACTACATCCTAGATTTTGAAAGGCCTCTGACTAAGAGTGATAACAGGCAGTAGAAATTATGCGATTGCCATAAGTAGAAACAGCGACACCTGAGTTGAGACACTTACTACACCTGCATTTAAACCGAACAATCGAGATGCACGCCAAAGTTTATTCATTTATGCATGAAAGAGGATATTATCCTTCCTACGATCTTAATGAATTATTGAAAAATGAGCAAAGCTTTGCAAAGAAAGCCCTGTCGACATCGTTCTAACAAACATAAAAATTAGATCTAAAAGGCCCTTAAACGAGTCCTTTTTCATTTTTTACTGCTTTGACAAAAATGAATAAAAATCTGCTTTTATAAAATAATACTCTATGAAGCCTAAAATAAAGGAGCAGATTAAATGGGTATATTATCTGGAAATCCCCAAAAGGAACCCCTTAATTATGGAGAAGTATTCAGCCTTTGGAGTTACTTAAGTGCAGCTAAAGGAGCTTATGCGAGTTACCAGACACTCTATAACCACACTGGTGATAAAGACTTGCGAAGAACAATTGAAGAGATATTACAAGGGATACGTCAAGAAAATCGCGACGTAGAGGAAATTCTTAAAACCAACGGTGTTGCATTGCCACCATCTCCACCAGACCGATCTGTAGCCGATGTAGAAGATATTCCAGTAGGAGCACGCTTCAATGACCCGGAAATAAGCGCCATTGTTTCTATGAATGTTTCCCAAGGTCTAGTCGCTTGCAGCTCAGTCATGGCACAGTCAACCCGAGAGGATGTAGCCATGCTTTTTGGACAATTCCACATGAACAAAGCTCAAACAGCAGCTAAAATGCTTCGATTGAATAAAGAAAAGGGTTGGCTCGTCTTGCCGCCGATGCATAAACAAGTACGAGACAGAGGATAAATGCATGACAAGCTTGTTAGTTAAGGTAGTAACCTTACCAATTGTTTTAATTTTAGCTATGTACTTTTTGGAAAGCGTGGAATATGGATCAATATGGCAGCCTATCATGGTGGCCATTGTTCTGATGGCTATTGGGTTAGTTATGGAATACATGCTTCTTAAAGATGAGGATTCATTATGGAAAAGTACCATTCTGGATTTTGTAACATCGTTTATAATTATTTGGGGATTCTCAAATATCTTTGCAGGCGCTGAGGTCACCTTTGGAGGAGCTCTCATTACCTCTTTAGTCATAGGCGTTTGTGAATACTTTCTCCATAAACACCTAATAGGTGCGAGAAAAACAGTTAAATCACATGCTTAACAAAATGAAAATACCGAAGCAATCGCTTCGGTATTTTTTTGTTAAGCAAACTATTTGCCTTTTAGAATCATCAAAGTAGTTGGTAGATTTATACGGAAGATTCAGGGTCGTTTCGCTGGCCAGTTGCTTAAAAATGAGCTGTACATGATTTTGTACGTCATGATTGATTCATTTACATGCCTCCCGCATAGCAATCATAACCAGTTTATGCGATGCTTAAATTACTTGAGCTAAGTGAGCGGACCTGCTATTATAGCAGGTCCCTTAATCATAGGTAAAGACGTTCAAACCAATGCGTTTCTTAATAACCTAACCCATGATCTTCTGTACACGTATCACATACATCGAGGATATCGTATGTCTTTTCTGGAAGGTTGTCCTCCTCTATCTCCTGGATTCGGCCACAAATTTCGCAAATTCTAGCCATGGACTCCTCCCTCCCTGTTATCCATTTCAGCTTCGAATCCACTGTCCATAATCGCTTGTTCAAAGTCTTCTAATGAGGAAGCAGCTTCATCATATGAAAGGGTTGCTTTATTCAAGTTAAGGCTTACCTCTGCTTTACGAATCCCCCAAACATCATGCAACGCATGACTAACCTTACTGACGTCTGAATCATCATTCATTCCTTTTATAAAGAATGTGGCTGTTTTCATAAAAGTCTCACCTTCTTATCATCACTTATCTTCTTTCGTTTTTAACCCCTGACCCATTCCTTGCAAAAACCCGAGTAATGTTGTGATAGACCGATTAATATCGGGATCATTGATGGACTTCATTAATCCCCACATTCCTACTTTTTCATTCGTCTGCAATGATTTGGACGATTCTTCAAGTCCAGAGCTCACCCCATCCAATAAACCATCAAGTTGATCTGAATTTATTTTTGTTAAGAAATTAAAGGTGCTGATCCCGCTTTTGACTAAGTCGTGTACAGCAGGTTTATCTAATTCATCCATTGCTAAAACACCAAGCTTGTGCCTTGTTTTTAACATTCCCTTTGCGATATCAAGCAGTCCAGATTTATGCAGTTCCTCTACAATCTCAAGTAGGATGAGGAGAGATTCTCTATTTTTCGCAAGGGCTCCAAGGATCTCCTCTAAGTCCTGTGCCTGTTCCTGTTCAGGAGTAGGAATGGATTTATCAATTTGCCTGATCGCTTTCGCCATGGTGGACCCCCTTCCTCCTAATGAATTCAGTAATGGGTGTGAACTCTTCCCGCTTCCATTTTCTTTCTACTTCGACACCGATTTGAGGCTGAGGATTTCCGAAACGATGGTTCTCTTCTGGAATAGGTGATTTCCCTTTTGGTTCAATCACTTCCATTTTGACGCTCATTTCTTTGTAATTTGGTGTATGTGTTACCTTGTCATGATAACTGCTTGTCAGACGGTTAACCGCACTTTTCTCTTCCATCGTATGCATTGGGAAATATAACTCTTTCCCTTTCACTTGCTCCGTGACCCATACTCGGACCTCAGCTTCTCCATAAGGCGACTTCAATCTAACAAGTGCTCCCGTCTTGATTCCGCGTTTTTCGGCTAACCACGGTGACACCTCAAGCCACGGCTCAGGTACCTTATGCGTAATTCCTTTAGAGCGATAAGTCATATTACCTTCATGAAAGTGTTCTAAGATACGACCATTATTTAGGTGTAAGTCATATTCTTCTCCTGGTTCATAGGGTGGTGTCCATTCAACTGGGAAAAGACGTGCTTTTCCGTCTTTAAAACCGAATTTATCTTTGTATAGCAAAGGAGTATCTGTACCATCTTCTTTTACAGGCCAAAGCTGGCTATTCCAACCCTCCAGACGATCATAACTAACACCGGCAAAAATCGTGGCTAGTTTTGCAGCCTCATCCATAATTTCACCTGGTTGCTTATAGTTCCAGTCAGCACCTAGTTGGTTTGCGATTTCCTGAAAAATTTGCCAGTCAGGCTTCGAGTCTCCCAAGGGATCAAACACCTGATAAAAACGTTGGATCCGTCTTTCGGTATTTGTAAACGTCCCTTCTTTTTCAAGACTAGGAGCGGCGGGTAAGACCACATCAGCAAACTGAGCTGTTTTAGTAAAAAACACATCTTGCACAACGAAAAAATCTAGTTTTTCAAATGAACCATGCACATAGTTGATGTTTGAATCAACAAGCCCCATCTCTTCACCGAACAGATACATCCCTCTTACCTTTCCATCATTAATCGCCTCAACAATCTGATGGTTATTGTATCCTGGCTTTTTAGGTAGAGTAGTTCCCCAAGCCTTTTCATACTTAGCCCGGATCTTGTCGTCTTCAACTGGCTCATATCCTGGCAACCATGCAGGCATCGTGCCAAAGTCACTCGCACCCTGAACATTATTATGTCCACGCAACGGGTAGCCACCACTACCGGGCTTGCCATAGTTTCCAGTAACCAGTAGCAAATTTGAAATTGCTGTACTAGTATCTGTTCCACCCATATGCTGCGTAACCCCCATAGCCCATAATGCACACATACTTTTTGCTTCATGAATGATGGTAGCCACTTTTATTAGCAGTTCTTTACTCAATCCGGTCTTATCTTCTGCATAATCCAGTGTGTATGTTTTAAGAGAGTCAACAAAGTCATCAAAGTTGTTCACGCGATTTTCAATAAACGTACGATCATGCCAGTCTTGATCAATAATATATTTGGCAATAGCATTCAACCATACCAAATCCGTACCCGGTTTCGGGCTGATAAATAGATCAGCTTTTTGAGCTAACTCATTCTCTCGCAAATCAAAAACGATGAGCTTTTGATTGTTTAACTTTTGAGCTCTTTTCACTCTAGTGGCGAGTACCGGATGAGACTCTGCCGGGTTAGCCCCAATAACTAATACAAGCTCCGAACTTTCAATATCTTTAATAGTCCCAGCGTCTCCTCCGATCCCAACCGTTCTCATTAAGCCAGTTGAAGCTGGCGTTTGGCAATAGCGGGAACAGTTATCGACATTATTCGTTCCAAATACACTCCTAGCTAATTTCTGGAACAAATAGTTTTCTTCATTTGTACATTTCGATGAGGAGATAAATCCCAGCGAATCATTCCCGTGCGTTTCTTTAATCCCCGTCATTTTTGTTGCAATTAAAGAAAGAGCTTCCTCCCAGGATGCCTCAACGAACTTTTCCCCTTTTCGAATCAGTGGTTTTGTCAGACGTTCTTCACTGTTAACAAAATCCCATCCAAACTTACCTTTCACACAAGTCGATACACCGTTCGCTGGTGCTTCAGAATCCGGTTGTATTTTCAAAATTTCACGATCTTTTGTCCAAACCTCAAAGCTACAGCCCACACCACAATAGGTACATACCGTTTTTGTCTTGTTAATTCGATCTTCCCTCATAGTTGCTTCAACATTGGATATCGTTAAAATTTCTCTGTAGCCAGGTTCAACCTCTTTAGTTAAATTGATCATCGGCTCAAGAACATCCTGAGGCATTCCAGTCATGTACCCCGCCTCACCTAGCATGGACTTTTCCATCAAGGCATTACATGGACAAACCGATACACAGTGACCGCATGAAACACAGGAGGATTCATCAATCGGTACATCATTATCCCAAATGACTCGAGGTTCTTGACGTTCCCAATCAATCGTCAAAACCTCACTCACCTGAAGATCCTGACAAGCTTCTACACATAGACCACACAAAATACACTGGTCCGGTTCATAACGGTAAAAGGGATGGGAGTTGTCAGGAGGATAAGGCTTAGGCTCAAATTCATACTCCTGATGCTCAATCTGCAAATGTTCTGCCGCATTATGGACTTCACAGTTACCGTTATTGTTGTCACACACCGTACAATATAGTTCGTGATTCTCAAGGATCCGGGACATCGCCTCATATTGTGCCTCACTGACCTTGGTCGATGTCGTAATGACTTCCATACCCTCTTTAACTTCCGTCGTACAGGCACGCTGAAGCTCCCCGTCTATTTCAACAAAACACGTATCACATGTTTTGACGACTCCGATTCCAAGGTCAGGCTGTGTGGAACAAATGCCTGGAACATAAATTTCTTTGTTCCGAACAACTTCCAGAACTTTTTCTCCCTTTGCTACATGGAATTCTTCCCCATTTATTGATATTGGAATAGTCTTCTCGTTCGTCATCACCGAATCACCACCTATAAAATTACTTAAAATAAGTATTTCCTTTGGTGGGATATCTATGCAATTATGAAGCAGCTATATATGTTTACAGGGGGTAACTGAACCATAAGACTCAAAGAGCAAGGAAACTTCAAGAGGCACATGATAATGAAAATACATCGCTCAAACGCAAAAAGGACCTTCCAAATGTGGAAAGTCCGCTTTACACTCCATATTTTTACTTGAAGGCACTATTCCTGTAATCTCTGCTTTGTTGGATCACAATTTGGTTGCTGAATTTCGGTCGATTCAGCCAACTTGGTTAAATAATAGCACTCTTCTCTCATCATATGATCAGCCATGAGAGCAGCAAAAGTCCCCAAAGCCTCCTTACTCAACTCTAATTCTTCAATTTCGTTAAGAAAATTCATAAATAGCTTCATTTCTAAAGACACATGATTATTAAACCTTTCTAAAGCAGGAAACGAGGATAGATTTGCTCTCAGAAACCCTGTCATCTCAACTGCTTTTAAGTAGAACTCTTCGAAGTCTTTTGTAAAATGATCACTTTTCGCTTTGATCTTCTTTTCAATTCTATCCATGTTGTCCGAGATTGCCCCTGCATGGCCTGCTGCATCCAAAAGCCATAGTAAGTGGTGATGAAGCTCATGGAAGATTGGTGGAACTTCTCCTTCTTTCAAATAGGTTAAGATCCGCAAATACTCCTCCAATTCATTTACCATATGATTGATGAAGGTTGGGCCTAATCCCATTGTAATTTTCCCAACTAAATGCTGTTCAATTAAATGAAGCTTAAATTCTCGTAATCTGTTTCCCTCTTCCTCGGCTTTTTCACTTAATGCCATCAGATTGTCAACCTCAACCCTTGCGAGCAGCTGATCAAATGTCTGGATAAAGTACTTAGCAAGGTCAATTTCCTGCTTTTGTTGTGGAGCGAGTGAATCATGAATAAAGCGGGCATGGTCCCCCAATACTTGCAGCCAAAAACCATGTTCGAATTTCGCTGTTTTTTCAAAATCCGCCATTGAGTTTCTCCCCTTTGTTACATACTCTTAAAAACATATCTTTGTCTATTATGAAATATGACAACTTTAGGGAAGTCACAGGAGCTACTGACTGCTTAAAATTTCAATTAAAAAGAGGTACACTACTTGGTGATCCGTAGTGTACCTCTAGTATCATCATTCAATTTGTATCTGTTAAAGTTTAATTCAATACGCTTTACATGGCAATGAATCAAAAAAACCACCAATTTATGTATTGGTGGAGACGGTGGGAGTCGAACCCACGTCCGGAGATATCGGCACTCGGGCTTCTACAAGCGTAGTTGATATATTATATTTCACTGTCTCTTCAGCCTATCAACGGGCTTCCGAGCAGCTAGCCTGATTAGTCTCTTCATTTTTCCTCAGGCGGTGGAAAAACGCGTAGCCCGCTTCAGTTTGAGACCCTTCATCTAGCACACGGGCGATGCCAGGAAGGATCAGCTATAGACTACTTACGCAGCTACAGCTAGGTTATCGTTAGATTCGCCAGTTATTATAGGCAAATGACGTTTTACGAGTCGTCGCCTCGACTTGCAACCCAAGCTCGACCTATCCCCGTCGAATCCGTAACGTCCCCGTTAGGATTAAGGATAGTGCATCAAGCTTTTTTATTCAGTTTTAATGCAACATAGTCATTATATCAAAATAGCCATAAAAGTCAAGTCCACTTATTTCAAGCTCTCTTTTATCGCACGGTCAATTTCACGATTGACCTGCTTACGCTTAAGGTCTTCCCGTTTATCATATTTCTTTTTCCCTCTTCCAAGACCGATTAGTACCTTGGCTACACCGTTTTTAATATAAATCTTAAGCGGGACAAGAGAAAATCCTTTTTGCTGAGTTTGCCCAATCAGCTGATTGATTTGTTTACGGTGAAGCAGCAGCTTACGGCTTCTGGTAGGATCGTGGTTATAGATATTGCCTTGTTCGTATGGGGAAATATGCAAGTTGTGCAGGTAAACCTCTCCGTTTCGAATTCGCGCAAAGCTATCCTTTAAATTGACCCGACTTGCCCGGATTGATTTGATTTCAGTTCCTTGCAGTACGATTCCCGCTTCATACGTTTCTTCTATAAAAAAGTCATGACCTGCTTTTTTATTTTGTGCGATCGTTTTCCCATTTCCTCTTGGCATAGCGGTTCCTCCTCTATTACGTGAATTTAATTGTACCAAATATACGTTGTCTTTCCAATTTGAAGTCAATAAGATCAAAGAAGTAATCTCAGTGGACACTGCACGTTTAAAATGAGATTATGTCCTTACAAATATTAGCAAAGGGAGTTAAGCATATGGAACCACAAGTTATGCATGTTAAAAAATTAACCCTCGAAGATCTTACCGCATTAGAGCAAATGAATACTGGGATTGACGATGACTATATTATTCGAATTTATGACCGGTTAATAGCCTCAAATACTCAAGAGTTATTCGGGTTATTTCAAGATAAAAAGCTGGTATCTATTGGAGGGTACAGCTTATTTGGCAATAAAAAATTCGCAATGATCGGACGATTGAGAAGTGATCGCAGGTATCAATCCAGAGGGTATTCCACAGAGCTTCTCATTCAAGTAATGGAGGAACTCCACTCCTCATCCCATGTTAAATGGATCGGAGCGAATACGCATGTCCATAATCTTCCGACTCGCAGGGTTCTTGAGAAGATAGGCTTAGAATCTGGTCCGACCATCCATTACTTGACACTGACAGCCCCGATCTTTTAAAAGGCCATATGCCTGGGCCTGTATGGGAAGAAGTGCATGATGTGACTCAAAAGCGTTCGCTTTTACTCAATCTGTCAGATAATGAACTCGGATTATTCCCATATGAATGCTATTACTCTTTTCCATATGACAAGGCCTTTTTTACAGATGGATACTTAGAGGATGCAAGTATGTACGTGAATCCTGGTCAATCCAGGTTTGTTTTGATAAAGAATGATCAAAAAAAGGATCAGTATTCTCACACAAAATATTTCTGGAATGATCATTATGAGCAGCCAGGCTTCTTTGATACCATTCTTGACCATTGGCGGAAAAATCCCGACAACTATGGCTGTTGGATTGACTTCTCTAATCAAGGTTTCAAAAACATCCCTGACTTGGCACCATATGAGGTTCAAGATCCTTGGGTCCTTTATGGCACATGGAAATAACTAACGCGCGGGAGGTAATTCCGCGCGCTTTTTTGTTACTTTTTCTTCTTGCGGCCTTTTTTTGGCACTCCTTTGTTGCGAAAGAAAGGTTTGTTCCCCTTTTGTTTAGTCTTTTTCTTATTTTTTTTCTTATCGGGTGCTTCTGACTGTATTTGCTTAGGACGAGCTTTACGTTCTCGTTCTTTTCTTGGCTTCATTCCAACCACTTCAAAATCTACTACCCGCTCATCCAAATTCACATTGACGACTTTTATGGTAATTTCATCACCAATTCTGAAGATGTTGCCGGTCCTTTCCCCAATCATAGCAAATTGCTTTTCTTGGAAGTTATAGTAGTCATCTGTCAGCGTACTTACATGAACGAGTCCTTCCACTGTGTTCGGCAGTTCAACAAACAATCCAAAGCTAGTTACTGAGCTAACCACACCATCAAACTCTTCACCTATTTTATCTTCCATATATTCTGCCTTTTTCAGGTCATCTGTTTCGCGTTCAGCATCAACCGCGGCTCTTTCCATCTCTGAAGAATGTTTGGCTATTTCAGGCAATTGATCCTTCCAATGCTTCCGTGTTTTATAATCTAAGCGGTCTTCCACCAGATAGGTTCGAATTAATCGATGCACAATTAAGTCGGGATAACGACGAATCGGTGAGGTGAAATGGGTATAGAACTCTGTTGATAAGCCGAAGTGACCGAGACTTTGCGGATCGTATTTTGCTTGTTGCATAGAGCGAAGCATGAGTTTTGAAATAATCATTTCCTCATGTGTCTCTTTAACTTCTTCAAGTACCTTTTGCAGTGCTTGGGGATGAATGTTATCAGCAGTTCCCTTCACGGAAAAACCTAAATTGGCTACAAATTCAAAGAAGTTTTGTAATTTTGACTCATCTGGATCTTCGTGAACACGATGGATAAACGGCACATCCATCCAGTGGAAGTGCTCAGCAACTGTTTCGTTGGCTGCCAGCATGAACTCTTCGATTAGGCGCTCTGCTACAGATCGCTCACGCAATTTGACATCGACAGCTTTACCCTCTTCATCTACAATAACGCCCGCTTCTTTAAAGTCAAAATCAATTGCCCCACGACCAAAACGTTTGTTACGAAGGGTTGCCGCCAATCCTTCCATCTCACGGAACATGGGCACAAGATCTTTATACCGCTCGATTAATGCTTCGTCATTATCTTCTAAAATCGAATTAACATCCTTATAGGTCATTCGTTCATTTGTCTTAATTACACTTTGAAAAATTTCATGGCCTACTACGTCACCACGGCTGTTGATTTCCATCTCACACGATAGGGTTAAACGGTCTACTTGTGGGTTCAGTGAACAAATCCCATTTGATAATCGGTGTGGAATCATTGGAATGACCCGATCAACTAAATAAACACTTGTTGCGCGCTCGCGAGCTTCTTTATCGATCGCGGAATTCTCCTCGACATAATAAGTAACATCGGCAATGTGGACACCTAATTTATAATTTCCATTATCAAGCTGTTTTACTGTTACGGCATCATCCAAGTCTTTGGCATCAGCCCCATCAATCGTGACGATCATTTCATCACGGAGGTCCCGGCGATTTTTAATTTCATCTTCTGAAATTTGGTCTGGGGCTTCCCCTGCCTGTCCAAGTACCTCCTCGGGAAATTCCGTTTTAATTCCGTGTTTATGAATAATCGAAATAATATCAATTCCTGGATCATTTTTATGGCCAAGAATTTCAACGATTTCCCCTTCTGCACTCATTCGCTCTTCAGGGAACTTGGTAATCGATACAATGACCTTATGCCCATCTGCTGCTCCGTTTGTTTGTCCTTTGGGAATGAATATATCATTTGGAATCCGTTTATCATCCGCAACGACAAAGCCAAAGTTTCGGCTTGATTCATATGTCCCCACGACTCGTGTGGTCGCACGCTCAACAATTCGAATCACTGTTCCCTCTGGCCGCTGTCCATTTTCATCTCGCTTTTCTACCCGGACGAGAACCTTATCGTTATTCATGGCTGAATGTAAGTCAGAGTGATGTATGTACACATCATCCTTGTCATCATCCTCGGGGATTAAGAACGCAAATCCCTTGGCATGCATTTGAATTTTACCACGTATGAGGTTCATCTTTTCCGGGAGCCCAAAACGGTTCTTTCTCGTTCGGACAAGCTCTCCTTCTTCCTCCAGAGAATTTAAAGCCTTCATAAGATCTTTAAATTCATTCTTATCTGTAAGTTCCAAGGCTTCTTCCAGCTCCTGTACAGATAATGGCTTTGAGGCCGTTTCGTTAAAATAGTCACGTATCTGCTGTTTTAGTTCTGTATTCATCTTGCCTTACCTCCTTCAAGTAAAGCACAAGACCCTAGGCTCAGGACCAATCAAGGGATTCCAGAAAAGTAAGGATGTCCTCATGAAGCTGTTCCTTTTCCTTGTCCATTGTGATCACGTGGCCAGAGTTTTTGTACCATTTGATATCTTTTTGATCCGACTCAATTTGCTCATAGATATAATTCGCACTTTCCGTGTTAATCATTTCATCTTGTTCTGCCTGAACGACGAAAGCAGGCGTGTAAATTTGATCCACTTCATTATGAACGCTTGTAATAAGTTTACCAAGCTGCTTAAACATATCTTCTGATTGAGCTAATAATTGCTGTACTTCCTTCTCTATCGTCTTTTTATCTTTACCTTCAAGCTGCTTGTATTGCTTAGCTTTGAATTGAAAACCTTGTGTCAATTGTGTTTCATTATCAAAGAACATCGGGGCACACATCGTCACAATACCCTTAATTGCCTCTGAGTATGCAAGTTTCAGTCCAAGAACCCCACCGAGCGAGAGTCCGGCTACCGCAATCTGTTCATATCCTAGCTCACGCAAGTGATTCATCGCATCTTGAACATCCGCCCACCATTGTTCAGGTGTCACGTCGATCAGTGCTTCCAGTTCTTGCCCATGTCCGCGGTAAATCGGAGCATGGGTTGTATAGCCGTGCTTTTGTAGAAAGCGCCCTAGCATACGAACATCCGCAGAATGCCCTGTAAAACCGTGGAGCAAGAGTACCGCACGCTCTCCTCCTTCAAATGTGAATGGTTCTGGTTGTTTTATTTTCATATCCTTTTGCTCTCCTTACTTCAACTATTTCCATATTTAAAAAATTCATTCTTCATTCGCAATGTTTCTATCTTACCAAATTCAGTCATCAATCACATTAAATCCTGTTTTCCCATAACAAAAGCGCCGGGGCGCCCTGGTAGACACGACAGAGGAAGTTCGACTAAGACCGGGTTCAAGGAAGTTCGGTTAAGAACGGCACGTCCTGTGCCAACACCGAACTACCTCACGTCCTGTGGGGCATGTGCCAACGTCAAACTGACCCGCGTCCTGCGGGCCCAAGATGAGCGGCGCAGTGGAGGAGATTTCAAGGATGTTCGACTAAGTTCGAAACATCCTGTTTCAACGTCGAACGACCCCACTTCCTGTGGGCCACGGAGGCGATTGACTAGTCTTTCGTGTCTTGCTTTTTATAATTTCCTAAGCCATAACAAAAGCCGCGCTTGTCCTACAGCACGGCTTCTTTAATCCATTATAGAATTATCCTAAAACGTAGGTGGCTAAAAAAGCAAGTACAAAGAAAAGTACTCCTGTCACGACGGTAGCCCGATGCAAAACAGCATCGATACCGCGGGCTTTTTGCTTACCAAACAACTGCTCAGCTCCCCCAGAGATCGCTCCAGATAAACCAGCACTCTTCCCTGATTGCAATAGCACAAGAACAATTAATGCAATCGTATCAACGGCTAGTAAAGTAATTGCAAGTGTTTCCATGATGTGCCAACACCTCCTAAAGACGTACAAATAACTATTCTTAAATGTAGCATAAAACACTACATTCAGCAAGAAAATTTAAACTAGTTCAATCTAAGTAGACCTCCGGGGACATTTGGGATACCTTCGAGATCTAAATATCTATAGTTAGATCTATGAATTTTGTTTGGGAATTTAAAATGTGATCAGTCATTTACTGCAGCAGAAATTGATAGTTTTTGACGCATAATTGACCGTTTTTGATTAAAAATGACTTTTTATGATTGAATTCTGTAAGGGCTTACTTTACAATAGGGATAAAGAGCTAAGAAAGGAGGGGAATTCTTGTTAACTCCTGAACGACATCGGTTAATACTTGAAACGGTACATGATCATCACACTGTGAAAATAAAACAACTTGTTGAACGTACAGCAGCTTCTGAATCGACGATCAGACGTGATTTGGATCAGTTGGAACAATTAGGGAAGCTTAAACGGGTACACGGTGGTGCTTCTATAAGACAGAGAACTAGCGAAGAACCTAGTATGGGCGAGAAAACAACAAAGCACCAACAGGAGAAGAATATGATCGCAAGCTTAGCTTCGTCACTGGTTAAAGAAGGGGATTGCATTTTTATCGATGCCGGCTCAACTACTTATGAAATGATCTCATATTTATCTGGCAAAGATATCACGGTCGTAACGAATGGTCTAAATCATTTAGATGTGCTTACAGATTACTCCATAGATACTTATGTGCTTGGAGGCTATGTAAAACAAAGAACAAGAGCCGTCGTTGGTACAGGCGCTCTTAAAAACTTAGAACAATATCGATTCGACCAGTGCTTTCTTGGAGTGAACGGCATTACCCTTGAAGATGGCTTTACGACTCCAGACCCGGAAGAAGCTGCTATTAAAAGCCTGGCCTTATCCCTTTCTCAAAAAAGGTTTGTGCTTGCTGACCATTCTAAGTTCGAGGAAGTAGCTTTTTCAAAAATTGCCGAATTAGAAGAAGCCAATATTATTACCAATTATCAAGGAATTTTATATACATCTTACAATGAAAAAACTAGCTTAAAGGTTGTGACAACATGATCTACACTTGCACACTAAATCCTTCTATCGACTATGTCATGCACGTGAATGACTTCAATATAGGTGAACTGAATCGGGCGGATAGAGCATTATATTACCCTGGCGGAAAAGGAATTAACGTTTCCCGAGTTATGGCAAGACTTACCGTTCAATCCATTGCCCTCGGCTACCTTGGTAAATTTACAGGTCAATTTATTACCAATTTTTTAGCCAAAGAAGGGATAAAGCACAACTTTGTTGATACAGGTCAATATACACGGATCAATGTAAAGCTAAAGGGCGACGAGGAGTCTGAAATAAATGGACCCGGTCCAGAGATATCAAGAAGTCAACTTGATGAATTGCTTACACAAATCAAACAACTTAAAGCCGATGATACTCTCATCTTGGCTGGAAGTGTTCCTTCCTCTTTACCAAAGGATTTTTACTTAAAAATAGCGGATTTATGTACAGCGAACGGAGTTTTACTTGTTGCAGACACTTCAGGTCAAGCCTTAACACAGCTTGTCGGAAAGTCGATTTTCTTATTAAAACCAAACGATCATGAACTTGGTGAATTGTTTAATACAACGATTAAAACAAAAGAAGAAGCAGCCCATTATGCTCAAAAGCTCGTTCAGCAGGGAGCCAAGCATGTCATCGTTTCAATGGGCGGCAAAGGAGCTGTTTATGTAAACGAACATCAGCAGCTGTTTGCGACTGTCCCTCAGGGTAAAGTTAAAAATTCAGTGGGAGCAGGTGATTCTGTTGTCGCAGGTTTTATATCCGCACTTACTTTAAACAAAAAGCTGGAAGAAGCATTTAGATATGGTGTTGCTGCAGGAAGTGCCACTGCTTTCCAAGATGACTTATGTCAGCAATCGGACGTAGATGAACTGCTTAATCAAGTTAAGATTATCCCATTATTCAAGGAGGGAATTACCAATGAAAATTACTGATCTATTAACAACAAATACGATCGTCTTAAATATGAGTGCTTCTTCAAAACCAGAAGCAATTGATGAGTTGATTGGAAAGTTAGACCAAGCAGGAAAGCTCTCCGATCGGGATGAGTACAAGCAAGCGATTGAAGCACGTGAGCAACAAAGTACAACAGGAATTGGTGAAGGGATTGCCATCCCACACGCAAAGACTTCTGCAGTCGCAGAGCCTGCTATTGCCTTTGGTCGTTCACAGGAAGGACTTGATTACGAATCCTTAGACGGGCAGCCTACGAATCTCTTTTTCATGATTGCCGCATCAGAAGGAGCGAATCAAACCCATTTAGAAACACTATCACGGTTGTCCTCTTTCCTAATGGATAAAAATTTCCGCGCTAAGCTGGAAACTGCTAAAACGGAAAGTGATGTTATTGAAGCAATCAATGAAAAAGAAGCAGAGGAAGATGAGGACGAAGAAGTTAGTTCTCCTAGCGGCAAAATCCTTGCCATAACTGCTTGCCCTACTGGTATCGCCCATACGTATATGGCTGCAGATAAGTTGAAAGATACAGCCAAAGAAATGGATATTACGATTAAGGTCCAGACGAACGGTTCAAGCGGAGTTAAAAACCGCTTAACAGCGGATGATATAGAACAGGCAGACGCGATCATCGTAGCGGCTGATACGAAAGTTGATATGAGTGGATTCGATGGCAAACCAGTTATTGAAGTTCCTGTTGCAAAAGCCATTCATGAACCGAAAGAGCTTATAAATAAAGCTGTCAACAAGGATGCTCCCATTTACAAAAGTGATGGAAGTAACTCGGAAGCTTCCTCTGGTGAGAAGAATCAACGTACAGGTTTTTACAAACACTTAATGAATGGTGTCTCAAACATGCTTCCATTTGTCGTCGGTGGTGGTATCCTACTTGCGATCTCTTTCTTCTTTGGTATCAACTCAGCCGATCCAGCCAGTGATCAATACAACCGCTTCGCCGAAATGTTGAATACTATCGGAAGTGGCAATGCATTATTCCTGCTCGTACCGGTATTAGCTGGTTTTATCGCTTCAAGTATTGCTGATCGCCCTGGTTTTGCCCCAGGTATGGTTGGTGGTTTAATTGCGATTACTTCGGGCACTGACGGCACAGGTTCCGGCTTCTTAGGCGGTTTAATTGCTGGTTTCTTAGCTGGTTATCTTACACTTGGCATTAAAAAGATGCTTGAAGGATTGCCTGATGTACTTGATGGATTAAAAACTGTTCTCTTCTACCCTGTTTTATCCATTTTTGCTACAGGGATGATTATGTTACTCATTAACCCGCCTTTGACTAGTATTTATACTGGATTGCTGAGCTGGCTTGAAGGACTTGGCGGCGCGAACATCGCTCTCGTTGGACTTCTTTTAGGTGGAATGATGGCTATTGACATGGGCGGCCCTATTAATAAAGCAGCTTATACCTTTGGATTAGCTACACTTGAAGCTGGTAACTATGAATTTATAGCAGTGGTAATGGCCGGAGGTATGGTTCCTCCATTAGCAATGGCATTATCAACAACACTTTTCAAAAATAAATATACAGAGCAAGAACGCGAAACAGGGAAGACAGCTTATGCCCTTGGAGCCTTTTTCATTACAGAGGGTGCCATTCCTTTTGCTGCAGCTGACCCAGCCAGAGTTATTCCTTCAATGGTCGTAGGTTCAGCATTAACAGGCATGCTGACGACATTGTTCAGCATTCATCTTACTGCCCCACACGGAGGTATCGTGGTAATTGGATTAGTTCAAGGCGGCTTGACCCAAGCATTGCTCTACATTTTAGCCATCGCAATTGGCTCGATTGTCGGTGCAATTATTGTAGGATTCTTGAAAAAGGACCTCAGAAAAGCTTAAAATAGTATAGTTAGGGTATCTTTGCACTTAGTACCTATTTATCAAGGAGGAATTATCATGGTAGAAAAAACATTTAACATTACATCAGCAGACGGAGTTCATGCTCGTCCAGCAACAGTACTTGTACAAAATGCAGGGAAGTACGAGTCTGATATAAATCTTCATTACAAAGAGAAGTCCGTAAACCTGAAATCCATTATGGGCATTATGAGCCTTGGCATCCCGGCTGGTGCTGAAGTTAAACTTACAGCTGAAGGCAGTGACGAGCAAGAAGCCATCGATCACTTAGCAAGCACAATGAAGAATGAAGGCTTGGGGGAATAATTGTATGACACAACTTCAAGGGATCGCAGCTTCCAGCGGAATTGCCATTGCTAAGGTGTACCGTCTGGAAGCTCCAGACCTTACTTACAACAAGACGAAAATTGACCAGCCTGCTGAGGAAATAAGCAGGCTCCACGAAGCACTTGAGATTTCTAAGATCGAACTTGAAAAAATTAAGGACCACACAAAAAAAACATTAGGTGATGAACATGCCGAAATCTTTTCTGCCCATCTGCTCGTTTTAAGTGACCCAGAATTAATAAACCCGATTGAAGATAAAATCAAATCGGATGATGTAAATGCTGAGGCAGCTCTTGATGAGACGGCCAATATGTTTATTGATATGTTTAAAAATATGGACAATGAATATATGAAAGAACGTGCGGCTGATATTCAAGACGTGACGAAGCGTGTCATGGCACATTTACTTCAAGTTACGTTCCCTGACCCAGCATTGATCAATGAAGAAGTTGTTATTGTCGCTGATGATCTCACACCTTCTGATACAGCCCAGTTAAATAAACAATACGTGAAAGGTTTTACAACCGATATTGGCGGTCGAACGTCCCATTCGGCTATTATGGCCCGCTCTCTTGAGATCCCAGCCGTAGTCGGAACGAAGAACGTGACAAGCCAGGCTGAGAACGATACCATGATCATTGTCGATGGAATCGATGGAGACATCATTCTTAATCCTTCCGCTGATGAAATTGAAACGTACAAGCAAAAACACATTGATTATGAACAGAAGAAACAAGAATGGGCCAAACTTAAAGATGAATCAACGATCACGTCTGAAGGTGAACATGTGGAGCTCGCTGCTAACATCGGCACACCTGAAGATGTGGACGGCGTATTAAGTCACGGCGGAGAAGGTGTAGGTTTGTACCGCACAGAGTTCCTTTATATGGGGAAAAATCAACTTCCTACAGAAGAAGAACAATATGACGCTTACTCCTCTGTACTCAAGCAAATGGGAAATAAACCTGTGGTCGTTCGAACACTCGATATCGGCGGAGACAAAGAACTGGATTATTTGGAACTTCCAAAAGAGATGAATCCATTCCTTGGCTATCGTGCGATTCGTCTCTGCTTAGAACGTGATGACATTTTCCGTGTACAGTTGCGTGCTTTACTTCGTGCCAGTGTTCACGGCAACCTAAAAATCATGTTCCCAATGATCGCAACGCTGGAGGAATTCCGCCAAGCGAAAACCATCCTTGATGAAGAGAGGGACAAGCTCGTTCAAGAAGGACAAGACGTCTCTGGTCAAATTGAGGTAGGAATGATGGTAGAAATTCCTGCGACAGCAGTCATTGCACGTCAATTCGCCAAAGAAGTTGATTTCTTCAGCATTGGGACAAATGATTTAATTCAATACACAATGGCTGCAGACCGTATGAACGAACGCGTTTCTTACCTTTATCAGCCATATAACCCAGCTATCTTGAATTTAGTAAACAATGTGATCGAGTCAGCACACGCTGAAGGCAAATGGGCCGGCATGTGTGGAGAAATGGCCGGTGACGAGATTGCGATCCCGCTCCTCCTATCACTTGGATTAGATGAGTTCAGTATGAGTGCAACATCCATTCTTCCTGCACGTACACAAATTAAATCCCTTTCTAAACAGGAACTAGCTT
This sequence comes from Halobacillus amylolyticus, assembly GCF_022921115.1. Taxonomy (NCBI): domain Bacteria; kingdom Bacillati; phylum Bacillota; class Bacilli; order Caryophanales; family Bacillaceae; genus Halobacillus; species Halobacillus amylolyticus. The sequence continues at coordinate 3,900,172 of NZ_CP095075.1, read as the reverse complement.
CCTATAAAGATGAGATTCTATCAATGGGTACATCAGAAGAAGTTGTTGCTTTCATCAAAGAAAAAGCCAAACTAGTATAGAATTTCTCATTAATCTATGGCAAAATGGTCAATGAATAGATCCCTTTTCAAATGTAACAGGAAAGAAGTGTTCCCATGACATTTACGATCGTTATGACTATCTGTATTGTTATTGTCCTTGGAGTCGCTGGCGCCTCTGCGGCAGCTATTTCAAAGGGATATAATTATAAACACACGGTTGATCCATTGCCTGATGAGAAGCAAAGGAATGAAGAACAGAAAAAATCTGATGCCCGCTAAATTGGGCATCAGATTTTTTTATTAAAAGAATCGTTACGAAAGGTGACATCCACGGGGGATCTGGGCTTTGGCCTGGGGACACGAGCAGGATAACCCATCTGTAAGACCCCTGCTACTTTATGATACACTGGATCAAGCCCTATCCCTTCAATAAAATCATGGTCATGTATGTATGGGCTGGTTGTCCAGAGAACACCAACCCCTTTTTCCCAAGCAGCTAATTGTGCATTCTGAATAAAGGCGCAAACAGCGGCATAATCCTCTTCAAATTTGTGAAAGTCTGTATCATGTTCCATATAGATCAGGGCATGATGCGGGATATCAATCATAAACTGTTTAATCCCTTGCATCATTTTATTCGTTTTAACTGAATCATACCCTGCGGCAAATCCTTCTTTTATATAGCTTTCAATCACTAACTCCGCATAATCTCGCGCCGCATCATTTTGAAACAGCATCACTTCCCATGGTTCTTTTAACCGATGGTTTGGTGCCCAGCTTGCTAATCTAAATATCTCTTCCAAGGTTGCTTCATCAACAAGCTCTTTTCTGAAGTCATGGATAGAGCGCCGGTCTTTCATTGCTTCTATTAATTTCATTACATTCCCTCTTTCAAACAAAAGGATCGAGAAGTTTATAACCAAGAAAATATACCCATTCCCTTAAGAAAAATGGCATTTTTGTTTCTAGTGTTTGATAGGCGGAATAGTCCGTGGGAACACCTATTGCCTTCATTCCATTTTCCCTTGCCATAGCTACAGCTCTTTTTAAATGATACTGATCACTGACAATTAAAAAGGAATTCACCTCTTCCTTTTTTGCCACCTGCTTTGCATTACTTAAGTTTTCTTTCGTAACTTGTGAAGTACTTTCAATGAGAATATCTGACTTAGGGACACCTTTCTCTAGTGCATATTCACGTCCCACCTCAGCTTCTGAAGCAACAGCTTCCTCGCTTGAACCACCGGTAAAAATTAAATAGTCTACCTGGCCGTCCTTATAAAGTTCAATCCCTTGTTTCAATCGTCCTTCAAAAACAGGGCTTGGCTCTCCATTCCATTGAGCTGCCCCTAATACAATGGCTGCTTCAGCTTGTTTGTTAGCTTGATTTTCCCCATATGTCCAAATCGAATAGCCTGTAAAAGCTACATAGCAAACGATCAGCCAAATGGTAATGACTATCCACTTCTTCATGCTTTTGCTCTCCTACTATCTAATCTTACAACTACTGTCCATGATAACACAGAATAAGAGTTCCTTGAATGCAATTTTATCCAAGAACAAAAGCGCAAGAACGCCGGTAAACACGACAGGGGAAGATTCTGTTCCTAACTTTTATGCTGACGTGGGGCAGTTCGGTTTACGCTGACAACCAAAAAGACCACTAGCACATTAGCCAGTGGTCTCAATGTAAGGAAGACTTATCTTCCCATTACTTATTCAAGTTGTAAAATGCTTTTCCGCCAGCATAAGTGGCCGTACCAAGCAATTGATCTTCAATACGAAGTAGCTGATTATACTTAGCTACACGGTCTGTTCGTGACGGTGCACCTGTTTTAATTTGGCCAGCGTTCGTAGCCACAGCGATGTCAGCAATGGTTGCATCTTCTGTTTCACCAGAGCGGTGTGAGATTACTGCGGTGTAACCTGCACGCTTCGCCATTTCAATTGCCTCAAATGTTTCTGTAAGGGAGCCTATTTGGTTTACTTTGATCAGAATGGAGTTACCGATTCCCTCTTCAATCGCACGCGCAAGTTTCGTTGTATTTGTAACGAACAAGTCGTCTCCAACTAGCTGCACACGGTCACCAATACGGTCTGTTAACAGCTTCGTACCTTCCCAATCATTTTCGTCAAGTCCATCTTCAATAGAAACGATTGGATATTTATTAACGAGCTCTTCATACCAATCCACCATTTCCTCAGATGTGCGAACAACGCCTTCACCTTTAAGGTTATATTTGCCATCTTCGTAGATTTCAGAAGAGGCTACGTCCATGGCAAGCTTCACTTCTTCGTCAGGCTTGTAACCCGCTTCTTCAATGGCTTCAATGATCGTTGACAGAGCTTCTTCGTTTGATTGCAGGTTAGGAGCGAATCCGCCTTCGTCACCAACACCTGTATTGTAGCCCTTCGCTTTCAATACTTTTTTCAAGGAGTGGAAAATTTCTGCCCCCATGCGAACAGCTTCCTTAAAGGTTGGGGCACCAACAGGCATGATCATGAATTCTTGAATATCGACATTGTTATCTGCATGCTCCCCGCCATTTAGAATATTCATCATTGGCGTTGGAAGGGTCGCTGCCGTAAAGCCTCCAAGGTATTTATAGAGAGGAAGACCTACAACGTCAGCAGCAGCGTGAGCAACAGCCATAGATACGCCAAGAATAGCGTTAGCGCCTAGCTTCCCTTTGTTTTCTGTTCCATCAAGCTCGATCATAAGCTGATCTATGATGACTTGCTGTGTTACATCCATACCTAATAGATTAGGAGCAATTTTTTCATTTACGTTCTCCACTGCCTGAAGAACTCCTTTTCCTAGGTAACGGTCTTTGTCACCATCGCGTAATTCTACAGCTTCATACTCACCAGTGGAAGCACCGCTTGGCACAAGAGCACTTCCGAAGGCTCCAGATTCTGTATAAATTTCAACTTCAACCGTTGGGTTACCACGTGAATCTAGTACTTCACGTGCATACACGTCTGTAATATATGGCATTAAAAATCTCTCCTTTTTATTTAAATAATGAGTTTCCTGTCATTTCTTTTGGCTGCTGGACCTTTAGCAGTTGTAACAGGGTTGGTGATAGATCACCTAGAATCCCGTCCTGACGAAGGTGTATGCCTTCTTTTGTAACGATAACAGGTACGGGATTCGTCGTATGGGCCGTCATCGGGTTGCCCTCAAGGGTTGTCACTTCATCAGAATTTCCGTGGTCAGCGGTTATAATAGCATGTCCGCCTTTATCATGGATTTTATCGACGATTTTACCTAAGCACTCATCCACAGTTTCAATGGCCTTAATGGTTGGTTCAAGCATTCCGGAATGCCCAACCATATCTGGGTTGGCGAAGTTCAATATGATCGCATTATGCTTATCTGCGTCCAGTTCCTTCAATAGAGCGTCCGTTACTTCATGTGCACTCATTTCAGGCTGAAGATCATAAGTAGCAACCTTAGGAGAGTCGATGAGGATACGCTCTTCCCCTTCAAATTTTTTCTCGCGGCCGCCGCTCATAAAGAACGTAACATGTGGATACTTCTCTGTTTCAGCAATTCGCAGCTGCTTCATGTTATTGTCAGCTAATACTTCCCCAACCGTATTTTTCAATTCATTCGGTGCAAAAGCTACTTTACTATCTACTGCCTCACTGTACTGTGTCATACTCACAAAATGAAGATGCTTAGGTGCGTTTTCTCCACGGTCAAAATCATTAAATTCATTATTTGCAAAAGAACGAGAAATTTGAATGGCGCGGTCGGGACGGAAGTTGAAAAATACAACAGCGTCCTCATCCTCTATCGACCTTATATGATGACCATTATCATCTGTGATCACAATAGGTTCAACGAATTCGTCATAAATCTCTTTTTCATAGGATTCTTTAACGGCTTCGAGGGGATCTGCATAAGCTGGACCCTCACCGTAGGCAATCGCATCATAAGATTTTTTCACGCGGTCCCAGCGATTGTCCCGGTCCATTGCATAATAACGGCCTGCAATCGTGGCAAACTGGCCAACCCCAAGCTCCTGCATTTTCTCTTGTGCTTGTTGGATATAGGTAAGGGCAGATTGTTGATCGACATCCCGCCCGTCAAGAAAACCATGTACATACACTTTCTCGAGACCATGGTTTGCCGCCAACTGAAGAAGTGCATACATATGATTAATATGGCTATGAATGCCTCCATCAGACAGCAGACCGAAAATATGAAGGGCTTTATCATTCTCTTTCGCATGAGTCACTGCGTTAATGAGTTTGTCATTTTTCATAAACTCTTTTTCACGAATCGATAAATTGATGCGGGTTAAGCTTTGATAAACCACCCGGCCTGCACCGATATTCAGGTGACCCACTTCGGAATTCCCCATTTGACCGTCGGGAAGGCCGACAGATTCACCGCTGGCCTGTAACTGTGCGTGTGGAAAGGCACTCCAGTACCGATCAAAGTTTGGAGTATTTGCTTGTTTAACTGCATTCCCCATCTCTTCATCTCGAATGGCGTAACCATCGAGAATGATGAGAGCAGCTAAATTTTGATTACTCATGCTTACCTGCCTCCACAAGTTTTAAGAATGAATCAGCCTCTAAGCTTGCTCCTCCAACTAATGCTCCGTCAATGTCAGACTGGGATAGAAGCTCGTCCACGTTAGCTGGCTTTACACTGCCGCCATACTGAATACGTACAGCTTCAGCTGCATCCGCGTTAACAAAGTCGCCCACAACCTTGCGAATGTGTGTACAGACTTCATTAGCTTGCTCAGAAGTGGCTGTACGGCCTGTCCCAATCGCCCAAATTGGCTCATAAGCAATGATGGTGTTGGATGCTTGTTCATCTGACAAACCTTCCAATGCTTTTTTCACCTGGGCCTCCACATGATCCATCGTTTGGTCCGCTTCACGCTGTTCAAGGGTTTCGCCAACACAAACAATCGGAGTTAACTCATGCTTAAATGCTGCATGAACTTTCTTGTTTACTTCTTCATCAGTTTCTTTAAAAATTTCCCGACGTTCAGAGTGTCCAAGAACAACATAGGAGACACCAAGTTCTTTGAGCATAACCGGGCTTACTTCACCAGTGAACGCACCGCTTTCCTCAAAATGCATATTTTGAGCACCTACTTCAAGTGCCGTTCCTTTTGTTTCTTCTACCATTTTTTGAAGAAATGGAAATGGGGCACAAACGACGGATTCCACTTCATTTGCAGATGGAACTTCATTCTTTGCTGCTTGAATAAATTCTTCAGCCTCTGTGTGAGTCTTGTTCATCTTCCAGTTACCTGCAATCACTTGTTTACGCATATTAATCACCTCTCCAAAAATTATTTATCGTTTAACAGAGCGACACCAGGAAGGTCTTTCCCCTCCATAAATTCTAGGGAAGCGCCGCCGCCAGTCGATACGTGGTCCATATCATCAGCGTAGCCGAATTTCTCTACAGCAGCAGCCGAGTCCCCGCCGCCGATAACTGTATAGCCTTTTGTATCTGCGAGAGCCTTTGCTACATCTTTTGTCCCATTCGCAAATGTCTCTAGTTCAAATACACCCATTGGGCCATTCCAAATGACTAACTTGGAATCTTTTATCACTTTAGCATAGTTAGCTCTCGTTTTTGGACCAATATCAAGTGCTTCCCAATCTGCAGGAATGTTATCGATCGCGACTTCTTTCGTACTAGCAGAATCAGAGAAATCGTCAGCAACAATGACATCTTCAGGCATTAAGAAATCGACACCTTTTTGCTCAGCTTTCTCCATATATTCTTTAGCAAGCTCAACTTTATCTTCTTCAAGCAGCGACTTGCCGATTTCGTGACCTTGCGCCTTCACGAATGTATAAGCTAATCCGCCGCCAATGATTAAATGATCTACTTTATCAATGAGGTTGTCGATGACGCCAATTTTATCTTTAACTTTAGCCCCTCCGATAATCGCTGTGAATGGCCGGTCAGGATTCGATAACGCTTTACCTAATACGTTGATCTCTTTTTCCATTAAAAAGCCGGCTACTGCAGGAATATGCTCAGCTACACCTGCCGTTGATGCATGAGCACGGTGTGCAGCCCCAAACGCATCATTCACATACAAATCAGCCATATTGGCAAAGGCCTTAGCTAACTCTGGATCATTTTTCTCTTCACCAGGATGAAAGCGGACATTTTCTATTAGGAGAATATCGCCACCCTGTGTTTCAGAGAGCGCCGTGTTTACTTCTTCGCCAACTACTCCATCGGTCTTCGTAATGGTTTGACCGATTAGCTCGCTTAATCGCTTAGCCACTGGATCAAGGCGAAGTTCTTCCACGACCTGCCCTTTGGGTCGTCCGAGGTGACTTGAAAGAACCACTTTGGCACCATTGCTAGTTAGATGCTGAATGGTTGGCAATGCTGCCTTTATTCTAGTGTCATCAGAAACTTCTCCTCCGCTCATTGGCACGTTAAAATCCACGCGACAAAACACGGTTTTTCCCCGAACTTCTACATCACGAATTGTTTTCTTATTCATGAATGGACAACCTCCTTTAAATTGGTCAGGTTAGTTCCTGTCCACTATGTACGTTTCCTCTACTGTGAAACGCCTAACCAGGAACCTTTCAAAACATGGATAAAGGAGGAGGACATGCTTGGACCTCCCCCTTTATCATTTAGCATACATGAAATTGTTAAGCAGTGATACTCGTATTATAGTCCTTTGCTCTTAAGATATACAGCTAGGTCTACACAACGGTTAGAGTATCCTGTTTCGTTATCATACCATGAAACAATTTTAACCATATTGTTTTCAAGTGTAAGTGTAGAAAGACCATCAATAATAGAAGAGTGAGTGTTTCCATTATAATCAGTAGAAACAAGCGGCTCATCACTATAGTCAAGAATTCCTTTAAGGTTGCCTTCTGCTTCTGCTTTAAGTGCTTCGTTCACTTCCTCCGCAGTCACATCTTTATCTAGTTCAGCTACAAGGTCAACGATAGATACGTTCGATGTTGGAACGCGCATAGCCATACCGCTAAGCTTGCCATCAAGCTCAGGAAGAACTTTCGCTACGGCCTGAGCAGCACCTGTAGTTGTTGGGATGATGTTCTCAGCCGCTGCCCGGGCACGACGATAGTCTTTGTGCGGCAGGTCAAGGATTTGCTGGTCGTTTGTGTAAGAGTGAACCGTTGTCATCATTCCACGTTTAAGACCAAATTTATCGTTTAATACTTTTGCGTATGGTGCAAGGCAGTTTGTTGTACAAGAAGCATTGGAAATTACGTGGTGCTGATCTTTGTCATACTGATCTTCGTTTACACCCATAACCACTGTTAGATCTTCCTGTTTCGCAGGTGCAGAAATGACAACTTTCTTCGCGCCGGCATCAAGGTGTTTCTTCGCATCGTCACGTTGTGTGAAACGTCCAGTAGACTCAACAACGATTTCAACTCCAAGATCTCCCCAGCCAAGGTTAGCAGGATCTTTTTCAGAAAGAACTTTAACTTCTTTCCCGCCTACTACTAGATTGTCACCATTTACAGTAACTTCTTCATCAAGTTTACCGTGAACTGTATCATATTGAAGCAGGTGTGCTAGCATATTTGCATCCGTTAGATCGTTTACTGCAACCACTTCCACCTCATTATTTTTAAGTGCAGCACGGAAAACATTACGTCCTATACGTCCGAAACCATTAATACCAATTCTTACAGTCATGCTTAATTCCTCCTTGAATTGTTAACATTTTTTATTTAAAGGGGATAATCCCTTATTAACTCTAATCCAGCACCTTCATCAGTGATTAGAACATTACTTTGACCTGGTTGAAAATAAGAAGCAATCGCCTGTGCTTTGGATTTCCCGCCGGCCACGGCAATCACATCACCAGCAGATGGTAAATCTTCTAACTGCAGGCCGACTGTTCGTACTTTGTGAACAATTTCGCCGGTCTGATTAAAATAATATCCAAAGGCTTCTCCTACAGCTTGTCTCTCATTAATAATCTCTAATTGAGTCTGTGGTGTTTTACGACGCTCTGCCATTGTAATAGCATCCCCCACTCCATGAATAACAATGCTTGCATTACGAATCATATTAAGAATCTCTTTAATAGAAGGTTCTTCGATGATCGTCTGATAAGATTCTTCACTTAGAGGATCTGGAACATAAAGCAGCCGGTAATCACCCCGTGCTTTTTTTGCCATTTCAGCGCAAATCGTATTTGCCTGATTCTCTACCCGCTCTCCGAGACCTCCACGGGCAGGGACGAACATACAATGATTAGCTTTTTCAAGAGGTGTCATCATCTCCGCTACGGAAGCCATGGTCGATCCGCCGGTAATGGCGACCGTTTCTCCTGTATCTAAATGTGTTTTCAAGTATTCAACACAAGCTTTACCCATTTCCTGTTTGACCCAATCTAACTCATCACTATCCCCGGGGATAACAACAACATGATCTAGTTTTAATTTTTCCTTTAACTGCTGTTCTAAAACCTTTATGCCCGTAACATCTTTTATAAACTCGGCAAGCTGTTCAAGAATGGTTTGCCCTTCATAAGTTAAATGCATACCTCTTGAGGTAATCTCTACGGCCCCTTGTTTACTAAGGAAATCCACTTCGCTTCTTACCGTTCGCTCAGCAAGCTGGCTGTTATCAGATAATGCTCTTCTTCCCACAGGCTGCATAAGTCGAATATAGTGAAGTAGTTGATAGCGTCGTTGCATAATCTCAAGAACATCAGGAAATAATTTCTTTTGTAAGTCAATTAAAGCTCTCATGAAAAAGCTCCTTTATATTGAAAAGTATATTCATTGGGATAGATATGTCCCAGGTAGTCACAATCCGTCCCACTCGGAGCAAAAAAATATCCTTTTCACCCTATATACTACCAGTGCCTATCAAGCTGTGCAACTCAAAAATCTTACTGTAAACGCTCTCTTAAAGAAAAAACATCAATTTGACGATAGTCAATTTTTTCTCCATTAATAAATAGTACGGGAATCTCAAGAAAATAAGCCTGGAGCAACTCTTCGTCTTCTTCAATATCAACCTCGGTAGTTTTTATCTGATATTCCATGGAAAGAAAGTCAACCAGTTCTTTTACCTCATCACATAATGAACAGTTATTCTTTCTGTAGAGTGTTAATGTATTCAATACTTTCTCCCCCTCTAATAATTAAAATGTACCATTTTCCTATTATTATTATAAGTGAGTGTTCAAAAAGTTGCCAAATGAGAAACAAGAAGTTTGAGGCGCGAAAGTTTTGAGGACCACAGCGTATGCTTCTAATACGTGAGGACCGGAAAAACCGAGCAACGAAGAAATTCGCCGTTTATCATTTGGTGACTTTTTGAACAACTTCTATAAATAAATAGAGCCACGTTAGGAAACGTGACTCTTGTAATCGTAAAACCCATGTTCAATTTTAAATTTTTTCGTTTCCAAAAACTCTTTTAATTCTATCCCACTTTCGCTGCGCTCAAGAGAACGGTAAAGTGATTTTAAATTAAATGACAGCCTTTTCTGTCTCTGTATATCAAAAACATGAATTCTGCGATCTTCTGGAATCTGTTCTGTTGATATGATTTTGAAACGAATAATAGTTGTCATAATATCTCCTTTTCGTGGAAGAGCAAGCGGCTTATCTATACACAATCAACATGCTTGATAATAGTTAATACTACTGAAAAAGACTAAAGTATTCAACTGAAAAACTCCCACCTGCAAAATTAAACAGTGTGGGAGAAAGCCAGATCAACTATTACAGTAGCGCGCCCGAGAGGATTCGAACCCCCGACACATAGAACCGGAATCTATCGCTCTATCCAACTGAGCTACGGGCGCAAATTACGAAAGGCAAAATCTATTATACGGTTGTTTGTGAGTAAAATCAAGACCATTTGTATTTGAATCTAACTAATTTTCATTATAAATCATAGGTTTATCCCTAATGAATTAGGGTATGATGGTATAGGGAAGTTCGGTTAAACGGACTCTGAAAAAGTTCGGCTAAGTACCAAGGAAATAGGTCAAAATGGAACAATCTTTTCGTTTGACCTTTCCTGACCTTAACTGTATGATAAAAACATATTCCATCATATATGTAATGATGAAAAGGAGGAAATTACAAATGAATTTAATCCCAACAGTAATTGAGCAAACAAATCGCGGAGAACGCGCCTATGACATTTATTCCCGTTTATTAAAAGATCGGATTATTATGCTAGGCAGTCCTATTGATGATAATGTTTCCAACTCAATCGTCGCACAGCTATTATTCTTAGCTGCTGAGGATCCTGAGAAAGACATTTCACTTTATATCAACTCTCCGGGTGGATCCATTACATCTGGTATGGCCATCTATGACACGATGCAGTTTATTGGACCTAACGTATCTACAATCTGCACAGGTATGGCAGCTTCCATGGGTGCTTTCCTTCTTAACGCTGGTGCAAAAGGAAAACGTTATGCATTACCTAACAGTGAAGTTATGATTCACCAACCACTTGGCGGTACACAAGGCCAAGCATCCGATATCGAAATTCATGCGAAGCGCATTATTAAGATGCGCGAGAAACTTAACCAGATCCTCTCTGAACGCACAGGTCAACCTCTTGAAGTAATTGAGCGCGATACTGATCGTGATAACTTCATGTCTGCACACGAAGCCGTTGAGTACGGTTTAATTGATAAAGTCATGGAAAAGACGAGCGATAAATAATTTATTTAGTAAAAGCCCGCTGGCGGAACCAGCGGGCTTTTACTATTGCTTTTATCGAAGTACATCATATGAGAACGTTCCCTTATGTCTTATCATTCACAAATTGTTCATATATTCACATGAAAATGTCTACTATTCTTTAACAAAATCAGCTAACTGATTTACAGCGTGTTCTTCATCGGTACCATCTGCTATTAGTGTAATTTCTTCACCATGACCTACTGCCAAACTCATAAGACCCATGATACTCTTAGCGTTCACACGCTTTTTATCCTTCTCAATAAATATGTGGGATGAAAAGCGGTTAGCCTGTTGTACAAATTGTGCAGCAGGTCTCGCTTGTAATCCTGTTTCTAGTTCAATGGTTATCGACTGTTCAATCACCAATCATTCTCCTCTCTCTATTGTCACTTCGATTATTTTCAGAAAGCGCATACAATCCCTTTAAATAAAGAACGCTCCCCGGTTGAAAGCGTTCCTTAATTTTAAATCATTATAGCATGAAATATTTAAGATTACATTAGTTTTGATTACTTTCCTTCACTTCTCCACGCCTAACTTTGTTCGCAAAATCGTCAATTTTTCGTAGACGATGGTTAATACCTGACTTACTTATCGGTGCTCCTGAGACCAACTCACCTAACTCTTTTAGTGATACCTCTTGATGCTGCAGGCGTAAAGTGGCGATTTCTTGAAGTTTGTCAGGCAATGCATCTAAACCAACGGACTTTTTAATAAACCTGATATTTTCTACTTGTCTAAATGCTGCACCGATTGTTTTATTTAAATTAGCTGTTTCACAATTGACGAGGCGGTTTACTGAATTACGCATATCCCGAACAATACGTACATCTTCAAATTTGAATAAAGCCTGGTGAGCCCCAATATTACTAATTAGTTCTGTAATTTTCTCTGCTTCCTTTAAATAAGTAATAAAACCTTTTTTTCTCTCCAATGTCCTTGCATGTAGATCAAAACCGTTCATTAGCTCACATAATGCTTCATTATGGGATTCATCAGACGAGTAAATTTCTAAATGATAAGAAGAAGTCTCAGGATTATTGACTGATCCTCCGGCCAGAAAGGCTCCACGCAAGTAAGCACGCTTACCGCCAGTTGATTTTAAATATTTCTTCGGAATTTCTGGATTGATGGAAAGAGGTCCATTCAAGATTTCTAAATCCTTTAATACCTTTTCCGCATTATCCTTCATTCTAACAATATACACATTATTCTTCTTCAAACGCATTTTTTTACGGACTAAGAGTTCGACTGGGTATGGATACAACTTTTTCAACAATGTATAAATACGCCTGGCAATGGCGGCGTTCTCTGTTTGGATATCCAACAAGTAGGACTGATTTGATAATGAAAATGTCCCATTCATACGGACAAGAGCTGCCAATTCTGATTCATTACTGCTCTCATCTGCTTCAACGTTCGTTAATTCCTTTTTAATCTCTGATGCAAACGACACGGATGTACACCCCCTATTTAAGAAAATTGCAAGCGACCTTGTAGACACGTTTTATGAAAGTTCGACTAAGATGGGCGCGTGTGTCGGAGATGTTTCAACACAAACGGCCCTATGTTGTGTAAGGTCTGTCCCCACAAAAACATACCGCCCCTACTTAACACACCTTGTAGAGCTACGGTTGAATCGCTTATACCTAGAAGGTCTTTGTGCCTCTAGGCTATACATTTGAAAAGCGTGAAGGGTCATTAAAACCACAACACGCAGACTTTTTACTTTTACAAAAGAAAATCTATAATAATGAATGAAGCAAATGAGCTAGTTTATTTGTATCATGACGGATCGTTGACTGACTTCTATCAATGATGTCTTCTTCAATAATTCTCAACCCCATTGCTTTAATACGATCCATATCATAATGGACTGGCTCTGCATTTTCTTCAGCGTAAACTTTTCTCATATTTTGCCCAATCGGTTTATTATGAACAATAACTGAATGGATACAGCCTTCTCCTACATGATCATGTAAGGTTTTCACATGATCAGCCGCTGTGTAACCTGATGTTTCTCCCGCTTGTGTCATCACATTGCAAACGTATGTCACCTTCGCGTTTGTTTCCCTTAGCGCCTGACCAATCTCAGGAATAATAATATTTGGTAATATGCTTGTGTACAAGCTTCCTGGTGCAATAACGATTAAATCAGCCGATGCTATTGCCTCCATTGCTTCTGGGAGAGGTTGAATAGGTAAAGGACTGACATACACGCGTTTGATGCGCTTATTCACTTTAGGAATGTTTGATTCACCTGTCACAAGAGTACCATCTTCCATTTCTGCATGAAGGTTCATAGAGTGATTGGCAATCGGATAGATATTCCCTTTCACATTTAACACACGTGAAATTTCTTTAACACCGTGGTAAAAGTCGCCCGTCATTGACGTCATAGCAGCTAATAGCAGGTTTCCCATCGAGTGGCCGGACAGTCCATTACCGTTTGCAAAACGATGTTGAAATAAATCAAGCAGCATAGGTTCTGCATCCGACAAGGCCGCCAGAACGTTTCTTATATCGCCGGGTGCAGGGATGGAAAGTTCATCTCTTAATCTCCCTGAGCTCCCCCCATCATCTGCAACGGTCACAATGGCAGATAAATCAATAGGGAAGTATTTAAGCCCCCTTAATAAAACAGGCATCCCCGTTCCTCCGCCAATGACTACAACCCTGGGCTTTTTAAGACGATCCATGGTTTACAAACCCTTTCTTTTGTCGATGTCTCGATGCGTAACATGTGTCACAAAGTCACTTGAAAAATAGTTAGAGAGATACTCAGCTAATGCAACGGAGCGGTGTTGTCCACCCGTACACCCAATCGCTACTACGAGTTGGCTCTTCCCTTCTCGTTTATACTGTGGAAGCATGAACTGCAGCAGATCCTTAAGCTTTTCAAGAAACTTCTGAGTATCTGACCACTTGAATACGTACGAGGATACTTCTGTATTCAGTCCTGTCAGCGGACGCATATTTTCAACGTAATGCGGGTTAGGCAAAAAGCGTACATCAAACATTAAGTCTGCATCAATTGGGACACCATACTTAAATCCAAAAGAAACCATCTGCACGGAAAACACTTGATGCTTTTGGGCCTTATAACGGTCGAGAATTCGTTCTCTTAATTCCTTTGGTTTCAAGCTTGATGTATTAATAAGCGTTTGTGCGCGACCCCTGAGTTCATCCAGCATCTTCCGCTCCTGACGAATGCCTTCTAGCGGAAGTCCATCTTGAGCTAATGGATGCGAACGTCTCGTTTCCTTATAACGGGAAACGAGCGATTGATCCTCTGCATCCAGGAAAAGAATGTGACTATCCAGCCATTCTTCTTTGCCCAAACGGTCTAATGCATCAAATAACGCATCAAAAAATTCACGTCCTCTTAAATCCATTACAAGAGCCACGTTTTTGATATTATTTGTTGAATCTTTCATTAAATCCAGAAATTTAGGTAAAAGAGCCGGCGGCAGATTATCTACACAAAAAAAGCCTAAATCCTCGAAGCTTTGTATCGCAACGGTTTTTCCTGCGCCAGACATTCCAGTAATGATAACGAGTTGGGTATTATTTTCTTTTTCTGCCATTAGCCTTCGCTCCTTACTACATAGGTCGAGACGGATCAAGGTCTTGATCTATCAGTTTAAAATCTGTCGTATACACAAATGTTCCATACACTTGTTCTTCACTTGATAAAATGTGTTTGAAAATATAACGATCCCCTTCTGCCATTGGCTTATTAAGCACCTCTTCTACAGCTACCCATTCAAGCTGACCCTCTTCACTCACTTCTAAAAGCTCTCCTTGATAATCCGTAGTATGGAAGGTAAACATCATCCATTCTTGAACCGTTTTATCCTGTTCCCTCATGATAAAGGTGAATGACCCTTTTAGCTTGGGATCTTTAATTTGCAATCCAGTTTCTTCTTTAAATTCACGTACGACGGAGTCTTTGATATTCTCTCCTGCTTCCATTTTACCGCCAGGAGCGACATACCATCCACGCCTCGGCTTCTTTAACATTAAAACTTGGTTATCTATTCGTAATATACAATTTGCAACACGTTGCACGTCTTGTCACCTCATTTTTCTCTAGAGGGCATTCTTTGTCTATTATACAATGAATACGTCTATCGCTACAATGTTATGCCTCTTTGAAAAAACACGTGCTTGCTTGGTATGTTGAATTCAGCTCATCAAAAAGCACACAAAAAAAAGACACAGGTGATAAACACCTGTGTCTTAATAGAGATTTATCTATTAAAAGGGGGTCAATTAATCACTTATATTGTACCCCATCAATGTTTCATGCGTGTTACAGGAGAGTTAAGATGGAGTTACTTTTTATTTAACTGCTTTTAGCTCCTCTAACAAGTTCTCAATATAATGCTGAGCAGACTGGGCAGCAATACTGCCATCACCTGTCGCTGTTACGATTTGGCGTAACTCTTTTTCACGAATATCTCCTGCTGCAAAAACACCTGGTACTTTAGTTTCCATTTTTTCATCTGTTTCAATATAGCCTTGTTCGTTTGTAACTCCAAGGCTTACAAACGGTTTACTGAGCGGAATCATACCGATATAAATAAAGGCGCCATCTGTTTCAAATTCATACTCTTCGTTTGTTTTATTATTATAAAGTGTAACACTGCCCACTTTTCCGTCTTTATCATTGATCGTTTTCACGACCGTGTCCCAAATGAAATCAATCTTATCATTGTCAAAAGCACGGTCTTGAAGAATCTTCTGGGCACGGAGTTCATCACGACGGTGAACAATCGTTACTTTGCTGGCGAAGCGTGTAAGATAAACCCCTTCTTCAACGGCTGAATCTCCGCCGCCTACGACGACAAGTTCTTTATCACGGAAAAATGCCCCATCACAAACTGCACAATAGGATACACCACGTCCACCTAACTCTTTTTCACCATCCACGCCTAGCGCTTTGTATTGAGCACCTGTCGTGATGATTAATGACCGTGTTTTATACTGTTTATTACCGGCAATAACCGTTTTATATTCTTTTCCTTCAATTACTTCTTTAATATCGCCATAAGCATACTCTGCTCCGAACTTTTTGGCATGATCAAACATTTTATTTGAGAGATCCGGCCCCAGAATATGATCAAAACCAGGATAGTTTTCAACATCTTCCGTATTCGCCATTTGACCGCCTGGAATACCACGTTCAATCATCAAAGTATCAAGGTTCGCCCTTGATGTATATACGGCTGCAGTCATCCCGGCTGGTCCGGCGCCTGCAATAATGACATCATAAATTCGTTCTTCCGTCATTGAATCATCAACTCCTTGTTTCACTCTAGCTTATCCTGTAAACATCATAGTAAATCTATTCAAAACCGTCCATTAATGTGCTTAAGAGCGAATCCAAGGCCCGCCCTCTTCACTTAGCTTCGGGAACTGCTTACAGCCCTTTTCCCAAAGTTGAAGCGCGCGGGCAGGATTTCCTGTGTGATAACACGAAATACTAAACCATTTATAGTAGTTTCTTCTACCGACTACTTGTTTATTCTTTAAGGCACGGAAACGCTCCACTGCTTCATTATATTGCCCGGCACGTGCCAACGTTTCAGCTATAGCCAGCTTTTGTTGTTCATGCATTGGAAATACATTTCTTAATGGATCAATTAACAGTTTCGCTTGCTCATCCTGTTGATTGGCAAGATAAAAGCAGGCTAGATTCACAAGACTGTGAATATTTTTTTCGTCTTTCTTTAGCCACGCTTTTTCCAATTCAATGGCTTCATCTTCTTCCCCGCTATAAAACAAGGCATAAGCATACTTGTGCTTAGCAAGGTTGAATTCCGGAAACAGCTCCATCATTTCCTGCAAAACAGGCAAAGCTTGGTCCCATTCCTCATGCTCTAAATGATAAAAAGCCGTTTCCTGGTATATAAGAAGTTCATCTTCATCATCGAAGGCAAACTCATCTTCATCATCTTCCTCTTCTAAGGAATTAAGCATACCAAGAAGTTGTTCAGCAGCTTCTTCAAAGTCTCCGTCATCCGTTCGTTCCAAATATTTTTCAGCATATTTTTTTGCATCATTCAATAGGCCAAGATGTGCATAGTTGTTGGCCATAAGATAATAGCAATCCGTATATTGGTCCCCGAAATTAATAATCACTTCACTTAACAGCTGATTTGCAGCATGATAAGAGCCAATTTCAGTATAGACGACTGAGAGTTGACAGGAGTAAAGTGGTTCATCCGGACTCATCTCAATGGCTTTTCTTAACCATTTAACGGCAGCATTAAACCGCCGCTTTTTAAAGGCATGGATCCCATGAGAAAAGTAAAAATTCCCTGTTGGTAAAAAAGGGATCACATTTGTCTTTTCATTCCTTGCAGTAGGATTCGTTGATGTCGTCATGACTGTCCCCCTATTTCAGCGTCCATTCTCACTAATTAAGCAGTATAACATAGAAAGGCTTGATGAAATAGAAGAATTTTTTGTTTTTTCGTAGATTAATGGAGAAATTTCTGCAGAATTATTTGATGGGAAGAATCATTTGGAGTTTGGTGAGAATTCTTTGAGATTTGGATAGAATACTTAAGAGTTTCGATAGAATTGTAGAATTTCGGGGAGAATCCTATCAATTTTGGAAAGAATTACGAAGCAGTTGGGCAGAATAAGTTTTCCTCTACTCAGGACAAAAATATCCCTAACTACAAAATTAGTTAGGGATGACCAACCTGCCTGTATCTATGATTGATGACGCTTTTCTAACACAGCTAAGACTTGATCCAGGCTTACTCCTCGATCCGTCAACAGCATCAACAGGTGGAATAATAAATCAGCTGATTCCATTGAAAGTTCTTCTGGATCATCGTTTTTCGCTGCAATGATTACCTCTCCTGCTTCTTCCCCAATCTTTTTGGCAATCCGGTCCACACCTTCCTGAAAAAGCTGTGATGTGTA
The DNA here is from genome assembly GCF_022921115.1 of Halobacillus amylolyticus. NCBI lineage: Bacteria > Bacillati > Bacillota > Bacilli > Caryophanales > Bacillaceae > Halobacillus > Halobacillus amylolyticus. The sequence continues at coordinate 3,882,470 of NZ_CP095075.1, read as the reverse complement.
GGAATTCTCAGGTAAAGTTGTCTTTCGCTCTGACAGCACATTTCTTAACTGGTCCAGTATCGCATAAGGCTGCTGATCAATCCCCTTATCACCCTGATCGAGCAACGATTCATTAAAGCAGCTATACTCGCCTTTATGACAAGCAGGTCCTGATGGAATCACTTGGACTAACAGGGCATCTTGATCACAGTCAAAATGAATGTTTACAACCTTTTGCGTATTTCCGGAGGTTTCTCCTTTGTGCCAAAGCTCCTTTCGTGAGCGACTATAAAAGATGGTTTCTCCTTTTTCTAACGTTAGGTTGATTGATTCCCGATTCATATAGGCAAGCGTCAAAACAGATTTTGACCGTGCATCCTGAACAATGGCAGGCACTAATCCTTTTTCATCAAACTGAATGGCATCAAGATTCATCGTACAACGACTCCCTTCCCTGCTAAATATTCCTTCACATTTCGGATCGATGTTTCTTTATAATGAAAGATAGAAGCCGCTAATGCTGCATCTGCATCTACTTCTTCAAATACTTCATAAAAGTGCTCGGCCGCGCCGGCCCCACCTGAAGCAATGACGGGGACTCCCACCACTTCCTGAACGGCTCTCAGTAATGGCAAGTCAAATCCTGATTTCTCACCATCCTGATTCATTGATGTTAACAAAATTTCACCTGCGCCAAGACGGACAGCTTCTTGCGCCCAGTCGGTGACCGTCCATTCTGTCGGCGTCCGCCCGCCATGCGTATACACACGCCATGTATTCACTGATTCGTCATAACGTGCATCAATCGCAACAACGATACATTGACTTCCAAAGTAATCTGCACCTTCTCGAATCACTTCTGGACGATTAACAGCCGCAGAATTTAAAGAAACTTTATCTGCACCATTTCTCAACGTTTCTTTCATATCTTCAAGTGTGCGAATCCCGCCGCCAACCGTAAAGGGGATAGCAAGCTCGGAGGCGACCTCTCGAACAACATCAATCATCGTTTTTTTACCCTCGTGACTTGCAGAGATATCTAAAAATACAAGCTCATCAGCTCCCTGTTCATCGTACACCTTTGCCAGTTCAACCGGGTCGCCGGCATCACGAATATCAACGAACTGAATCCCTTTTACCACTCGGCCTTCCTTTACATCTAAGCAAGGGATGATCCGTTTCGATAACATTAGCGCTCCTCCTCACTTAGTGCATCAGAAAGCTTGAATCGATCAGTATACAAGGCTTTGCCCACAATCGAACCGATGACGTTTTGCTGTTGATACTTTTTTAGTTCACGCAAGTCTTCAAGTCCCTGGATTCCTCCAGAAGCAATCACGTTGACAGACGTTTCAGAGGCTAAACGGACAATTTCTTCCGTATTTGGGCCTTGCAGCATCCCATCTTTTGCAATATCAGTATAAATAAACGTTTCCGCGCCAGCTTCGGCGAGTTCTTTTCCTAAATCAACAGCCTTCACTTCCGAGCGTTCAAGCCAGCCTTCAGTGGCTACATAGCCATCTCGTGCATCTAAGCCGATCACGATTTTTTCTTTGAATTTTTTCAAAAGCTGCTTCGTTAACGGAAGGTCACGGATCGCCAACGAACCGATAATCACCCGGTCCACACCACGGTCCAAATAATAAGTAACATCCTCCTCAGAACGGATTCCACCACCAATTTGAACCTTGCAATTAAGATCACGTGCGACCTTTACTACATGTTCAGCATTTTGCTTCGATCCTTCCTTTGCTCCATCCAAATCAACCATATGGATCCAGGAGGCTCCCGCTTCTGCAAACTTTTGGGCCACTTCAAAAGGGTTGTCGCCATACACTGTTTGTTTATTAAAATCACCTTGTTCAAGACGAACACATTTCCCATCACGCATATCAATAGCAGGATAAATCGTAAAACTCATTACACACGCTCCTCACTGTTGTACCATTCGTTTGCAAAAATTCTCTAATAACTGCATGCCGGCACGACCACTTTTTTCTGGATGAAATTGGCTCGCCACAACATTGTTTTTCCCCACGATAGCCGGGACATCCATTTGATAATCGGCTGTTGCATACAGAAGCCGCTGCTCATTCGTATGAACGACATAGGAATGGACGAAATACACATACTCCTGTTCCACTTGGGACAAGAGGGGTTGGTCCGGTTGTTGAATCTCAAGCTGATTCCAGCCCATATGTGGAACTTTATAAGAGACTCCTGCATCATTCTTTCCTGTGAACCTTTTGATTTTCCCAGGAAATAATCCGAGCCCCTTCGTTTTGCCGCCTTCTTCACTTTCCTCAAATAAGAGTTGCATCCCAAGACAAATCCCGTATAGAGGTACACCTTCATCCACTTTCCGCTTAATAAAACCAATGAATTTATGTTCATGTAAAGCCTGCATGGCGTCTGGAAAAGCGCCTACCCCTGGCAAAATATAGCCCGCACAATCTTCAAGCTGGCTCGGCCGATCTCCTATTTTATAAGGGACATCAAGGCGTTCAAGGGCCTTTGAGACACTAAATAAATTCCCCATCCCATAATCAATGACTCCAATCATTTACAAACTTCCTTTCGTACTTGGCACCCCTTTAATACGAGGATCAATTTGCGTTGCTTCATCTAGAGCCCTCGCCAATGCTTTAAACATCGCTTCAATAATGTGATGCGTATTGTGACCGTGGTGAAGAACGATATGTAAATTCATTCGAGCTTCAACGGCGAGTTTCCAAAAGAACTCATGTACATTCTCCGTATCAAACGTTCCTACACGATCTTTTGGCAAGTCAGCTTTCCATTCCAAATGGGGACGGTCACTTAAATCGACGGCAACCGTGACAAGGGTTTCATCCATCGGAAGGGTCATGGATCCATAACGTTTGATACCGCTTTTGTCCCCAAGAGCTTGTCGCAATGCTTGTCCAAGGCAAATGCCGATGTCTTCAGTTAAGTGGTGATCATCCACTTCGACGTCACCTTTGCCTGTTACCATTAAATCAAACAACCCGTGCTTCGTAAAAAGCTCAAGCATATGGGCCATAAAAGGAACTTGCACGTCGAGATCTGCTTTCCCTTCTCCATCAATAACAAACTCTAAGTTTATATCTGTTTCCCGGGTGGTTCGAGTAATAACAGATTTTCGATTTTTGGTCATTTCCATCGCTCCTTGCGTGACTCTATCGCCCTTGCATGTGCCTCTAATCCTTCTAACCTGGCGAATTGAGCAATTTTGTCAGCATTCTTTTGTAAAGCTTGTTCACTGTAAGAAATAATGCTCGATTTTTTCACAAAATCATCAACCGTAAGCGGACTTGAAAAGCGTGCTGTCCCATTTGTCGGAAGTACATGATTCGGTCCAGCAAAATAATCGCCAACCGGCTCACTGCTATAAGGCCCTAGAAAAATCGCACCTGCGTGGTTAACCTGTGCCATATCTTGAAACGGATCCTCTGTCACAATTTCTAAGTGTTCGGCAGCAATTTCGTTTATAGTGTCAAGTGCTTCCTGCTTTGTATCACACACTATAATGGCTCCATACTCATCAATACTAGCTTTGGCAATATTATACCTAGGCAGGGATCGAAGCTGTTCATATACAGCGGTCCGAACTCCTTCTGCTAATGTCTCATCTGTAGTGACAAGAACACTGGAAGACCTGGCATCGTGTTCGGCCTGTGACAGTAAATCCGATGCGATCTCTTCAACTTTTGCAGTATGATCTGCTAAAACAGCAATTTCACTTGGCCCAGCGATCATATCAATATCGACATCCCCGAACACTTCCCGTTTCGCTAAAGCAACAAAAACATTCCCCGGTCCTGTTATTTTGTCAACGGCGTCAAGTGTTTCTGTTCCATAAGCTAAGGATGCAATCGCTTGAGCGCCCCCCGCTTTATAAACTTGATCTACTCCTAGAAGCTTAGCAGCTACGAGAACCCCAGCAGGAACCTTGCCGTCCTTACCTGGAGGTGTAACGATGACAATCCGTTTGACGCCTGCCACTTGTGCTGGAATGACGTTCATAAAAACAGATGAAGGATAAGCCGCTGTTCCACCTGGTACGTAAACACCCGCAGCAGCAATCGGAGTCACTTTTTGCCCAAGAATTGTACCATCTTCACTTGTATCAAACCATGAAGTTGTCCGCTGCTTTTCATGAAAACTTCTAATGTTCGCTGCGGCTTCTTCTAGAATTTCTACAAAACCCCATCAATAGACATGTAGGCTTCATCAAACTCATCTTGGGTGACACGCCAGTTTTCAATATCAACACCATCAAATTGTTCCGTGTAAGCTTTGACGGCCTGATCGCCATTATCCTTCACTTCCTGAATAATGCTTTGGACGGAGCGCCTCTGTTTTTCTGTACCCTGATCTACACTTCGTCTCAAAGAAGAGAGTTGTGACCTCTTCATGATTTTCATGAACTTTCCACCTCCACAACTCCACTTAACTTGCGAACCATTTCATCTATATCATTACTCTTGAGTCGATAGCTGACTGGATTAACAATTAACCTTGAGGTAATGTCGGCTATTTTCTGGTACTCCATTAGTCCGTTCTCTCGCAACGTTCGCCCTGAAGAAACAATATCGACAATCCGATCGGCTAAACCGATCAGCGGTGCAAGTTCTATTGAACCATTCAAGGGAATGATCTCAATTTGTTCGCCTTGCTCTCTAAAATAATCAGAGGCGATTTTCGGATATTTGGTCGCAATTTTTGGGGCAATTCGCCCAAGTGGTTTGTCAGGCAATCCTGCAACGGCTACATAGCAGGGACTAATTTGCAAATCCAATACTTCATATACATCACGGTCCTGCTCTAAGAGAACATCCTTGCCGGCAATACCGATGTCCGCTGCCCCATATTCCACATATGTTACCACATCCATTGGTTTTGCCATCATAATTTGAATATTTTGCTCAGGAAACTCCAAAATCAACTTTCTTGATTCTTCAGCGTCTGCCGCTAAATAATAGCCCGCTCGTTTCATCAGCTCTGCAGCTTCTTCATATATCCTGCCCTTTGGCATGGCGATCGTTAAAGGCTTACTCATCAAGTCCGCCTCCTTTTACAGTTAAGTCAACACTATCTTTAAGCTGTTCCTTGAATTTGATTAAATCAGGAATTTGATCGATGTGCTGCAATAACACAAAGTATCCCTCGCCACGTAATTCCGCGGCTCTTTTTATACCTTCAGCATGTGTATCATCATCAACAATAACACCTATTCGAACGTCTTCCTCTTCTTGGACCTCCAGTGCTTCAATTAAACGTTCTAAATGAATAGCAAAACCCGTAGCAGAGGCATTCAACTGGAACGATGGCAGCAATGTGTCATAACGACCGCCATTACACAGCAAGGCACCTAGGTTTGGGGCATATCCCTCAAATAAAATCCCTGTATAGTAGTTCATGTGACTAATTAAATTGAGGTCAACATGTACATACTTGTCTACCCCATACTGGTTTAAAATTTTATAAAGCTGCTTTAATTCATTCACTGCCTGCATACAAGATTGATTTCGCGCCAACGCTTTACTCGCCGTGAAAACTTCCTCTCCACCCCGAAGCTGTAAAAGGGAGAGCAATGCGCTTTTCGTATCACTTGGAAGCTGACTCATCTTGACATCTTCCCGGAAACCTACATAATTTTTTCTATATAAATGCTGTAATAGAAGGTCAGTTGTTTCATCGTCATCACCAAGCAAATCATTGAAAAAGGCTTTCACGAATCCAATATGACCAATGGTAATGACAAAATCATCTAAACCAGACTGCTTCAGCGATTCTACTAAAAGGGCAATCACCTCAGCATCCCCATAAGAAGAATGATCACCGATTAACTCTGTACCGACTTGTTCAAATTGAGCAGGCTTGCCCCCCTCCGTTTGCTGAGCACGAAAGACCGGTCCACCGTAGGCAAGCCTTATAGGGAACTCTGCATTCTTTAACTGGGAGGCGGCAACACGAGCAATCGGCGCGGTCATATCCGGACGCAACACGAGCGTGTGCCCCTGTTGATCTAATAATTTAAATAACTGCTGTTCTAGCGTCGCACTCATTTTTCCAACTGTTTCATGATATTCGAGCAACGGTGTATCCATCATCGAATAGCCATAGGAAAGAATGGTCGACGTTAACTTTTCTCTAGCCTTCGTTTTTTGGTTATAAAAAAAAGGAAGCGTGTCGCGCATTCCTAGTGGTTTTTCAAACATCAATCGTTTCGCCATTGGTGTTCCAACCTTTCATTCAAGAAATCCTTTAGTATGCTAATATGCTAACAAAATAAAGCGGAGTCGTCAATTGGTGAGTCTTTATAATCTTCCCTTTTTTTATAAAAAGAAACTGATGCGGAAATCCACATCAGTTTAGATGAGCTGCTTTCTTTTAGAACAGGAATCCATCTAGTATTTCTTCAGCATTGCGGGCATCTATACGCAGCGATTTTAAGCGTTCATACTGGTCTGTAATAAAAATAGAAAAGCTACCAAGGAATGAGGCAGATCATCCCTAACCTTCCATTCAATTAAATAGCCTGGCATTTGATCAAAACGGTCTGCGGCTTCAATAGGAATGGCTCCCCGTTTCGCCACAGCCCACAGTCGTCCTTCTCCATCTGTTACCTCGAAATGGCCGATATATGAATCTCCCTCAGCCTTCCAATGATAGTGATTCTTTTCAATGTAATAAAAGGTGCTTTTTCCTGTTTTTTTATTACGCTTCAAATCAGTATAAGCGACATAATTCCCATTGGGATGTTGAACATAGCCTCGCCAATATGTGCCACCTTTTTTGTCAATCTTATAAGAGGGATCACCATCTGCTCCGACCATTTGGTAAGTGGCTGGTGCCATCCACCCTCCTGCATAAAAGGAAGAAATCGCACCAATAACCCGACTCCCGCGTAGCTTCTGTTGCCGAATTTCACTGTAAACTTCTCCATCCATGTCATATAACTTGGCATGAAAAATCGATGAAGCTCTATGACCGATATACATTCTCTGCGGAACTTTCTTAAAAGTTTGTACAGAGAAATCATTAACAAACTGTAATAATTGCTTCGCTTTGACGGAGTCCTTCCAACCGCTTCTAACAAGAGCGATCCCTATGGCACAAAAAAAGATGCCGTAGAAGGCGCCGATTAAAAAGTTAACACCCCTCGTTAAAAAGATGGGAATAACAAAGACAAGCATTACGACAAGGAACAAGCTCCCCGTTACAAGCTGTCTTCTTCCATCTTTGCGAATTAAAGTTTGTACATCAGTCATGTCAGATCCTCCCTCATATAGACGCAAGTATAATTAGTAAAATTATACAATACAAAAGACGATCCCTCAATAGGCAGAGAGATCGTCCTGCTATGTTTGTTCGAAAAATTGCCAAATGAGCAGTAAGAAGGTCGAGGCGGCGTAGCTTTGAGCACCAAGAAAATCTTCCCCGAATTGGCATCGCACGAAGGAAAAGTGTTCCTCTTTTCCAAGGAACGGACTTGCACAGGACGTGCTGACTTCTACGTTGTGCACAGGACATGCACGGTTTTAGTAGAAGTTCCACTGCTGCCTCATGATACGTGAGTAGCGAGGCCACTTCAGAGAATATCCTTCTTCGCTGCCTTGCCCCGAGGAATTTACTTCTTTGAATAGGCCTGTAGACGAAGGGGCACACGCTCTTCAAAAGCAAGCCAACGAAGAGATTCGCCGCTTATCATTGGGTGACTTTTTGAACATCCTCTACTATATCTTTATCCTATTTCTACAGGCTTAACAGCTTCATTCAACAATTGATTTAATTCATCTTTATAGCCTTGCTTCTGTGGTGTCGTCCAGTCCAATTCAGTCGCCATGAAGTCAACGACTGAATCTTGATGCTCTCTAACCCAAGCAATATTAAAGAATAAAGCACCGGTTCGGCGGACAAAGAAATCAACGGGCTTGTATGCAAATTCATATTCAAGTGCTACAACGAGCTGAGCGAAAACAACCGGATCGATTTGAGCTTTTTCCGCCACTTGTTTTTTGTCCTTATATACTTGGAAAACAGTATCGACATTCGCTCCATATAAGTTTACAAGCTTATTCGCTTGTTCAGCTGACAAACCCATTGACTCTCCAATCTGAACACGTTCTGCTTTAAATTTCTTAAACCCTTTTGAACCATTTACTTCACCGCCTGATATCGGCATATGGATCGTTTCTGAATCAGAATAGCGAATGCCATACTCCTCAGCTAACTGATCCCGAACCAAATTGACAGCAGATTGGGACATTTTACGATAACCAGTGAGTTTACCGCCAGCCATCGAAATTAATCCTGAATCAGAAGTAAAAATTTCATCTTTACGGGAAATCTCTGATGGATCTTTTCCCTCTTCATGAATGAGTGGCCTTACCCCTACCCAGCTAGATTCAACGTCATCAGCGTTTACATCAACAGAAGGAAACATTAAGTGAATCGCATCCAAAATATAATCACGATCGACAGTCGTCAACTTCGGATGGGAAATGTCGCCGTCGTATTCCGTATCCGTTGTCCCCACATATGTTTTCCCGTCTCTAGGGATCGCGAAAATCATCCGGCTGTCAGGTGTATCAAAATAAACTGCCTGCTTCAGAGGAAACGCATCTTGATCGAATACGAGGTGAGCCCCTTTCGTCAATTGAAGAGTTTTTCCTTTTTTGGACCCATCCATTTCGCGTAATTCATCAACCCAGGGACCACCTGCATTCACAACTTTTTTAGCCTGTATTTGGTAGGTCTCGCCGCTGATCGTATCTTCAACAATTGCGCCTTCTATAGTACCTTGCTCGTTATATAGAAAATCAATGACCTTTGCATAATTGGCAGAAACAGCTCCGTAATCAACAGCTTTTTTCATCACCTCAAGGGTCAAACGGGCATCGTCCGTTTTATATTCAACGTAAAAGCCTGCCCCTTTGAGGCCATCGCGTTTCACCAAAGGTTCATGTTCAAGCGTCTCTTCAGGACTAAGCATCGTTCTTCGTTCACTTTTCTTCACACCTGCTAAGTAGTCGTACACCCTAAGACCTATATTCGTTGTGAACGGGCCAAAATTTCCACCTTCATGAAATGGCAGCATCATCCACTCTGGTGTCGTAACGTGGGGACCATTCTCATAAACAATCTCACGTTCTTTCCCTACTTCGGCTACCATCTTCACTTCAAATTGTTTTAAATAACGTAATCCGCCGTGTACAAGTTTTGTTGAGCGGCTTGATGTTCCCGCTGCAAAATCCTGCATTTCTACGACAGCTGTTTTCATTCCGCGGCTGGCAGCATCTAAAGCGATGCCTGACCCAGTTATCCCTCCGCCGATCACGAGAATATCCCACTGTTCTTTATTAAGCTTTTCAAATTGTTCTTGTCGATAATAACTAGAAAATGGTTTCATATTATCTCTCCTTCAGCCATTTCGATTCGAATGAGGTCGTCTGCTACGGTTATTCCCTAAAAACGATAAAAGTATGTGTGTATATGCCTGCTCCAAGGATATGATTCAAAAAAAAGAGACCACGAGCATCTCCATAACTGTACCGTTATAAAGTGTCGTGGTCTCTCCATATCTCCGACCTCATTGTATTAACTTACTTTTTATATTAACAGACTTTTGTAAAACGGTAAAGAATTAGTCTTTTTACAATTTAAAAACGCGTGCAGCCTCTACTGCTTTTTGCCAGCCTTCATAAAGTTCGGCACTTTTCTCTTCGTTCATTTGCGGATCAAAATCCTTCTCCACATACCATTGCTTGGAGATTTCCTTACGATCTTTCCAGAAATCTACAGCAAGACCGGCCAAATAGGCTGCTCCAAGTGCCGTCGTTTCGTTTATTTTCGGACGTTCGACAGGTACATTCAGCAAGTCACTTTGAAACTGCATAAGCAGATCATTTTTGACTGCACCGCCGTCAACACGAAGTTTCTTCAATTCAATCCCGGAGTCCTCGACCATGGCATCCACCACATCCTTCGCTTGATAGGCCAATGATTCAAGAGTGGCACGGACAAAGTGAGACTTTTTCGTGCCTCTTGTTAACCCGAACACGGCCCCACGAGCTTCGCTGTCCCAGTATGGAGTGCCAAGTCCGACAAAGGCTGGAACAACATATACTCCTTCCGTCGAATCCACCTCTCCTGCAATGCTTTCACTTTGCTTAGAGGACTCTATCAAATTTAATCCGTCACGAAGCCATTGAATCGCAGACCCTGACACGAAAATACTTCCCTCGAGAGCGTATTCCACTTTACCATCAACTCCCCAGGCAAGCGTTGTCAGCAACCCTTGATCAGAACGCACTGCTTCCTCCGCTGTATTCATCAACATAAATCCGCCTGTACCATAGGTGTTTTTAGCCATACCCTTTTCAAAACAAGCCTGCCCGAAAAGTGCAGCTTGCTGATCACCTGCCATACCGGCAATTGGAATGCTGCTGCCGAAGAAATGATAATCCACGGTGTGTCCATACACCTCTGAGGAAGGTTTTACCTCTGGAAGCATGCTTTTTGGAACACCTAAAATATCAAGAAGCTCCTCATCCCACTCCAGATCATAAATATTGTACATTAGTGTTCTTGACGCATTAGAATAATCGGTCACATGTTCTTTCTTACCCGATAGCTTATAAACGAGCCATGTATCGATGGTACCGAACATTAACTCATCATTTTCTGCCTTTTCCCGGGCACCGTCCACATGGTCAAGAATCCACTTCACTTTCGTTCCAGAAAAATAAGGATCCAGCAACAACCCTGTTTTATCACGGAACGTATCATTCAACCCCTGCTCCCGCAGCTCGTTACAGATTTGCTGTGTTTGACGGGATTGCCAGACGATGGCTTTATGGATCGGTTTGCCTGTATTGCGATCCCAGACAACTGTCGTTTCGCGCTGGTTCGTAATCCCTATCCCAGCGATTTGTTCTGCTTCCACATCTGCTTTGGTAAGCACATCAGCCATACAAGCTAACACAGATGTCCAAATTTCATTTGCATCGTGTTCAACCCAGCCTGGCTTAGGGAAGTATTGTTCAAATTCCCGTTGTGCTGTCTCCACTATTTCCCCACCATGATTAAATAACATCGCACGTGAACTCGTCGTTCCCTGGTCAATGGATAAAATATATTTTTCCATCCTGATCAATCTCCCTCTACTCTATTTAAATGCTGCTGAGCTTTTCTAAGTTCCACCCGAAATGAGGTTAATAAGATAGCAGCAATGAGAATGGTAACGAGCCAAAACCATAGATTTAGACTCGCTTCAAATATGGCCTGATAAAACAGCCCTCCGTAAATACCGCCTAGGGCAGGACCGACCACAGGAGTCCATGAGTAGCCCCAATTGGAACCGCCCTTCCCCGGGATTGGCAAAACCGCGAATTTACATCTTTTAGAATCATTATGTACTTACTAAGAAGTTAAAACTCCCAAAGCTCAGTACGGGATGTTGTGACAGCCGAAGCACCTGATTGGATCGCCTCATCAACTTCTTCTGTTGTACGTATCAACCCGCCTGCTATAACCGGAACACCTAATCGATCTTTTACTTCTTTTATCATTCCCGGTAATATTCCAGGCAAAACTTCTACATAATCGGGCTGTGTTTTTTTTATTATTTTGACATTATGTTCTATGGCTTGACTATCAATAAGAAATAAACGCTGCACTGTAATCAACCCATACTTCTTTGCACGTTGAATCACAGTCGACCTTGTCGAAATCACTCCGTCCGGCTTGATTTCCCGCCCAATAAATTCCACTCCATAATCATCTGTTTTTAACCCTTGAACTAAATCAACATGGATAAGAACTTTTTTTCCCGCCTTTTGGCCGGCATTAACTAACTTTTTGAGCATTCCAAGACGAGTATCAAGCAAAATGATGTACTCTGATGTCGATCCAAGAAGCCGTTCAAATTCTTTCATATGCTTAATAGCAGGCAAAATACGTTGGTTGATCGTCACAGCCCCTACACCTCATCCTTAAAAAATTGATCGTGCCTAGCCCGTTCTTCCATTTCTTCTTTCGTATAAATAAGTTTCATTGGATTTCCGCCTACAAATGAACCAGCAGACACATCCTGATGGACAAGGGTGCCTGCTGAAACAATCGCTCCGTCGCCAATATGAACCCCAGGAAGGATGGTTGTATTAGCACCAATCATCACTCCATCCCCAATTTTCACATCACCTAAGCGATATTCTTTTATTAAATATTCATGTGCTAAAATCGTTGTATTATAACCAATCACTGAATTCCGACCTACTGAAATTCTCTCAGGAAACATAATATCCAGCATGACCATGAGAGCAAATGCCGTTTCATCCCCAACCTTCACACGGAGAAACGTACGGTATAGCCAGTTCTTCATCTGTAAAAAAGGCATATACCTTGCGACCTGTATGATGATAAAGTTTTTAACCACCTTTAAGAACGGCACCGTCTTATATATGTGCCACAGGGAATTTCCTCCATTCACTCGGTAACGCTCTGTATTACGCATCCTTTATCCTCCTGTAATGTCCAGTAAGTCCCTCATATTCGTCAACATATAATCTGGATTGAGTTCATCCAATACTGCGGAACCTTTCACCGTCCAAGCTACACCAGCTGTCTTTGTCCCTGCATTTTTACCTGCCTCAATATCATGCGTACTATCCCCAACCATTAATGCTTCAGAAGCCTGGGATTCCAGCGCCGCAAGGGCTTTAGCAATCGGTTCGGGATGCGGTTTTGCATTTGTTACATCATCGAGTGTTACAACTGTTTCAAACATTCCCACAAGCCCCGCAAGTTCTAGCCCCATATTGACAGTTTGGCGCATTTTCGTCGTCACTACACCTAGACGAAAACCTTGCTCCTTTAACGACTGAACCGTCTCGAGCACCCCGTCATAAACGGTTACATAATCATCATGGTTCGCAAGATTGTGTGAGCGATAAACCTCGATCAACTCATCCACACGATCAGCATCAATCAGCCTCATGCTATCTGTTAACGGAGGACCGATAAAGTTGATAATCTCTTCCCGGCTGAATCGACGCTTGCCATAACGCTCAATCGTATGGGTGAACGAAGCGATAATTAACTCGTTCGTATCAATTAGAGTTCCATCTAAGTCAAAAAGTATCGTACGTATGCTCATTAGAAGTTTCCTTTCTCTCACGTTGTAATCTATTCAATACTAGTCCAGCAGCAGCTGTTAGCACGATCGCTGTTAACAGACGAATCAAAAGCAGCGGCCAGACAGGTATCCCAAGCGGAATGAAGATCAACGTATCCTCCACAACCGCATGACATGAAACTAAAAATAAAATGGCTAAATACATATCTTTTCTAGACACGCCATCCTCTTCCACTGCTTGAATCATGAGTCCCGCGCCATAAGCCAGCCCGATCGTTAGGCCGGCAACAAGCGTCATGGATGTGTTGCGCTCCATTCCCAGGAAGCGAGTCGCAGGCGCCACCCACTCCGAAAACCGATCAAGCCAGCCTCTTTCTCGTAAATATTGCATAAAGATCATCAACGGAATAACGATGAGGGCCAATTGAACAATACCCATAAGAGCTGTCTGAATACCGTGTGTAATTATTTCAGTCCAGCCTTCAGGTGCAGCTTGCTGCTCAGGAGCGAAACCGTAAACGGCTTGTTCTTGTCCGCCTTTCCAAAACGTATTGATGAGAAAAGCAGAGACAAAAGCAAGGCTGAGTCTTACTCCAGCAACAAACCACCAACTTACACCAACCCTTTTGGCAACGGTCGATTCAATCAAGAGGTTGTGGGAAAAGGATAGCATAATCGCTAAAATAAAAACTTCCTTAACGGTAAAATCAAACGAAATAATCGCAGCAATTCCCGCATACAAGTTTAGAAAGTTTCCGATGACGAGTGGAACAGCCGCTTCACCAGAGAGCCCTAACCACCCCATTAGCGGCTCAAGTTTTCCTATCACCCACGGAAGAATGGGGGTGAACTGAAGAATCGTTACGATAAGGGTAACCGGGAAGATCACTTTCCCTAATGTCCACGTAAGCTGCAAGCCTTTTTTTAGCCCGCGCTCTAAGATGCCTTTCATGCTCCACCCTCCTCTATTTTACTTTTTTTCCGTTATAATATTTATTCGCTAACCCTTTCTTACGGCGATAGATCATAAGTGCAGCCGCTCCTATTACAAGCACAACTGAGATCAATTGGGCTGTGCGAATTTCACCGAATAAATACAAGCTGTCTGTACGCATTCCTTCAATAAAGAAGCGGCCGACAGAATACCAAATCACATAGCTTAGAAATACTTCGCCGCGTCGCGGGTTAAATTTATGTCTTAAGATCAATAAGAATATGAAACCGCCAATGTTCCATAGTGATTCATATAGAAATGTTGGATGATAGACGGTTCCGCCAATACACATTTGCTGATTAATAAAGTCAGGCAAGTATTGCATATAGTTGTTATAAAAGCTTTCGGAAACGGGTCCGCCATGGGCTTCCTGGTTCATAAAGTTACCCCAACGGCCAATCGCTTGACCTAAAATAATACTGGGTGCCGCGATATCTGTCATCATCCAGAATGATATGCCTTTTAGTTTTGTATAAATGTAAGCAGTTAAAACGGCGCCAATTAAAGCACCATGAATGGCAATACCGCCTTCCCAAATGGCAAAAACGTCCCACCATGGGCCGCCAACGTAGCGGTCCCATTCAAATAGTACATAATAAATTCGCGCGCATACAATCGCAACAGGGATCGCATAAACAACGATATCTACCATGTAATCTTTTTTCAAACCAATTCGCTCAGATTCTTTTGTTGCTAGCCATAGTCCAAGAAACGCTCCAGTTGCTATAATAACACCGTACCAATAAATGGATAATGGTCCTAGTTGTAATAATACACGGTCTAGTGCTTCAGGTGTACAAGCCACAAGGTCTTCCTCCCTTACTCTTCATTCGTTTGATCTTCATCAATGACTTTAGTTAAGCGTTCAGAAAACTCCTCAGCAGCGTTAACGCCCATCCGCTTCAACCTGAAGTTCATCGCTGCCACCTCAATAATGACAGCTAAGTTACGACCAGGACGAACAGGAATCGTCGCTTTAGGAATTTCAACATCCATGACTCTCATCGTCTCTTCTTCAAGACCTAATCGATCATACTGCTTATTTTTATCCCAAATTTCAAGGTTAATCACAAGAGTAATTCGTTTAAAGTTTCGTACAGCACCTGCTCCGAATAATGTCATCACATTAATGATCCCAAGTCCGCGAATCTCAAGTAAATGCTCGATAAGCGGCGGACTGTTACCAATTAACGTATCATAATCTTCCTGCCTGATTTCAACACTATCATCGGCTACTAATCGATGCCCGCGTTTCACAAGTTCTAAAGCTGTCTCACTTTTACCGACACCACTTTGTCCTGTAATGAGAACGCCAATTCCATAAATATCTACAAGCACCCCGTGGATGGCAGTAAACGGGGCAAATTTTGTTTCAAGAAAATTAGTCAAGCGGCTAATTACCCTTGTCGTTTTATGTGGTGACCGCATTAAAGGAACCGCAGCTTCCTTTGCTGCCACATGCAGTTCTTCGGGAATATCCATCCCTCTCGTAATAACGATTCCAGGTGTTATATCTGTACATAAACGCTCAGCTCGATCCTTACGCTGTTCATGTGTAAGTTCATTAAAATACGACAGCTCGGTCTTCCCTAACAGCTGCAGGCGATCTTTCGGATAAAATTTAAAGTAACCCGTCATCTCTACTCCAGGGCGGGAAATATCACTCATATGTATTTCACGGTGAATGCCATCTTCCCCAGCGACTAGCTCAATATTAAACTGCTCAAGCAATTGCTCTGTTCTCACTTTGCTCATAGGCTGCCTCCTCAAGAAAAAATCGTATAATCACTTTCCTATTGTAGCACGTTTTAAAAACGAGGATAAAAAAGAATCCGGTCCGCTCTCAGGAAAGCGAACCGAATCCATGAGTGATCATGATTCTTTTATAAAGCTGTTCAGCACCAGATTAATCAGTGAAATGACAATGGCAGCAACAATCGTCATACCGAAACTCGTGATCTCAAATGTACTTCCAAGAAAAGCATCTGTCATCGCTAACGTGATCGCGTTGACGATGAATAGAAACAATCCAAGGGTCACTACTGTGATCGGCAGCGTCAGAATCACTAATATCGGGCGGACAATTGCATTCAATATTGACAAAATAAGGGCAGCAAGCAGAGCACCTCCAAACCCGTCAATCGACACGGAGGCAAATAACGCACCAACCACAATGATTGCCACCGCATTCACTAGAATGTGTAATAGCCAGCTTTTCAATCTTTTTCCCTCAATTCCAGCAGCCGTATTTACAAGCGGGGATTCCTGATCGTTACAGAACCCGTTTTTGTTTCTGCTTCTAAATGATACGCAGCTTCATACTCCTCATGTGCTTCAAATTGTAGCTCTTTATTCATAACTTCTTTTTTGTTATTCAAAATTTTATAATTATCTAGCTCACAATTCAGACTTCCAACTGATGACTTAAGCTTTCCGTCAATCCTTTTATGAGGAGGTAATGTCACGGCAATATTCCCCTTAACCGTTTTGAAAAAGCCTGTATGAGCATGGCTGCCACTATTAACAACACTAATAGCCCCAGAAATAGTGGAGGCATCATTTTTACCAAAGTGACCATTTAATGTCATGCTTCCATTAACGGTTTCGGTTTCACACGTTTCAAACTTACTGTCGCTTACTGTGATCGAACCATTCCCCGTTGAAAGTTTACTGACTTCACCTTGAGCTCCTTTCAGCTGAATAGAGCCGTTAGCTGTTTTAAGGTGGAAATGTTCAGCATCAATCGTAGTAGACGTAATTGAACCATTTGATAACTTCACCTTAATAAATTCGTAATTCTTCTGGGGCAGATAAAGCTTTACAAAGGCTTTTACTTTCTTGGATGGGCTGGCAATTCGAAGCAAATTATTTTTCGCCTCAAATTGATGATCGGCAAGAAATTTTTCTTTCGCCTCTTCCGCTTCTTCCACTTGGTAAACCTTCACTTTATACTCGGCACGGGCATGTGCCTCTTGCCATGGTTCAATTGCAAGTGATCCGTTCGCAATGGAGGCATCAATGTCATGAAAATCAACTTCTGTTTCAAAATGGTGGTCAAATTCTGCTGATTCCCCAAAAGATAAATCAAAGTCGACATTTTTAATTTTATCAACGGCCTCTCCAACAAATTCTTTAAATCCGTATTTCTTTTTACTTGATTTGCTCTTATTATTTGCGTTCTTTTCCTCCACAGCGTTAAGAAGTTTAGCCCCTTCTTCTGCTGTAATCGTTCCTTTTTCAATCATTGTCAATATTCTCATACGTTCTTCATTCATTCGGCACCCGCTCCTTTTTAGTAAGCATTCCCCATTAAGGGGGTAGAAAAACTATAAAAAGGCACCTTGAAGACAATGCTGTCTATCTAAGGTGCCTAAGCTTTAAGAAAACGTCCACTTATAGAAACGTTCTGTTTTCAAACGCTCCGTTTGTTCGTTCTTCTTATCATGACTTTCTATTAGATTCATCATACCATCTGCTTGTGATAAATGTGCCTGTATGGCTGCTAATTTCTGTTCCCAATATGGTGCGATATCAAAGGAAATATCAGCTTTACCGAGATCATCTTCATGCTGATTGGAAATCGCATGCATCCATATTTCCGGACGCGAAGCCTCATCGATCTTTTCAACAGCGGCTACAACCGCGGCCCCTAGCGCATCGTGGTCTGGATGGACGGCATAACCGGGGTAATGGGTAATGACTAAGCTTGCCTGCAATGTGTCAATCTTTTGCCGTAAGTAATCAGCCATCTCTTCCTTCGGTTCAAACTCTAAGGTTTTATCACGATAACCAAGCAATTCGACATTGATATCAAGTTGTTTGGCCGCTTCGGTTAATTCTTTTTTGCGAAAAGAAGACAGTGTTTCACGATTAGCGAAAACGGGGTTGCCCATATTTCTTCCCATCTCACCAAGTGTTCCACATAAATAGGTCACTGGAATGCCTTCAGCTCGAAATTTAGAAATGGTACCAGAGGCACCGAATGATTCATCGTCCGGATGCGGAAAAACAACAACAACGTGCTGATTACTCATGTAGCTCTGCCTCATGGGAAAAAGGGGTTTCGCTAATTTCCAGGGCAACCATTAAGCGTCCTTCCCGATCATGACCGGCAAGCAACAGACGTCCTTGGTCATCAATTTCAAAGTCAGTCACTCCTTCTGCGTAAACCCAGCCCAGATCAAGCTTTAATCCTACCCGATATGAACCGCCTGTACTTACAATTTTACCATGCTGATAAGTAACCTGGGCATTACGAATAAATGCACCTACATTGTAGGCTTTCTCATCAAAATGGCTAGCATAGGCGCCATTTGTTGTTTCTAAATGTACGTAGACAGCTTGATTGGCAAGCTGATTAATTTTTTCTTGAACAACTGACTGTTCGATCGCTTTCATTCCAAATTCCTCCCGTTAAAACGTCTCTTATTTAACGATACTTAATATCGATCGAACCGTCAAAGCATCTACTTATTTTAAGACTTTTTCTTTTGACTTCAACTTGTCTTCCATTCGTTTCTTATCCCTTGCCAGAACTGGCTTCAAGTACTTCCCGGTATAAGATTCGGGTTCTTCAGCTACTTTTTCGGGGGGACCTGTCGCAATGATTTGCCCGCCTCCTTCGCCGCCTTCTGGACCAAGATCAATAATATGATCAGCTTCTTTAATCACATCAAGATTGTGTTCGATAATTAATACAGAATCACCATTCTCAACTAAACGCTGCAGGACATTTAGTAACCGTGAGATATCATCGACATGTAAACCTGTCGTCGGTTCGTCCAGTATATAAAAGGATTTACCGTTAGAACGACGGTGGAGTTCACTAGCCAGCTTCACCCGCTGTGCCTCCCCGCCCGATAATGTCGTCGCAGGCTGGCCAAGCTTAATGTATTCAAGTCCAACATCGGCGACTGTCTGCAGTTTCCGGTTAATTTTAGGGATATTAGCAAAAAAGTCGAGTGCCTCTTCAATGGTCATTCCAAGGACGTCAGCAATACTCTTCCCTTTATATTTTACTTCTAATGTTTCACGGTTATAGCGCTTCCCGTCACATATTTCGCACGGAACATATACATCAGGCAGGAAGTGCATTTCAATTTTAATAATGCCATCCCCACGGCATGCTTCACATCGGCCGCCTTTCACATTGAAACTGAAACGGCCTTTTTTATAACCGCGAATTTTCGCCTCATTTGTCTGTGCAAAAACATCACGAATATCATCAAAAACTCCTGTGTACGTGGCAGGGTTTGAACGCGGTGTCCGCCCAATCGGTGACTGATCAATATCTATTACCTTCTCAAGCATATCGATTCCTTGAATTTCCTTATGCTTTCCTGGCTTTTGTTTACCATTATGCAGTTTCATAGAAAGCGACTTGTACAGGATTTCGTTAATTAACGTACTTTTCCCTGATCCGGAAACACCGGTTACGGCTGTAAATAAGCCTAGAGGAATTTTAGCATTCACTTTTTTTAGATTGTTTTCTTCCGCTTGTTTGATCTTAAGATAGCGGCCATCCGGCTTACGGCGCTTAGCGGGTAACGGAATAAACTTTTTCCCAGACAAGTATTGGCCCGTTAACGATTTCCCGTTTCGCATCACTTGCTTCGGTGTTCCCTGTGTAACAATTTCACCGCCGTGGGCACCTGCCCCTGGTCCGATATCGATTAAATAATCAGCAGCAAGCATCGTATCTTCATCATGTTCCACAACAATCAACGTATTGTCTAAATCTCTCATACGTTTAAGTGTCTTTATCAGCCGGTCGTTGTCGCGCTGATGCAAACCAATCGATGGTTCATCAAGCACATACAACACCCCTGTTAAAGCAGAACCAATTTGAGTGGCCAGCCGAATTCGCTGAGCTTCCCCGCCGGACAGTGTTCCAGCAGATCTCGATAATGTTAAATAATCGAGTCCAACGTTAGCGAGAAAACTTAACCGCTCACAAATTTCTTTTAAAATCATCCTGGCTATCGTTTCTTCCTTCTCAGTCAGTTCTAACGATTCAAAGAACTGCTTCGCTTCTGTCACAGAAAAGTCAGTTGTCCGGCCAATATGTTCACCGTTAATTAACACAGCTAAAGCTTCTTGATTCAGGCGGTTTCCCTTACACTTCGGGCATGACTTTTGAGCCATGTATTTTTCCATTTGTTCGCGGATAAAATCAGAGCTCGTTTCCCGGTATCTTCTGGAAATATTCGGGATGACCCCTTCGAAAAAAATCTCATTTTCTCTGACTTTACCGAAGTCGTTCTCATAACGGAAAAAGACTTTTTCATTGCCACTGCCATATAAAACTCGCTCCATCTGCTCTTTTGGCAAATCTTTCACAGGTTTGTTTAAGTCAATTTGATAATGATCTGCAACACTTTGAAGCAGCTGTGGGTAATATTGTGAACTTGTTGGCTCCCAGGCAGCAATGGCATGTTGTTTTAACGATTTATTCCAATCTGGAATCACTAAATCAATGTCGACTTCAAGCTGTGTGCCAAGACCGTCACAACGATTACATGCCCCGTAAGGACTGTTAAAGGAAAACATGCGCGGTTCAAGTTCACTAATCGAGAACCCGCATATTGGACAAGCGTGATGCTCACTGAAGCTGATTTCTTCCCCATCGATTACATCAACAATGACATTCCCTGATCCCAGGGTAAGCGCCGTTTCTAGGGAATCAGATAAACGCCCCTCAACTCCCTGCTTAACAACGATTCGGTCAACAACGACTTCAATTGAATGCTTTTTATTTTTCTCAAGCTTGAATTCCTCGGAGATTTCGCGCATTTCTCCATCCACTCTTAAGCGAACATATCCCTCTTTTTGCAATTGCTCAAAGACCTTCACATGTTCACCTTTCCGTCCTGACACAACGGGCGATAGAATTTGCAGTTTCGTTCGTTCTGGATGCTCCATAATTTGGTCGACCATTTGCTGTACCGTTTGCGAGTCGATTTCAATGCCGTGATTTGGACAGGTGGGCCGGCCGATTCTCGCGAAAAGCAGACGTAAATAGTCAAAGATTTCTGTAACCGTCCCCACTGTTGAACGCGGGTTACGGCTCGTCGTTTTTTGATCGATCGATATCGCCGGCGATAAACCTTCGATTGAATCTACGTCAGGCTTATCCATCTGCCCTAGAAACTGACGAGCGTAGGCACTTAGTGACTCTACATAGCGGCGCTGCCCTTCAGCATAAATCGTGTCAAAGGCGAGGGATGATTTCCCTGAGCCAGAAAGTCCCGTCATGACCACAAGTTTATTTTTAGGAATGTCGATGTCAATATTTTTTAAATTGTGAGCTCTTGCTCCTTTAATACTGATATTTTTACTGGCCATAAGCCAATCATCCTCCCGCTTTTAATTCCAAAACAATATCGCGCAGCTCAGCTGCTCTTTCGAAGTCAAGGTCCTTAGCTGCCTGTTTCATTTCTGTCTCGAGATTATCAACCAATTCGCCGCGTTCTTTCTTGGTCATTTCTGAAGGCTTTTTCTCCGTCCCGTATGTGGTACTATCTTCAGCAACCTTCGTCACTTGAATGACATCACGAATTTGTTTATTGATTGTTGTTGGAGTAATTCCGTGTTCCTCATTGTAAGCAATTTGCTTCTCGCGGCGTCGGTAGGTCTCGTCGATGGCATACTGCATCGATTTCGTTGTCTTATCTGCGTACATAATAACAATTCCATTTTGATTACGCGCGGCTCGTCCGATCGTTTGGATAAGCGAACGATCCGAACGTAAGAAACCTTCTTTATCCGCATCTAATATGGTAACCAATGAAACCTCAGGAATATCCAGACCTTCCCTTAAAAGGTTGATTCCAACAAGAACATCATATTTGCCAAGCCTTAGATCTCTAATAATTTCAATTCGCTCAAAAGTTTTAATTTCCGAATGCAGGTAAGCTACTTTTATTCCTAAATCCTTCAGATAATCAGTAAGATCCTCGGACATCTTTTTCGTTAGCGTTGTTACAAGCACACGTTCATTCCGTTCACTGCGCTTGTTGATCTCACCAACTAAATCATCTATTTGACCATGAATCGGACGGATTTCAATTTCAGGATCCAGCAACCCGGTTGGACGAATGATTTGCTCGGTCAATTTCTCAGTATGGTCTAGTTCATAATTTCCTGGGGTCGCAGAAACATATGTGATCAGGTTGATATGCTTTTCGAACTCTCCAAACGTCAGTGGACGGTTATCGAGAGCAGAAGGAAGTCGAAATCCATGATCCACAAGCACCTGTTTACGTGCTCTGTCTCCGTTATACATGCCGCGAATTTGCGGGAGCATCACATGTGATTCATCAGCCATAATCAGAAAGTCATCAGGGAAATAATCAAGCAGAGTATAAGGCATCGCTCCCTCTTCCCTAAAGGTTAAATGACGGGAGTAGTTCTCAATGCCCGAACAGAAACCCATTTCATTCATCATTTCTAAATCATAATTCGTCCGTTGCTCAAGGCGCTGTGCCTCAAGCAGCTTATTTTGATCTTTAAGCTCTTTCACTCTGACGTGCATTTCTTCCTCTATATTTTTGATCGCTTTTTGCAATTTTTGTTCCCTTGTTACGAAGTGTGATGCCGGGAAAATCGCAACATGCTCTCGTTCTCCAACAATTTCTCCTGTAAGAACATCGATCTCACGGATCCGATCAATTTCATCACCAAAAAACTCAACACGTATCGCATGCTCTTCTTTTGATGCCGGAATGATCTCAACCGAGTCCCCGCGTACGCGGAAGGTTCCGCGTTGAAAGTCGATATCGTTTCTCGCATATTGGATATCTACAAGGAGTCTAAGCAGTTCATCACGATCACGTTCCATGCCTTGACGGATAGATAACACTTGACTGCTGTATTCTTCCGGAGAACCTAACCCATAAATACAAGAAACACTTGCAACAACGATGACATCGTTCCGCTCAAATAAGGAGGTCGTTGCCGAGTGACGCAGTTTATCAATTTCATCGTTAATATTGGAGTCTTTTTCAATAAACGTATCCGTTTGCGGTACATAAGCTTCCGGCTGATAGTAATCATAGAAACTAACAAAGTACTCGACTGCATTGTTTGGGAAAAATTCCTTAAACTCACTATATAATTGACCCGCCAGTGTTTTATTGTGGGCAATAATCAATGTTGGTTTATTCACTTGTTCAATCACATTGGACATGGTAAATGTTTTCCCTGTCCCCGTTGCACCAAGTAACGTCTGATGCTTTTCACCGCGCTCTATTCCTTCAACCAGTTCCTTTATCGCTCTAGGCTGGTCCCCTTGTGGCTCATAATCAGATACTAATTCGAATCGATTCTCCGTTTCCATTATGACAACCTCCGTTCAATACACTATTCATCCATAGTCTACCACAATAGTTTACCATTCTAACATAAAACGAACAAACATTCGGTTTTCATTTTTTGAAACGCCTGGAATGGAGGCTTGATATGTTACCAGGAACACTATTTGCACGAAATCTCGCATAATTGCACATAAAATTGATTAATTGCATATTTAACAGTTTAATTGCACGGTTTGCAAGCATAATTGCGTATTTGGCAGCTTTATTGCACACTTACGCGGAATGATCAAAAAATCTCACTACATAAAGCTGTAGTGAGATTTTTCGATCTTTTACTGATAGGATTGATCATACTGATTGACTTCAAACAGGTCAATTAATTCGATATCCTCATGCTTATCCTTAAACCAACGTAATGAGAAATCGTTCTTGAATAAAACAAGCGGAAATCCTTCCCGATCAACAGCAAGCATATTACGTTCATCAAACATGGACTCATCCACCTGTTCCTCTGCAATCCAGCGAGGAATCCGCTCCCCAATAGATGTCAGCTCGACTTCAACGTTGTATTCGTTCTTCATACGATACTCGAACACTTCATATTGAAGCTCACCGACCGCACCAATAATATAATCTTCAAAACGGTACCGCTTGAACAACTGGATCGCACCTTCTTGAACAAGCTGCTCCAATCCCTTTTTAAACTGCTTCGATTTCATCACGTTTTTGGCCGTTACTTTTTTGAAAAGTTCTGGCGGGAATTGCGGCAGCTCATCATATTCGAAGTTCTGTTTGCCTGTCACTATTGTATCACCAATGCGATAGATATTTGGATCATAAATTCCGATAATATCGCCCGCGTAGCCCTCTTCCACCGTACCCCTTGAAGAGGCGACAAACTGCTGGGACTGGGCGAGCTTGAAGGTTTTCCCTGTTCTGGACAGCGTCACATTCATTCCACGTTCAAACTTCCCTGAACAGATTCGTACAAAGGCAATTCTGTCGCGGTGCTGTGGATTCATATTGGCTTGTATTTTGAAAATAAAACCGGAGAACTCTTCTTGATCAGGTGAAACAATCCCTTCTGTGGAACGACGCGGAGCCGGTTCAGGGGCAAAGTCTATAAACGTATTGAAAAAGGTTTCTACACCAAATGGCGCAAGCGCACTACCGAAGAAGACAGGTGTTTGATCCCCTTTCATCACTTTCTCCAAGTCAAAACCATCTCCTGCCTCATCAACTAGCAGCATTTCATCCTCTGCTTCTTGATAAGTTGCATCTTCCGTCAATTCCTTATGATTTTCAAGCTCGTCATAAGGGATATACGTTTCTTCCTCGTTTCCAGTGTACTGCACAAACTGCTCATTGTGACGATCAAACACACCTAAGAAACGCTTCCCCATTCCAGCCGGCCATGTCATCGGGTAGGTCTCAATGTTCAATGTCGATTCGATTTCCTCCATTAATTCAAGAGGTTCGCGTCCTTCACGGTCCATTTTATTGATAAAAGTGAAAATCGGAATACCGCGCATTTTACATACTTTGAACAGTTTAAGCGTTTGTGCCTCGATGCCTTTTGTTGCATCAATGACCATGACAACACTGTCTACAGCTGTTAATGTTCTGTACGTATCTTCACTAAAATCTTCGTGACCTGGTGTATCTAAAATATTGACTTGGTAATCCTTATAAGGAAAATTCATTACGCTAGAGGTGACAGAAATTCCACGCTGTTTCTCAATTTCCATCCAGTCAGAGGTGGCAAATTTACCCGATTTCTTTCCTTTAACTGTTCCTGCTGAGCGAATTAAATTTCCAAATAACAGCATCTTCTCTGTTATCGTTGTTTTCCCCGCATCCGGGTGGGAAATAATTGCAAACGTGCGGCGTTTTTTCATTTCATCTCGTATCGTCATCGTGATATCCTCCAAATCGTAATCTATTTAACTCAAGCATATTATAGGCAGGATATTACGTATCACATTGGCCTCTTCACTCCATACAAAAGCCGCTCACTCGAGCAAGCGGCCTCCTCAATTTATATTTCTCCATACCTTGAAAGGTAGCACAACCCACCAGTAAAATCAATCCTGGAATTTTCCTCCACCTCAGGTCATCCAGATACTGGATGACCTGAGGTGGAAGAAAAAAGGAAACAGGGCTTTAGGAAGAAATGTCACCCCTTCTCCTGTTATAATGAAAAAAAAGACAGTTAGGATGCCAGCTATGCAGTCATACCTTTTACAACCTAATGATATAAAGAAAATAACCGGTGAAACGTTTTACGAACGTGGGAAGAAATACTACAACCAGGGTAAAGTGTACGGACTTTCCCACAATAGCGCCATCAGATCCTGGCGCGCTGTAGTAACGGGTACTCATGATTATGAAGTACGCGTTTTCTTTTTTGAAGATGACGACTTAGAGGCGACTTGTGAATGTCCTGCTTACAATTCTTACTATAGCTGTAAGCACATCGCGGCCGTTCTCTTTGCTATTCGTGAACAAGCCATTTTGCATTCATCACCGAAGACACAAAAGGTCGAGAACCAAGAACAATTTGCACCAATGAAGAATGACCGCGTCTTCGGCACAAGACTTTCCGAAGCATTCCGAGACCGTCAAGAGAATAAGTACACTCGTGCTGCTAAACGCCCTTTACACATCGACTACTTCTTGCATATTCAATCATTATTAGGCAGCAAGACCCTTGGCATAGAACTGAAGCTCGGAGAAAATTATGCTTACGTGATCAAAGATATTCGTGAACTCCTCCAGCATATTCAACGAGAACAACCATACAGGCTTTCAAAAAAGTTTAGCTATGATCCCGCTGAACATTATTTAACAGATCAAGATGAGCACGTCTTTCAGATGCTATCACGCGCCTACGAACAAGAGCTTTTTTACGATCGTCACTGGAATACCGGGGAGCAGAAGATATTAACTCTCCCCCCTTCTCTCGCACCTGATTTACTTCAGCTGCTTGCAAATCAACATTGTGAAGTGATTGAACGTGGAGAAAATACAGGAGCTTTACACGTAAATGAGGAATTCCCTGACCTCTCCTTTTACATTTCTGAAGAACGCGGAAGCTATCATATGCATATGAATCAGCTGAAATCCTATGAATATTTAAAGGATTATCATCTTCTTTACAAAGATGCTGGGTTTTATTTGCTTGATCGAAAAAAAGAAGAGATTGTTCGCACATTACACTCACTGCTTCCCTATAATTCGAACGGAAACCACACCGTCGGCCAAATGGATATGGAAGGAATCGTTTCTTACGTTCTTCCCGAACTCGAAACGATTGCCGATGTGCAGCTAAACCAAACAGCACAAGAAAAAATTATTCAAGAAGAGCTGAAGCCTCAGGTCTATCTTGACTTTACCAATTGGTCATTGACAATTGATGTGCAGTTTCATTACGGAGAGCATACAATTCACCCTTTCACTAAATTCGAACCCTCAAGCCAGGTGATTATTCAACGTGAAAGTGAGACTGAACAAGCGATCATCCAAATCATTGAACAAGCCGAATTTAAGTTTGACGGGGAAACGGTTTATATTGAAGAGGATGAGGTCCTTGAAGAATTTATCAGTGAGTATTTACCAGAACTGCGTGAGCTGGCTGAAGTGTACACATCTTCATCTGTTCGTTCGCTGCTCGACAACCAACATCGTGAGCTTATCCCATCCGTTCAAATCGAAAGTGATGGCAGTTGGCTTGATGTAAGCTTTGGAATTGAAGGCATATCAAACGATGATGTGACGTCTGCCTTGAAAGCTGCTATTGAACGAAGGAAATACTATCGTTTATCTGACGGTGCCTTACTCTCGCTCACCTCAGATTCCTTTGAACGATTTCAGCGACTTGCAGATGAACTTGATTTGAGTGCATCAGATATCGATGACCACTCTTTACAAGTTTCTAAGGCACGCAGCCTACAAGTAGATGACGCCCTTCGTCTCGAAGCAAAAGAGCGCGATGAACGATTTAATCAGCTCGTTCAGCGTCTGCAATCTCCGGAATCACTGATGGTTGATCCACCTGATCGTCTGGAAGCCGATCTCCGTTCTTATCAGCTAACAGGTTTTCGCTGGTTGAAGACTCTTGCTACTTATGGGTTAGGCGGTGTATTAGCCGATGACATGGGACTTGGAAAAACGGTCCAAAGTATTGCCTTTCTTCTGTATGAAAAAGAACAGCAGCTTATGGAAAACCCGGCCCTGATCATTACACCGGCATCACTCGTTTACAATTGGAAAAAAGAGTTCGAGAAATTTTCCCCGACATTGTCGGTTCAAGTAATCACTGGCGATCCTATGACACGCAGGGAACAGATCGAACAAAGCACGGCAGATATTTTGATCACTTCCTATCCCTTACTTAGACAGGACGCCCCTGCCTATAAGGAAATGACCTTTCACGCAATGATCTTAGATGAGGCACAAGCGATTAAGAATGAAGCAACGAAAACGGCCCAAGCCGTTCGTAGCTTACGAGCCACCCATCGTTTCGCGTTAAGCGGCACACCCATCGAGAACTCTTTGAATGAGCTTTGGTCATTATTTCGAACGATCATGCCGGGATTTTACACGAGTAAAAAGAAGTTCCTGCAAATGAAGCCAGAAAAAATTGCCCGCATGACCCGCCCGTTCATTTTAAGACGGATGAAGACGGAGGTCCTTGAAGAACTGCCAGATAAGCTAGAGACGGTGCAGTATTCTGAACTGACACGGGAACAAAAGGAAGTCTATTTAGCTTATCTAGAAAAAATTCAGTCAGATATCCAGGAAACAATTGCTACGAAAGGAATTCAGCGTGGAAAACTCGAAATCTTAGCCGGACTCACACGCCTTCGTCAAATTTGCTGTCATCCGGCACTATTCCTAGAAAATTATGAAGGGGAATCCGGGAAACTTGAGCAACTTAAAGAACTAGCTTCCGAATTGAAAAGCAGTGGCCATCGCGTGCTTATTTTTTCCCAATTCTCAAGCATGTTAAAAATTCTTCATCAAGAATTATCAGAGACGGGAATTGACGCTTTTTATTTAGACGGCAACACGAAAAGTGAGCAGCGTGTTGACATGGTTGAGCAATTTAATGAAGGCGATAAAGATGCCTTCTTTATTTCCTTGAAAGCTGGCGGTACAGGCTTGAATCTAACGGGAGCAGACACCGTGATTCTCTATGACTTATGGTGGAATCCGGCTATTGAGGAGCAAGCGGCTGGCCGTGCCCATCGGATCGGTCAGGAGAAAGTCGTTCAGGTCATCCGTATGATTTCTGAGGGAACGATTGAAGAGCGAATTTTCCAGCTGCAGCAGAAAAAACGGGATTTAGTTGACCAGATTATCCAACCGGGCGAATCGATGCTTACATCGTTAAGCGAAAAGGAGATTCGAGAACTGTTTCAATAAGTAACTGTCCCTCATGAAGGATAAAAAAGCTATCCTGATAAAGTTCATCTTAAAACTTTACCAGGATAGCTTTTATTTTTTTACATAAAAGGACGGGGTAAAAGCCAAGCTTTCACCAGCGCCTCACAAATGAATTATACCGTTCTCTTTTGCAATTTAAACCAATACCCGCCTAGGATGCAGCCGCCAATCACAGTTGTTATCGTTGACAGAATCATGTGAAGCGAAGAAGCAATGACAACATTTCCTGTCACGACAATCACAAATCCAACAACAGCATTCAGCAAGATCGAGATTAAATACAACCATGATAATGTGATATGGTATTTAAATTTCGACGCATAAATAACGAACCAAATAGCGGCAACGAAAATGACCACTGTCGCAACCCAGTGAAGCGAGTAAAGCATGTTGGCAATTGATTCACTTTTCGTCAAATACTCCATTGCAGGGATATCAAGCATCACATTACTAGCTGCACTATGCTTGAAGAATGCACCTAAGATGACTTGAACCATATAAATCGAAAACCCTATTAGAAAGGCACGGTAACTCTGGCTGACCGTTGACCAGCTCGTCTTATCCAGTTCAACTTTCTTTGTATGAAGACTGTAGCTGAGTAACACTAATATGAGCAGAAGAATTTGACTGAATGTAACGTCTAATGTTGTAAACCCTGGAGGTGTTCCCAATAAGACGTTCAAGCCGCCGATTAATGATTGAAAGACAAGCATACCAAGGCTCATAACCGCCAAGATAAAGACAGAACGTCTTTCACGATGCTTATAGATTGCCCCTACCGCATTAATAAACGTAAGCATAGCAAGTAATGGAACCATTAAGCGATGGGAATATTCAATGATTACGTGGTAGTTTGTAATATCCGGAAAGATTGACCCATTACAAACCGGCCATGTCGTTCCGCAAGCATCACCTGATTTCGTTGCCACAACCAAATTTCCAAGGATGAGTGCAAGAAAAGTGACGAATGTAGTTAAAACTGAGAATTTCTTCATCGTCTTACCCTTTCTCTATTGAAAATACAATTTTAATATAAATATTCTATCTAACAAATCATATCATGAATTAGCATAAAGCAAGAGCAGAAAGTGTCTCCATCCTCATGAATTTTTTGTGAACGTCTTCCGTTCTCCGAACCAGACGCAAACGATCACCGCGCAGGCTCGTTCCCTTGTCCTTCCATACAAGTATGATGAAAAAGGCCATTCCCCATACAAAAAGGGAATGACCTAACTGAGGGAGGACGAAACGCCAGGGTGTGCAAATGAGTGATGGACAAGTGAATGCAGGAACACAGGAGCAGCAATGCTTTGAACAGCTTCCCTGCGGATCGCTAAATAGATGAACCATTTTACATATCGATTTTCTCTTGTCGCAAAAATGTCCGATACCCATGATACAGCATGTTCATAGCCCTCCCCGGCTCTTCTAGTCATTAGTGTACTCTTCTTGTATCTCGTCTGTCATCCTTTACTCGTTTAACCAAAAACAGGAAAGGGTACGCTAAACTGAGAAAGGAGCGATTCCTGATGAGTTACCAAGCTTATGTATTTGATGCGTATGGAACCTTATTTGACGTCCATTCAGTTAAAGATACGATACACGGTCATTATCCAGAGAAGGGACCATCAATAAGTGAAGAGTGGCGGCAACGTCAAGTTCATTATTTTATGATTCGTCAGCTTATTCAAGGGTATCAACCTTTTGATACCGTTACAAAGTGGGCTTTAGTTGATGCACTTGCCATGAACGACGTAAAATATAATGACGAGACCGTTCAAAAACTGATGGACCAATATCAACATTTGCAACCATACTCTGAAGTATCTCATTTGGCTGAAAAAAATCCTGATAAACAATTGACGATCTTCTCAAATGGAACACGGTCCATGTTACAGCCGCTGCTTGAAAACAATCAGCTTACCAACACCTTTTCACTCATTAGTGCAGATGATACGAAAGTGTATAAACCTCACCCAGAGGCTTATCAATTTGCGCAAAGTAAGCTGAATCAACAAAAAGAAGAGATTCTTTTCTTCTCAAGTAATCCATGGGATATTGCTGGGGCCACACACTATGGCTTTCATACTGCCTGGGTAAATCGTAATGGAGCAAAGTGGCCTGAACTAGGCTTAAAACCGAACCACATATTAACTGACTTACAAGAGATCCCAAATAAATAACTGAAGGATGGGTTCGGGTTCCTGAATGTTAGGATCCGAAGCCATCCTTTGTTTTCAGTTAATATCTTGATAAAAAAATATCGTGTCCTTACCTTGTTGTTTCCCATAATATAACGCCTGGTCAGACCTGTGAAATAGTTCTTCTTTCGTATCGGCATCGAACGGATAAAAGGATACACCAATAGAAAATGAAGAATAAACGATATGTTCACTAACTTGATAGGGTTCTCTAAGTTTAATAAGCAAATCCTCTGCCTTCTTCCTTGCTTCCTCAATACCATCTAAATCCTTAAGTAAAATAGCAAACTCGTCCCCACCGATCCTTGCAATGACAGCCTTGCTATCCCCCAATGGGTCAGCCGCCTGCCTATTAATTTTAGAAAAGCATCCCCTTTATCGTGACCAAGCTCATCATTGATCTGTTTAAAACTATCGCCGTCCAAATAAAGAAGCGCAAACAGACCACGACCTTCTCTCGATTGTACCAAAGTTTCCGTTAAACAATCTTCAAACTTTCGGCGATTCGGTAACTCTGTCAAATAGTCATAGAAGGCATATCTCTTCAGCATCTCTTCATAATTGATTTGTCCAGTGATGTCTCGACAAACTACAACAATGTGAGTCACCCTAGTTTGATCATCTAACACAGGGGTCCCCCTTCAAACCATATCCATTCTTTGAGAGAATTCAAGAACCGAGGATTCATAGAAAATGGGTGTGTACCCCTATAACAATGAACAAAAACTTTCAACTAATTGATCCATTTCTTTTGGATGGACAACTGTCGCTATTTTATCAACATCAGCATCAACAGGGTCAAAGCCAAAAAAGTCCACATGCGAGGGGGACCCATACATAAGTTTTCCATAAGGGCTAAAGACAGAAATAAGGTCTTGTGAATGATCGGCAATCAGCTTAAACTTAGCCTCACTTTGTTTTAATGCTCTCATTGTTACCTCTTTTTCAGTAATATCTTCCAAAATGGCATACATACCCGCTTTTCGCTGTCCCGTTAAAATCGGAGTCAGGAATACGTTTACAATCCTTTCAGCCCTCCTTGCGATCAACCGGGTTTGAAACCATATTTTCTTTCCAGAGAAGCTTCCTCGTATATGCTGATGGACATGATCTATGTCTTCCTCGTGGATCCATTTTGTAAAAGAGGAATGCAGAAGTTCTTCTTCCTCGAAGTTGGGCATTTGGAGCATAGCTGGATTGGCCTTTGTAATTGTTCCTCTTAATGTTAATGTGACGACAGGGTATGGGTTAAATTCAAACAAGGATTGATACCGAGAATGAATCGCTTTTAACTTCTGATTCATGACCTTTTGTTCACTAATGTTTCTTACGACCGAACTAACTCCTATGACGTCTCCATCGTTCCCATATATAGGTGAAACGCTCACTGAGACATCGATCCAGACTCCATTTTTATGACGACGTTTCGTTTCATAAGCGGAGATATGCTTTTTCCGGACTGCTTTTTCAATTAGTTCATCTGCTTCCGACTTCAAGGAAAAGGGAACAAAAGGAAAGCGGTCTTCCTTTAATTCTTCCTTTGTAAATCCGTACAATTTTTCGAAAGCTAGATTGGACTCTAAGACTTCCCCGTCAAGATTTACAATAAGAATCGCATCTGCTGTATTTTTTAGTAAAGAACGATAGACAGCATTAACTGTATCAAGTTCTTGCTCCTTTTTAGCAAGTTCAGTAATATCTCTTGTGATCGCTAATATTTGGACGACCTTGCCTGTTTCGTCCCTAAATGGCGTCAGTAAGGTCTGCCCGGCAAATTCATACCCATTAATATCTACTGTATCTCTATACGTAACAGGTGCAGCTGTCTCAACAACTTGATTATAATGGCTTTTTATGTACGACGCATTCTCAGGTTCAAGCATATCTTCTATCAGCTTCCCCTCCCAATTCGAGCGGTCCAGCTGATAACACTGTTCAGACGTATGATTTATATATAAATATTTATACATATCGTAATCAATGACTTCCATGAGGAACACAAAATCGGACATCCCCTCCATAAGGATACGGAGGACATGCCTATCTGGTGCTTGAAACACTGCTTTTTGCAGGCTGTTCCCCTTATGTAACCCTTCGATGAATTTCATACCTATCTCCTCATTTCCGAATTCATTACATACTCCTATACGTATTAATCTTATCTCTTTATTCAAAATTTTACACGAACTCATCCATAAAAAAAAGCCACAAATAGGAATTTTTGCCCATTCGTGACTTTTTTAAATTTAAACCGTCTGTCTCTGAACTGTCTGTTCTTGTGCTTCTGCTTGCGCTTGCTTAATTAAGCAGCGTCCTTTGCCATGGGGGATGCACATGGGCGTACCGAAAATAGGATCTTCCCGAACATCACATGTCATTTCAAAGACATGCTGCATTAAATCACAGTTAATTACATCTTCAGGTTTGCCCTGTGCATAGACTGTTTTATCTTTTACAGCGACAATGTGATCAGCGTATCGACAGGCAAGGTTAATATCATGCAGAACCATTACAACTGTACGTCCATTATCCTTGTTAAGATCAAAAAGTAAATCGAGTATATCGATTTGATGTGACATATCCAAGTAAGTCGTCGGCTCATCTAATAATAGTAAATCGGTATCCTGTGCTAGAGTCATCGCAATCCATGCACGCTGACGTTGGCCGCCGGATAACGAGTCCACTGACCGGTGTTTCAATTCTAATAAGTTGGTATCTGTAAGTGCTTTATTAACGGCTTCCTCATCTTCTTGCGCCCAGCGTTTTGCCCAGCTTTGGTAAGGATAACGTCCTTGCTTCACGAGCTGATAAACACTTAACCCTTCAGGCGTTGTCGGGCTTTGGGGCAAAATTGCCATTTTCTTAGCTACATCTTTTGTGCGCATCTTTGATATATCCGAGCTATCAAGCACAACTTGCCCCGATTTAGGCTTTAATAGTCGTGCTAAAGAACGAAGCAATGTGGATTTTCCACAGCCATTTCCGCCGATTAATACAGTTACCTCACCTTTAGGAATCTTTATGTCTAAAGAATCTATGATCACTTGATCTCCATACCCTAGTGTCAGATCGTTTGCCAACAGTGAATCCATATGCTATATCTCCCCTTTACAAATGCTGAATCTCCATTTGTATGTTGGTTAAGTATCATTATCTATTTTGAAAAATCCTCGTTCATTTCATCTACTCTTTCTAGTTTATGGGCAAAATAAACCATTGTCAATGAATTTGAGAATCATTTTCATTAGGAAATCTTATGTATCAACCCCTTATACTAGAACAAAAAAAGCTAAAAGCCTTGAAATCAAAGCTTTTAGCAAAAGGGAGCTTATTCCGCGATTTGTTCACGAACAGCCTCCTGAACAAATAAGATTCCGAGCTCATGATGCTCGCCTTCATACATGGCACGTTGTGTAAAACGATTTTCTCCTCTAAAGTCTCTCACTTCAATTTTACTAAATGCTCCAGTCGTTTGTAAGGCTTCGTAAAATTCTTCGACAGACGTAACAGGAATAGAATTCACCCTCACAATCAACTCCCCTGGCAGCAAATCCATCTCATCAGCCGGACTTCCTGGTATCGTCCCAAGAATCCTTACCCCTCTATGATCTGCTGTGAAAAACGGTTGACGATTCTCACGTATCCGGTGGACTGCGTAGATCACTTCTCTTCCTAACAAACTTACTGCCACCGCTGCAAGAGACAGAATAGGCACATATAAGCCCACAACAGATAACACGAAAGATAGGATAGCAATAGCCACTGTTTGACGTCCTATCTTCATGGCTACCAACTTCGGTGTTTGCGCACGGGCAACCCATTCCCATCCTAATAATAAAGGCACAAGTATAAAACCATAGCTGTTTTCACCAATTGAAAATAGCGGCCACCATGGGGCCAAAGGTTCAATCATTCCACCTGGAAGAAGACCTACCATTGGAATGAGGACAAGCTTCTTCACTCGATGTTGACCAACCATCTTACCACGATTGCCTTTGACGCGTTCAGGAAAGGTTCTTCTCGAAGAGGTTTTCGCCAAAATCACACCCTCGATGATTAATAGTACACTCATTGTCAGCGCAACACCTGTGAGAGAAGTGTTTTCTAGAACAACAAGCCAATCATCAGGAAGAACGCCAGCAGGTATGTATGGAGCCACTAGAAGCAACAAGTACGTCAAACCGAATGTATAGGCAGCCGATAGCCAAGTCAGTTTTAATGTAAGACTTAAAATAACAGTCACTACACTTAATAGAAGTAAGAAGGGGTAGTTGAAAACGATCCCCCGCCAATCGCTATTAAGGATAAGAGCAACCCACCGATGATCGAAACACGCCATGTACTCCTCCCTTCAGCGAATATATCAAACACTTTTGTTCCAAAACTTCTACGTTCTTGTTTTATTCTACGAATCGACAAAATAAATAAGAGGATTACAGACCAATAAAATAACGGTTGAATAAAAAGTCTTGCTAATCCATTCCATATCTCATTCCACCAAACATCCACCAGCAATTCTCCTCTCAGTATTAAGACAAGCGTAACATACCCTTATAGACACATAGGGAAGTTCGACTAGGCGCGAAACCCCGATATCAACACCAAATACTCAAGCGTCATGTAAGTCAACTTAATTGTCCAGGGTTTTCGGTCCTTCGCTCAAGTTATCCAACTAAATCAAAAAACTTTTCTTATCTCAAGAAAAAGTCCGCAGTCTATGACTACGGACTTATTTCGCTAAAAATGGTCGATTTCCTGCTTATTGAAACAGAACCTCAAGAGCTTTTTGCATCTGACGGTCATTTTCTTCATCCCGTATTTTTTTAACGATCAGCTCTTCCATTTTCCCAGCCGTTTCTGCATCAACTTTCCCTGTTACGTTCAGCTGATGATCAGACTGGAACTTCTCCACAGCTGCTTTCGTTTTCTCACTGAAATATCCGTCTGTCCGTCCAGGAGTATAGCCTAATCCTTTTAACAACTCTTGGATACTTTTAATCTTCTCACCATTGCTATCAAAAGTGAGTGGTTCTTTGATTTCGACTGGATTTGTATAGAAATAATCAGGCTGCTTCACTTTGACGGTCGGTTTAACCCCTTTTTCATGAATCCAGTTTCCTTCAGGTGTCAACCATTTGAAAAGTGTCAGCTTGATCGTACTGCCATCACCCATCGGAATGGTCTGCTGCACGGTCCCTTTCCCGAAGCTCTTCGTTCCGACAAGTTCATAGCCTCCAGCTTCATGCATGGTAGCAGCCAGAATTTCTGATGCAGATGCACTACCCTCGTTCATTAAGACAGTAATCGGATAATCTTTCTTAGACTCAATATCTGAGAAATAACGAGAAACCTCTCCATTGCTATCCTCTACTTGAACGATCGGTTGATCTTTCGGAATGAACTGTTTTAAAATTTCCTGTACATCTGCAAATAAACCACCAGGATTGCCTCGGACATCAATGACAAGCCCATCCATTCCGTCATTCTCAAATTTCTTAAGTGCCTTCTTAAAATCCTCTGCTGTTTTTTCAGAGAAAGAGGTAATTTCAATGACTCCAGCCTTTTTGCCGTTTATCGTTTTCGTATCTGTATAGACGGTTTCTAGAGGGATATCATCACGAACGATATCGATACTCAACGGTTCGCTTGCACCCGGACGGTCCACTTTAAGTGTGACCTCAGATCCTTTTTCACCGCGAATTTTTAAGACAGCCTCATACAAATCAAGGCCTTCCAAACTTTCACCATCCACCTGAAGGATTTGATCATTTGGCTTAAGTCCCGCTTCTTCAGCAGGGGATCCCTTAATCGGTGCTACAATGGTCACTTTATCGTTGACCATGCTCACTTCCGCCCCAATTCCCTGAAAGGATGATTCGATCGTTTGACTGAATTGATCCATCGTTTCCTTATCCATATAAACACTGTATGGATCCTCTAATGTATCAAGCATCCCTTGGATAGCTCCTTCAACCAGCTTTTGCTGGTCTACATCTTTTAAAGCATTATCCTTAATGACACCGTACGCTTGCTCTACCTTTTTTAAATTTGTACTGCCAGCCATATTTTCAATGAATTCTTTTTGTTCTTCTTCAGAAAGACTGCCAAAGTTCTCCGCACCCTGGCTAGCGTTGGCCAGCCGCTCTGTTGGGCTTTCTTTGCCTACTCCAAAATATTGCATTCCTATATACGAGCCCGCGGCACCTATAAGAACGGCAAGCACCACTACAATCGCGGCGTAACGCGCTTTCACATTCATCGCATTCACCCTTCTATAATTGAATTTCCCTGGATGACTTTATCCTAGCAAATAAGACACCACACCGTAAATGTGC
The DNA here is from genome assembly GCF_022921115.1 of Halobacillus amylolyticus. Taxonomy (NCBI): domain Bacteria; kingdom Bacillati; phylum Bacillota; class Bacilli; order Caryophanales; family Bacillaceae; genus Halobacillus; species Halobacillus amylolyticus. Next base: position 3,845,055 of record NZ_CP095075.1, on the reverse strand, counting down.
GATGCCCTAAACCACTCATGCTGCACACCTGAAAACATGTCCAACACGACTCTTTCTTCTACTTTTATTTTAGCCGTTCGTCTATAATGTCTATACGTTCTTAGTTAACTAAATAATACCACAAAAGTTGCCACCGCCATACAAAAACGAAAAAAAGCATACTTCTGTCACACATACAGGTTTGTATGATTAGAGAATTTACTTTTTTCAGAAAGCAGATTAGCCACTGTTAAACATCTAGTTCTTTTCTCTGTGAACTCTAAATCAAATAGGAAATCACTTATTCTTCAGGCAGCCTGCCCTTTTAATTAAAAGGGGAGAAATCCTTGAGGATAACTTAGAAAAGGCGCATCTTTCAGTCCCCCAGCTGCTATCGATCCTTAGAAGTAAGGGATATCCAAAGGTGAGTGATGTAGAGTATGCCTTACTTGAACCAGTTGGCGAGTTAGTTAAGTGTAATCTCTACGGCAGCTAATAGACCCGTACTGTTGAACATATGAATATTCCCATATAGGATGAAGGCTTACCTATATCTGTAATCGTCGACGGAAAAATTCAAAAGCATAATTTAACATTATTAGGGGTTGATAGAGACTGGCTCTTTCAAGAGTTAGAAGGCCAGTATTCCGCTCCGCAAGACATCATCTATGCTTATGTTAATGAAAAACAAAGCGCTTAATGATAAATAAGCGCCGTTCCAAATAATTTCGATCAAATCCTCTTGTGTTTACGCGAGACGTCACTTAAGGTTAAAGAAACTGATTCTTGCGGAGGGGTATGAATGTGGAACCAAACGAAATTAACCGAAGCGTTAGGCATTGAATTTCCAATTATCCAAGCAGGCATGGCAGGCGGGATCACTACATCAGATCTTGTAGCCTCTGTTTCAAATACCGGTGCATTAGGAACGCTAGGTGCTGGGTATATGGATCCTGTCGAAATGCAAGCAGTCATTCAAGGGATTAAACAAAAGACTACGCATCCATTTGCAGTAAATGTATTTATCCCTGAAACACCAAAACATATCCCAAACCAAGTTGAGAAAGCCAACACGCTGTTACAGCCTTACTTCAATGATTTGGATATAAAAGCAAACAGTGGTGAGATCACCCGTGTATTTGAACAGCAAATCGATACCATCATTGAAGAACAAGTGCCGATTTGCAGCTTTACGTTCGGAATTCCATCCAAAACCGTGATAGACAAACTAAAAGAACATGATATTTTGTTAATTGGCACAGCAACTACCGTAAAAGAAGCGATTCTTAATGAAGAAGCGGGAATGGATGCAGTGGTTGCCCAAGGAAGTGAAGCGGGAGGACATCGCGGTACGTTCGACCGTCCATTTGAATGCTCTATGATCGGAACGATGTCGCTCGTCCCGCAGACGGTGGATCACGTGTCTATTCCTGTCATTGCTGCCGGCGGGATAATGGATGCCCGGGGCGTTACCGCTGCACTTATGCTAGGAGCCCAGGGAGTGCAGATGGGAACTGCTTTTGTTACAAGTGAAGAAAGCGGGGCTAAAGGACACCACAAAGAAGCGCTCCTTGCTAATACGGAAGACGCTACTACAGTGACCACAGCATTTAGCGGAAAACCAGCTAGAGGGATCGATAACCGGTTCATTCAGGAAATGCGCAAGCACGAAAGTATTTTGCCAGACTATCCCATTCAGAACACATTAACAAAAGGAATAAGAAAGGCTGCTGCTGAACAAAACAAACCTCACTATATGTCACTCTGGTCTGGTCAAAGTCCACGACTCAGCCAGAAAGCATCTGTAGCCGATATTTTATCAAGTACCATAAAAGATATAGAAACGATTCTCAAAAAGTTTAACAACCATTGATAAAACAGGCTGTTTTTCCTGACAGCCTGTTTTTTGTATAAACCTTATTACACCTCGAGTAAAAGGTGATACCCTCACAAGATCTCTCGTTTTAACAAATATCGCCCTCCTTCATATTGTGATAAGTGAACTAAACTTTAAAAGGAGGCGGTACCCATGACATTACCGGCAACAGACTTAGGGTTAATGGCTGAACATTTGGCTGCACATAAAGGGATGATTAATAAGCTTAAGCGTTATTACAGTACGGTATCGATAACAGCTCTGAAAAAGATCATCAGTTTACAAGTAAATACGATGAGTGCTCACGTTAGGGTGATGTTAACCTTGATTAACCCTAACCATGGCGGATATGTCGAAGTACCACCTTTGCATTATATGAAGAACTCACCTTCTGCTGACGCATTTGACCAAAATTTGGGCTCTGACAACAAATGGATTGCGTTAGAAGCACATGCGGCCGCAAAGTCCATGGCAACCACAAACTTTACTTCCGCACTTTTGATGAAGGACACAAATGTTAAATACGCCCACATTGAAATGGCATTACAACAAGTAACACTGCAAGAGATGTATGCAGAAGTGATTAAGGGAAGAGAATGGTCATTTGTACCACATGTATCTGTAGATGATCAAATCAACACTTATCAGCATTATCAAAACCTTTTTTATGAACACAAGTAATCCATATAAAAATAGGAAACCTTCATTCCCCAGAAAAGGGAAATGGCAGTTTCCTATCATCTTTCTCACGTGTATTTATAAAACAAATCAACAATACTTAAACCAATACTGATGAATAGATTGGGAAGGTGGTTCTCCATTGGTAATCCAGAATCATCAGAGTCCGCATTTCCTGCTTGTCCAGCCTTTTCTTTATCATTATTTTCTTCTAGTTGAAAAGAAGCTAAATTTTCACCATTTCGATCGATAATTTGCAAGCTGCCGTCTTCTTTGACTTGCTTATTTGTTAGCTCATTTAATGGATGAGTAAAGTATAACTTTTCTGAAGTAATATACTCTGTTCCCTCAGCCATAAATGTCTTCCCTTTTGGAATACTGGAAGTCTCGAAATTTTCCAACCCATACTCCAATAACTTCATTGTGTCGTTATATGCTCCTCGTTGGGTATCACTATTCAAGGTGATGATAATTAAACTAATGTTTTCTTTCTCTGCCGTGGTTGCCAAAGTAAACCCCGACTGATCCACATAACCGGTTTTCCCACCAGTGACGATTTCTTCATATGGTTTCTGCCTCATAAGTTTGTGATGTGAAAAAAGGGTGGTATCCCAGGCATCACCATTCCATTCAAGCTTTTTGGTGCCAAATATATTTCTAAACACTTCATTCTTCATAGCATACTGTGTAATTGCTGCTAAGTCCTCTGCTGTCGTTACGTGTTCAGGGTTAAAAAGGCCATGTGGATTTTTGAAATGAGTATTTTTTACACCGATTTCATTCTTTAAATAACTATTTATTTCAGAAGCAAACTGATCCACACTACCACTTAGGTGTTCAGCTATCGCTACACCTGCGTCATTACCTGAATTAATCAACAACCCTTGAAGGAGTTTCTTCAGGGGCACTTGTTCTCCTTCTTCCAGATAGACCCTTGTCCCCTCCGTATGCCTTGCATTTTTACTGACTGTCACTACCTCATCTAAGTCAGCAGTTTCTATCGCGTAAATGGCAGTTGCAATTTTAGTTAGACTGGCAGGATACTTCTGTGTCTTCCCATTCTTCTCATAAAGTACTTCACCTGATTTGGCATCAATAACAATAGCCGCTTCGCTTAATAGGGTTGGGGGAGATGGATCCGATTTAGCAAATACGGTTGGAACCAATAACGAATAGATAGTTAGTAAAGTTGTTATGATCAGTAGCATTTTTTTCATGTTATGGCCTCCCCATACTTTTAATATAAATCTTATTTAAATGAATGACCTAACTATTTGCTTACCTTTTACAAAGATTCCGAGCCCAGGAATTGCATAACACTTCGAAAAATGCACACCATGTCCCTCTGTCGACATGGTGTGCATCAATTATTGCTTTGATTATCTAAAAGTTTATATAGTTTCTAGGATTAATAGCATTACTTTTTGATACATTCCAGGCTCCTTGATGTATTTCGAAATGAAGATGCGGACCCGTGGATTGGCCTGTGCTTCCCATTAGACCAAGTTGAGTTCCTTTACTCACGGATTGACCTGTACTTACATTTCGATTTTGCATATGAGCATAAACGGTCGTGTAAACTTGTCCATCAATATAGTGTGTAAGGAAAACAACATTCCCATAACTACTAGAATAATAGGATTTTAACACTGTACCGGAAGCAGCCGCCACAATAGGTCTTCCATTACCTCCGATGTCAATTCCTGGATGATGCCCCCCACCGCGAGGACCATATCCAGAAGTAACAGGACCGCTTGCTGGGCGTATGAAATTACTACTTGAAACAACTGGCGCTGGCGCTGGTGCTGGTTCCGGAGCAGGGGAACTGCTGGCACTTGCACTCACACTGCCTGAGTTGGAACTGCTAGCCTGTGCTTCTTTTTCTTTAGCCGCAGCAGCTTCTCTTTGTCTTTCAAGCTCTTGTTGCCTTTCAATCTCCGCTTGGATTTGCGATTGTTCACTTTTTGCATTTTCAATGGCTTGTTGAATCGTTGCTTCCTGATTACTCAGGATAGATTGTTCCTCTTCTAGATTCATTTTATGTTTGTGAAGCTGGTCATGCTGAAGTTCAAGATCAGCCATCAGCTCTTCTTTTTCTGCTAACTTCCCATCAAGTTCTTGTTTAATAGCTTCTAATTCCTGTTTTTGTTTCTCTAATTCTTGCTCTTGTTTCTCTAATTCTTGCTTTCTTTCTTCTACTTCAACTTTCTTTTCTTCTAAGAGTTTTTTCTCAGCCATATGGGTATCCATAATATCTTTATCCTGGTCCATAATCGTCGTTACGGCAGATGCACGATCAATGAAATCCCCAAAGTTTTGGGAGCCCATTAATACTTCTAAATATTTAATATCTCCACCGCTTTGCTGCATCGCACGTAAACGTTCTGTTAATAGTTCTTCCCTTTTCTCAATACGTTTCTTGAGTACTTTAATTTCTTCTTCAAGCTTTTTGATCTCAGCTTCATTTTTCCTAATTGCTTCTTCATTCTTTCGTATCTCGTCTTCTTTAACGCGAAGTTTTTCTTGAGTTTCCGACAGTTCTTTATCAATTGAGGCTATTTGAGATTCTGTTTCAGATTGCTCTTCTTCGTTCTCCGAAATTTCATCTTGAGTCTCTGCTTTCTTCTCTGAAACATTACCTTGTTGTTCATTTACACTGCCTTGTTCATCTTGTAAGTCATTTAACTTATCTTTTACATTATCTAGTTCCGAATTGGCCGCCACACTTCCCGCGGAAGATAGTAGAGATCCAGCTACGAATAAAATCGCAAGCATTGCTGTATTTATCTTTTTCATCGAATCCTTTCTCCTCCCCATGTCCTATACTTTTAAGAATTTACGAACGCTCATTACGCTTCCCCAAACACCAATAAAAGCTCCAATTGCCAAAATAATTCCCGATAACTGCAAGGCAAATGGATAAAATGGCAGCAATTCAATAAATTCAAATTGAATCTTATCTCGCAGGTTGTAATAAAGATAATAGTAACCTGTAACGACGGCAGCTATCGGAATGATAGAACCAAGAACCCCTAACAGCAGCCCTTCAATGAAAAATGGCCACCGGATAAATGAATTCGTTGCCCCGACAAGTTTCATAATTCCAATTTCCCTGCGTCGAGCGATAATTGTAATTTTGATCGTATTTGAAATAAGGAAGATAGCTGTAAAGACGAGTCCAATAATTAATGCCAGTCCAATTGTTCTTGCGTATTGGTTAAACTGGAAAATTTGCTGAACGACTTCTTCCCCATAATCTACCTGGTACACGTACTCCATCTGTTCTATTTCCTCTGCTATATCAACCGCATCAATAGGATCCTTCGGTTTAATAACAAACGCATTATTTAATGGATTACTTTGTTTAAATAGTTCAAAAGCCTGACCTTGATCACCAAGACTATCAATCAATTGGTTTAATTCTTCTTCTTTTGAGGAAAAATTAATTGTGCCAACTTCAGGGATGTCTTCTATTTGCTCTCTTAGATTAGCAATTTGTTCTTCTGAAGCCGTCAGCTCAAGCAAAACTTTAACCTCTACATCCTCTTCAACATTTGAAGCGATTTCGTTTAAGTTAAGCATGAGCGCTAAGAATACACCGACCAACAACAGTGTTGTCGTCACAGCTCCAATCGCGGAAACCGTCATCCATCCGTTACGCCAAACGCTTTTACTTCCTTCACGTGTGTGTCTGCCGAGGGTTCTAAGTTTCATACCCATATTCCCCCGTGCTTCATCGCGTACGATCTGGCCATCCTCAATTGCAATGACGCGTCTGCGGATAGTATTTACAATCTCTTGACTATGGGTAGCCATAAGAACAGTGGTCCCATTTTCGTTTATTTCCTCAAGGATGTGCATGATTTCCCATGATGTATCAGGATCTAGGTTGCCCGTTGGCTCGTCTGCAATGAGAAGCTTAGGATGATTGACGATGGCACGTGCAATCGACACCCTCTGCTGTTCCCCACCAGACAATTCATCAGGAATAAACCGAGCTTTATTTTTCAAACGTACTTGATCCAGAACATCCATCACGCGACGTCGAATTTGATTTGGAGATTCTTCAATAACCTCTAAAGCAAATGCGACGTTTTCATAAACGGTTAATCTGGGAAGTAATCGAAAGTCCTGGTAAACCACACCGATGTTTCGGCGTAAATATGGAACTTTCCGCTCTTTAATCGTTGCTAAATTATAATCGTTAACAATAATTGATCCTTCACTTGGCTTTTCTTCACGGAACATCAACTTCGTAAAGGTTGACTTCCCTGCACCACTTGGACCAACGACATAGACAAATTCCCCTTGTTCAATATGTACATCGATTCCATTTAAAGCCGTAACACCATTCGGATAAGTCTTGTAGACTCCCTTCATCTCTATCATATTCCGATCACCTTAACTCCTTAGTTGTTGTCACTCTAAGCTGTTACTTCTTCACTCACTGTAACGTAAAGTCACAAGTCCTCGTTCATTATAACATCTAATTTCGATATTTTTAGACATAAAATTATTACAATTTCATTTCAAAAGTCTTGTTAGACAGATAAAATTCGCCAAATCTTTTAAAAATCCTGCTAAGTGTTAGAGAAGATAATCATGGTAAAATACCGTAATATAAGAGGTCAAAAACAGGTTCTTCTAATGGAAACATCGTGAAGCTTATGTGGTGCTTATGTAAAAAACACAGATTTTCATGCCTTCAATTCATCAAAAATAGTCCTAAAGTCGCAAAAAAACCCGGCTGAAATTCAGCCGGGTTCATTAAGTATAGCCTGTTATTTCTTTGAAGCTAACCAATTAGCCAAGTTCTCAACATTTTCTACATTTCCGCCTTGTGCAGGCATTTGACCTTTACCATTATTAATAATATCTGCAATTTCCTCTGCCGAGTATTTAGATCCGATTTGAGTTAAACCAGGACCTACTGCTCCTGTAAGGTCTCCACCGTGGCAGCTTGCGCATGTTTGTTCATATGCTTGTTCCGCTGCTTGTACATTGACATCTCCGGCTGCTTGCTCCTCACCCGTTGAGCCTCCGGTATCTCCTCCACCAGATTCAGCTCCTTCCTCACCGCCGCCTCCGCCTCCGCAGGCACCTAAGACTAACGCGGTTCCAAACAATGCTGTCAATAATTTTTTATTCATTACTGTACCTCCTTGAAGACAAAAATTGTCATGATAATTTCTAGTATAACCCAAATTAATTCCTTTAAAACCATCTTCTGCTAATGATTCCTTCTAAACACCGCTAAAATAAGACCTAGAGAGAGATCTGTTTTTATAGTGTAACCGTCTTTATGATTTTGATGCTTCCTTTTCAACAATTTCATGAATGGCTGATAAAACCTCGTCATGCATATCCTTACGCTCAAGTGCCATGGCTATTGTAGTTTTTATATATCCTAATTGGTCTCCGACATCATACCGTTGACCTTCAAACTCATAACCATACACACGCTGGCTCTCATTTAAGCGTTCGATTGCATCAGTCAGCTGAATTTCTCCTCCTGCCCCTTCTCCTTGACTATCAAGCAGGTCCATAATTTCCGGTGTCAGGATGTAGCGTCCCATAATGGCTAAATTTGACGGAGCTTCACCCACTTTGGGCTTTTCAACAAAGTGCTCAACTTGGTAACGACGCCCACTTTGATCGTTAGGAGAAATAATCCCGTATCGATAGGTTTCTTCCTCTGGAACTTGTTTCACCCCAATAATGGAAGCCCCTGTCTTCTCGTGTTGATCCATTAGCTGCCTTAAACATGGCTCTTGTGATTCGACGATATCATCACCTAGCAGTACAGCAAACGGTTCATTGCCAATAAACTTCCTAGCACACCAAACGGCATGTCCAAGCCCTTTTGGTTCCTTTTGCCGGATATAATGAATATCCACTGCACCCGGACGCTTTACTCTCTCAAGTAAATCCAGTTTTCCTTTTTTATAGAGGTTGTCTTCAAGTTCAAACGCGTGATCAAAATGATCTTCAATCGCGCGTTTCCCTTTGCCCGTCACAATGATGATATCCTCAATCCCTGAAGCGATGGCTTCTTCGACGATATATTGAATTGTCGGCTTGTCGACAATTGGAAGCATTTCTTTTGGCATCGCTTTCGTAGCTGGAAGAAAACGTGTCCCCAATCCAGCTGCAGGAATAATTGCTTTTTTCACCTTCATCATGGATACCGCCTTTCAAATATGTAGCTGTTTCTAATTAGAATAGCAAAGTTTGCTTGAAAATGACAGAATGGCAAGGTGGGTGAAGTTTGGGGTGCGTGATTTCTGTAATTTCTGTGCTTTAGCCATGATTCAGTTTTACCCATGATTTGTCCATTATATCCGCGAAATTCAAAATATAACCGCGATTTTGAAATATATCCGTAAAAATGAAAAATCCCCTGTCTAAGAATGACAAGGGAGGCAACGGTTAATTCATTTTAGATCGTAAATAAGCATTAATAAATTTATCGAGTTCGCCATCCATAACAGCCTGAGAGTTTCCGTTTTCTACATTCGTACGGTGATCTTTGACCATGGAATAAGGATGAAAAACGTAAGAACGAATTTGACTGCCCCAGCCGATTTCTTTCTGCTCACCACGGATGTCATCAATTTCAGCTTGCTGACGCTCGATCTCCAGTTGGTAAAGCTTAGACTTCAACATCTTCATTGCCTGGTCACGGTTTTTGATTTGAGAACGTTCAGACTGACAAGTAACCACCGTGTTTGTAGGAAGGTGGGTAATTCGAACAGCTGAATCTGTCGTGTTAACGTGCTGTCCACCGGCCCCGCTTGAACGGTAGGTGTCGATTTTCAAGTCCTCTGTCCGCACATCAATCTCAATTTCGTCATTAAACTCCGGCATGATTTCACACGAAACAAATGAAGTGTGGCGCCGGCCGGAAGAATCAAATGGTGAGATTCGCACGAGACGGTGTACCCCTTTTTCAGCTTTCAAATAACCGTATGCATTGTGGCCTTTAATAAGGAGGGTAACACTTTTCACACCCGCTTCATCTCCAGCAAGATAATCCATTGTTTGTACAGAGAACCCTTTTTTCTCCGCCCATCTTGTATACATACGCAAAAGCATGCTTGCCCAGTCTTGAGACTCGGTCCCACCTGCACCTGGATGCAGTTCAAGGATCGCATTGTTTTTATCATAAGGTTCACTTAACAAAATGTTGAGCTCAAATTGTTTTAAGTCAGATGCCAATTTCCCAACTTGTTCTTCAAGTTCTGCGCGAAGATCTTCATCCTCTTCTTCCTTAACCAACTCATAAGATACTTCAAGGTTCTCATGGGTTTCCTCGTGATCCTCAAGGGTGTGGACCAGTCCCTTCAAAGCGTTTACTTCGTTGATCACTGTTTGAGCAGTATCCTGATCATCCCAAAATCCGGGCTCAGTCATTTGTTCTTCAAGCTCAGCAATGCGTGTCTTCTTTTGATCGGCGTCAAAGAGACCCCCTGAAATCAGCTAACTGCTTAGCTGTATTATCTAACTCGTGGCGAATTTCTGCCATATCCATCTAGATCACTCCTATTAACGTTCGTTAAACACAAGGCAAGACACCCCCTAAAAAAAGCAGAGAGTGCCTCATCCTATTACTTTCCGTGACAGTTTTTATACTTTTTACCACTGCCGCATGGACAAGGGTCATTACGCCCAACAGTATCCTTCTTCACATAAGGCGATTTCTTTTTACTTTCTTTACTTTCTTCACTTCCGCTCGAAACAGCTTTTGCTCCCTGGGCAACTTCTTCACGCTGCAGGTTGCTTCTAATTTGAGCTTTCATGATATAACGCGCTACTTCTTCATCGATCGTTTTGACCATCTTTTCAAACATACTAAAGCCTTCAAATTGGTATTCGCGCAGTGGATCATTTTGACCGTAAGCACGCAAATGAATTCCCTGACGAAGCTGGTCCATTTGGTCAATATGGTCCATCCATTTTTGGTCGACGGAGCGCAGCAAGATGACTTTTTCGAACTCTCTCATTTGTTCCTCTGAAAGTTCTTCCTCTTTCTCGTCATAGCGCATCTTCACTTTTTCCAAAATGAGCTCCTGCATTTCCTCAGGCTCTTTCCCTTTCAGATCACTTACCGTAATGTCACCTTCTTCAAGGAGATTGGCACGAAGATACTCAACAATAGCTGCATGATCCCAGTTTTCATCTTCTTCATCTGCCGTATGAACTTGAACGGTTTCTGCAACAGTACGTTCAATCATCTGTTCAATAATCTCCCGCAAGTTCTCTGAAGTCAGCACTTCATAACGCTGTTTATAGATCACTTCACGCTGCTGACGAAGTACATCATCATAGGAAAGTACTGTTTTACGTGCGTCAAAGTTATTGCCCTCCACTCGTTTTTGAGCAGATTCAACGGCACGGGAAATCATTTTACTTTCAATAGGCTGGGTATCATCCATGCCTAGACGTTCCATCATACTGCGCATATTATCTGAAGCGAAGCGACGCATTAACTCATCATCTGTGGCTAGATAAAATTGCGACATACCAGGATCACCTTGACGCCCTGAACGGCCACGAAGCTGGTTATCGATCCGACGAGACTCATGTCGTTCTGTACCGATAACGGCAAGACCTCCTGCTTCAATAACGCCTTCTCCTAGTTTAATGTCTGTACCACGTCCAGCCATGTTCGTTGCAATAGTAACAGCACTTTTTTGACCAGCGTTCTCAATGATCTCTGCTTCACGGAAGTGGTTCTTCGCGTTTAACACATTGTGCGGTACTTTCGCTTTTGTTAAATAACGCGAAATGATCTCAGACGTCTCAACAGCAACTGTCCCGACAAGCACAGGCTGTCCGTTTTGGTAACGTTCTTTAATATCCTCGACAACAGCTTTGAATTTCCCATCCATCGTTTTATACACGAGATCGGCTTTATCATCACGAACGATCGGCTTGTTCGTCGGAATCATGACAACCCGCATATTATAAATGTTCATGAATTCTTCTTCTTCCGTTTTCGCTGTCCCCGTCATTCCAGATAATTTTTCATACATACGGAAAAGGTTCTGGAAGGTAATCGATGCTAAGGTCATGCTTTCATTTTGAATTTCCAGACCTTCTTTTGCCTCGATCGATTGGTGCAAACCATCACTATAACGGCGGCCTTTCATCAGGCGCCCAGTGAATTGGTCAACGATCACTACTTCACCTTCATCAACGACGTAATCGGTGTCGCGATGCATGGTTACATGAGCTTTTAATGACTGATTAATGTGATGAATCAGTGATACATTGGATAGGTCGAACAAGTTTTCAATCTTAAAAAACTTCTCCGCCTTATTGATTCCTTCTTCCGTCAATTGAACGTTTTTCGTTTTTTCGTCATAAGTAAAGTCTTCTTCACCGCTAAGCAGTCGAACAAACGAATTTGCCGATTGGTAGAGATCAGCTGATTTCGAAGCCGTACCAGATATAATTAGCGGGGTACGAGCTTCATCGATTAGGATCGAGTCCACCTCATCAATAATGGCAAAATGAAGCGGACGCTGAACCATTTGCTCTTTATATAAAACCATATTATCGCGCAAATAATCGAAGCCGAATTCATTGTTTGTGCCATACGTAATATCAGCAGCATAAGCTTCACGCTTCTCATCCTTAGACAATCCATTCGTATTGAGACCGACTGTCAGTCCAAGAAATTTATAAAGCTCACCCATTTCTGTTGCGTCACGGCTTGCCAAATAATCATTGACTGTAATAATGTGTACACCTTTACCCGTAATGGCATTAAGATAGGCAGGCATGGTAGAGGCGAGGGTCTTCCCTTCCCCTGTCTTCATCTCGGCAATATTACCTTCATGTAAAGCATTCCCGCCTATAAGCTGAACCGTAAACGGGCGCATATTAAGCACACGTTTAGAACCTTCACGGACGACCGCAAAGGCTTCAACTAGCATATCATCCAGTTTTTCGCCTTTTTCATAGCGTTGTTTAAATTCATTTGTTTTCTCTCTTAACCCATCATCTGATAACTTCTCCATATCAGATTCTAGGGCATCAATTTGCTCAGCTATTTTTCCCAGACGCTTGAGCTGACGTGTATTATCATCACCAAATATTTTCTTTAAAGTTCCAAGCATTGCAACCGCTCCTCTATTGATTTCCAATCTTCGGTTGAATAGTATAATCCAATCATTATCATAACACTAAGGGAAGCAGGCTGACAACAAACACGAAATGCGTAAAGCCCCCTTCCCTTAGCCCCGAACCTGGACAAGTTTCATTCAAATAACAGACAAATAGACAATCCGGGGATGGATTGTCTATTTGGAGGAGGCGATTAAGAGGTAGAAGAGGTAACAAAACGGGGTTGACGCTCACGAATAAGCTCATGCGCCATGCCTAGCTGTCTCTGATCAAGATCGTAAACACGGCGATTCGTGACACCGATAATTTCAACAAGCTGGGCAATGGTTTCTTCCTGTTGCTGCATCTTTTGATAAAGATGAGCACAGTCGGAGCACATATAAGTATTTTTCATTGGTTCGCCTCCCTGGCAGGTATGGTACAACTCATTTATAACACCATTTATATAGGAAGAAAAATGCATGGTTCTCCGCTTCAGTTAATCTTTTGATTTCATAAAACGGGTTTTTACGACGTAAAAAGGCCTTTCTCGTCAATACGGGAATATAAAATGTAAGTAATTTATACTTTTCGCAACAAAAGCAGAGCCTTATTAACGTACATAAGATACTACTAGTAAAGGTTCTCCCAACAAAAAAACAGCAGCCCTGTGTTTTCAGGGCTGCTGCCGGTTTTTAAAGAATGCCTTATTACGTTTCGATTAAGCCATAACGACCATCTCGACGTTTATAAACAATATTTGTTTCGTCTGTTAATGAATTGGTAAACACATAGAATGCGTGTCCAAGCATATCCATTTGGAGTGCTGCTTCTTCACTATCCATTGGTTTAAGATCAAAACGCTTCGTTTTTACAATTTCAATATCAGATTCATCTTCTACTGCAAGCTGTTGTTGTTGTGCTTCCCTTTCCAGTTCAGCAAAGACGTATTTAGGAGCACCTTCTTGGCGAGACCTCCGATTGACTTTTGTTTTATGCTTTCGGATTTGTCTTTCAAGTTTATCCACCACAAGGTCGATGGCAGCGTATAAGTCAGTATTGTGTTCCTCTGCACGAAGAAGCAAGTTCTTCATCGGGATTGTTACCTCAATTGTCTGCTCATCATTATAGACACTTAAATTTACGTGAACCTCTGAAGTAAGGGGAGTGTCAAAATAGCGTTCAAGTTTGCCCACCTTTTTCTCCACATATTCCTTTATGGAATCAGTCACCTCAAGATTTTCACCACGAATATTGTAATTCATTACAAGTGTCCTCCTTTCATCCTTATGTAGTTTATATTCTACCATACCCTGCCTCATTCCTGCATAAACTTTCGGAATTTTTTGACGAAATAGTGTCGGTAAATGCTGGAACCTAGGAGATCACCGCGGAAATGAGCGTTATCAACGCATGATAATTACCTTTTTGACAACAACAGACACATATGAATGCAAATACGACAGAATATTTTCTAAAAAGAAAGGGGAATTTTTATTAGAAAAAGAAGCACCTCATTTTTATATAAACAAGGTACCTCTGATCCCTTAATGGGCCGTATATGGATTAATGAAGGACTGCATCCGTGAGCGCCAGCTTTCATAAACAGGAACGACCTCTTGTATGAGTAATTGACGCTTTTCTTGATTGGTTCCTAGTATGAACCATTTTTCAAGCAGCTTGACGATATCGTGAAACTCGTTCACAAGCTCTCTTGTGCGTGCATCTTCGTGAAGAAGCTCAAGAATTTGCTCATGTGTATGGCTTAGCTGTTGAAAAGCAACTAACACATCTTCAAACACCTGTTGTGCTTGAGGAGGTGCTTCTTTATCTAAATTCTTTTCTAAGTATTCGAATCCTTCACTAATGACCGCTAACAATTGTTTATATTCTTTTAGCATATGATGTTGAGAAGCTGTTAATTCTGACATAATCGTCTCCTATTACTTTTTGTGGTCCATAAACATCCCATCATAAGTCGAAACACTTTGATAGGGATTTGTATAGCGCTGCTTGCTGGATTTCTGCTTTTTCATGTTGCGTAAATCCACCTTCAAATCGTTCAGCAAAAATTCAAGCTTTTGATTCATTGCCGGTTCTCTTTTGATAATTCTTTCGACAATCGCTTGCTCCTCTGATGTTTGCGGCTGCGGAAGACTTGTTAACAACTGTTCCCGCTGATCCAGAAGCTTGTCCACTTCTTCTAAAACCTTCGTACGGTTTTGATCTGTGACCCTTTGATGAATCATTTCATCAAGCTGTGCAGTAATCGATGCAAACTGTTCCCACATTGCCACTACGCATTCCCGCCTGTACCATGCTGGGCTCTTCT